>NZ_JBIBYR010000022.1:0-107582 GCF_043083485.1 Streptomyces sp. NPDC014727 | reverse complement strand
TCGAACGCCACACGCCCCGCACCATTGAACTTCCCCTCCAACGGCGCCGCCGCCTGCACCAACTGACGAATCAACGTCCCCAGATCAGTACTCGAGCCACGCGACTTCGACGACAGAGTCGTCAGAACCTGGGCCCCCATATCGAACTTCATCCAGTCCCCCTGCCGAGCCTGAGCAAACAAATGTGCCCCTCATCCCTATCAACTCCGGCGGCGCCGAAGCAATCGAGTACCTCAAGGCTGTGGACAGGCTGTGACAGAGCCGTCGAAGAACCGGCGCGGGCAAGGAGGTGCGAACGTGGCGCACTTGTCACCGGCCGCGTTCCGTGAGTCGACGCATCATGAGTGCACGGGACCACTCCGGACTGTTCGGAGCCGCCGGGGGCGTTCGGGCGGCTACAGGCGGAGATGCTTCTCCGCCTCGGCCTGTTCGATCAACTCCGCGTAGGAGTCGTCCTCCGCAGACTGCCCCGACACGTGGTGAAGGGACGCCGACCACGGAATCGGGCACGGCGGTGCGTGGTCCGGGTCCGGGCACAGCAGCCTGACGATGCGTTCCTTGACCTCTTCGGCCTGCTGCTGGGTGGCGTAGATACCCAGCCGCACTTCCCAGATATTCGAGTTCTCAGACATCGCTCACGTCCCGGGGTGACAGAGAGAAAGGGGGAGGGGGAGGCGCAAAGGGGAAAGACGCAGAGAAAAGCAAAAAGAGACGAAATCAATCGCCCCTCTTGCTGAGGCTATCAGGTGCGCTTTGCGTTGCGGCGGCACTCCTCGCCGCGTGAGCCCCCGACAGAGCCGGTCAGCGGCCCCGGCCCCGGGGGCACTCTCCGAGATGAACCGCGCGATGGACCACCGTGGCCAGCTCCCGCATGTCCTCGGTGAAGGTGTCCACGCGAATCCGGCGTCCACTGTGCAGTCGTATCTCGCACGTGGAGCCCATGCCGCGAGCATCGGCGAGCGCCCGGCCGTCGCCGGCGGAGGCGCTCACCTGCGCCACGTCCTCCCAGGGGATGACGGTGGCGTCGCCCGCCACACGGTGGGTGAACCCCCGCTCATGGATGTCGAAGGACTGTTCCCGGGTACGGAACGCCTGCACCAGGCGCCAGATCCCCAGCCCCCACCCCACCAGACCCACCCCGAGCAGCAGCCCCGCCAGCTTCGGGGCCCCATGGACGGTGCCCACCGACGCGATCGCCACCGGCAGCCCGACGGCTGTGCCCACCGCCCCGATCACCAGCCAGATTCCCGCCTGCCGCAGGCGTTTCGCACCGTCGGTCCGGTGCTCTCGTACGAATCCGCCCAGCTGTTTGGCTACTTCCGTGCGTCTCATCGGGCCCCCTTCTTGGACATTCCAACAGTGCCCGCTGCCGGAGGATCCACCCCACCCGCGGCCCGCGAACCTCGCGCGGACCGGGTCGCGGGTCCGTCAGGTTACGCCTGAACCATCATGACGGTATGTCAATCACCTTGCTTGCAGCATAAGGTGGGCACCGCTTGTGTTCCGGAACGACAACGGCCCCCGCCACTGGGCGAGGGCCGGTCAATCGAAGGCTGTCGCGTGGCTCAGACGGTGAACTCCCCGCCCTTGGCGGCCGTCACGAACGACGACCAGACGGCCGACTCGAAGACGAGCGCGGGGCCGCCCGGGTTCTTGCTGTCACGTACGGGCACGACGGCGGGGAAGCCGTCGGCCACCTCGATGCAATTGCCGCCGTCCGTGTTGCTGTAGCTGGACTTGCGCCATGTCACGTTGCTGACGTCGATGGCTCGCACGGCATTTCCTCCAACATCCGCAGGATGAACTTCCGTGACTTGACCGGGGGTAGTGCCAGGTCACGCACCGCATCATATCTGCGCTGCACATGCTCAACCCTGCCTGATTCCTCGATCAGTTCACCACGTACGTCGTTCTCGGTGTAGGCCACCGTACGGCCGTCCGACAGCCGCAGAAACATTGCGTCGGTGCTCATCAGGCTATGAGGACCGGCGCTGAACGGCAGCACATGGAGGGTGATGTTCGGGCGGTCCGACGCCTCGGCCAGATACTCCACCTGTTCCTGCCAGGCCTGGGCGTCGCTCAGGTGCGTGCGCAGCACCGCCTCGGAGAGGATGACGCGAAACGGCGGTGCGTCGTCCCCCTCCAGCACCTTCCGCCGCCCTATGCGCGCTTCGACCTGCTGGTTCAGCTCTTCACCGTTGATGCCGCCCGCCGCGAGTGCCTCGCGCGCGTACTCGCTCGTCTGGAGCAGGCCCGGCGGGGCGCTCGCGGAGTACTGCCACAGGCTCACCGCCTCGGCCTCCAGGGTCATGTACCGGCGGTACTGCTCCCGGAACTGGGTCGGGTCGCCGACCGCGAGCTCCCACAGCGTGAGGAGGAGGCCGGGCGTCCCGTAATGCTGGTCGAGCGCCTGCACGACCTCCGGACCGCCGAGTGTCTCCCCGCTCTCCATCTTGCCGAACAACGACCAGTCCCAGCCAAGGACTTCGCCGAGCTTGCGCAGGCTGTGGCCCCTCTGCGAGCGGAGTATCCGCAGCTCCTCGACGAACCGCTGACGTGGCTGCTGGCTCCGACCCGTGACCACCCGTCTCGGCGGCATAGTGCGCTCCTCCGTGGAAGGTGTGGAACTACCGCCGGAGCCGGGGAAGTACAGCCCGTCGATGGTGTCCGTTCCCTGTTCCGGGTCCATTCTCGTAATGCCCGGAACACGCACAGTAGCCCAAGCCCCCACATCTCACACCGATGTTGGGTAAACGGAACGGAACTCCATGACGACACGACGGCGAGCGGTGCGGAAGATCAACGAAGCCGAGGAGGCGCGCGACGCACTCGGCGCGGCGCTTCGGCGGGCAGGCATCCAGCTTCCTGCGTTGGACATCCGTCCCGTGTCGCGCACCGACGGCACCGGATACGCGCTGGTGACCCTCGGTGACTGCTCCGCGCCCGTGGCCCGCGCGCTGGCGGCGGTCATCGAGAAGGGGGCGGCGGTCATGCGGCCGACGGCCGAGCACGGTGAGCCGGTGCGGGCGGGCGGAGGCGCGGGGTGAGCTTCGCCCCGGCCGTCGCACGTCCGTGGCGCGATGCGTGGCCGCCGGCCGCGCGGACGGACGACGGCAACGCGTGGGTGACGGGGAACTGCCGGCTGTACTGCCGACGCGAGGGCGTGCGCGTGCTGTGGGTCGGCTCCGTGCACACGCCCGGCGCGACGGGCGACCTGTACGCGTGCGGCCCGTGCGTCGCGGAACTCGACCACCTGGTGCGCGTCCAGTCGCACGCCAGGGACGCGCCCACCGGCCCCGCCGCGCGGTCCGCCGATCCTGCTTGCGGGGGAGACGCGACGGCGGGGACGGAGACCAGGTACGGGAACAGGAACGGGAACGGGGTTACGGCCAAGGCGGTGACGTGCGAGCACCGGCAGACCGAGAAGCGCGATGGCAAGATCCACTGCCGCACCTGCAGGCGACAGCTCTACCTGTGAGCGACACCGAGGGCAAGTGGTGGCCGAAGGACGAGGACGAGGAACCCCTGATCAAGGGCTCCGGCCTCAGCACTCGATGATGTTCACCGCGAGCCCGCCCCGCGCCGTCTCCTTGTACTTCACGCTCATGTCCGCGCCCGTCTCCTTCATGGTCTTGATGACCTTGTCCAGGGAGACCTTGTGGCTGCCGTCGCCGCGCAGCGCCATCTTCGCCGCCGTGACGGCCTTGACCGCGGCCATGCCGTTGCGCTCGATGCACGGGATCTGGACGAGACCGCCGACCGGGTCGCAGGTCAGGCCGAGGTTGTGTTCCATGCCGATCTCGGCGGCGTTCTCTACCTGCTCGGGGGTGCCGCCGAGGACCTCGGCGAGGGCGCCCGCGGCCATGGAGCAGGCGGAGCCGACCTCGCCCTGGCAGCCGACCTCGGCACCGGAGATGGAGGCGTTCTCCTTGAAGAGCATGCCGATGGCTCCGGCGGCCAGGAGGAAGCGGACGACGCCGTCCTCCTTCTCCGCCTCGGTGGCGCCGCCCGCCGCGAAGTTCATGTAGTAGTGCAGCACGGCCGGGATGATGCCCGCGGCACCGTTGGTGGGTGCGGTGACGACGCGGCCGCCCGCCGCGTTCTCCTCGTTGACCGCCATCGCGTAGAGGGTGATCCACTCCATCGCGTGGGTCTGCGGGTCGCCCTCGGCACGCAGCTGACGCGCTGTGGTCGCGGCACGGCGGCGGACCTTGAGACCGCCGGGCAGGATGCCCTCGCGGGACATGCCGCGCGCGACACAGGCCTGCATGACGTGCCAGATGTCCAGTAGACCCGAGCGGATCTCGTTCTCGGTACGCCAGGCCTTCTCGTTCTCCAGCATGAGCGAGGAGATGGAAAGGCCGGTGTCCTTGGAGAGCCGCAGCAGTTCGTCGCCGGTGCGGAAGGGGTACTTCAGCACGGTGTCGTCGAGGACGATCCGGTCCTCGCCCACCGCGTCCTCGTCCACGACGAAGCCGCCGCCGACCGAGTAGTACGTCTTCTCCAGGAGAGAGGCGCCCTCGTGGTCGAAGGCGAAGATCGTCATGCCGTTGGCGTGGTACGGCAGGGCCCTGCGGCGGTGCAGGACCAGCTGCTCGTCGGCGTCGAAGTCGATCTCGTGCATGCCGAGCAGGTTGATCCGGCCGGTGGTGCGGATCCGCTCCACCCGGTCGTCGGCGGACTCCACGTCCACGGTGCGGGGCGACTCTCCCTCCAGGCCGAGCAGGACGGCCTTGGGGGTGCCGTGGCCGTGACCGGTTGCGCCGAGGGAGCCGTACAGCTCGGCCCGTATCGAGACGGTGTGGGCGATCAGGCCCTCGTTCTTCAGCCGGCGCGCGAACATGCGGGCGGCGCGCATCGGGCCGACCGTATGGGAGCTGGACGGGCCGATGCCGATCGAGAACAGGTCGAAGACCGAGATGGCCACGGAAGACTCCTAAGGGTTGGTAGACGCCGTTGTCTGCCGGGTGGTGCGGTACGGACCGGTCGGCCCGAAGAGCAGCGGGGACAAGGGATGGGGCACCGCGCTCACTGACCAGTGTGCGTGGTGCCCCGCCCGAAAGGTGACGAACTGTGTCCCGTATTACTCGGGACGAGCCGCGTTCCGGACTACTTCAGACCGGGGTACAGCGGGAACTTCTCGGCCAGCGCGACGACGCGGGCCTTCAGGCTGTCCGCGTCGTAGGACGGCTTGAGCGCGGAGGCGATGATCTCCGCGACCTCGGTGAAGTCCTCGGCCTGGAAACCGCGGGTGGCCAGGGCCGGCGTACCGATCCGCAGACCCGAGGTGACCATCGGCGGCCGCGGGTCGTTCGGGATGGCGTTCCGGTTGACCGTGATGCCCAGCTCGTGCAGCCGGTCCTCGGCCTGCTGGCCGTCCAGCTCGGAGTTGCGCAGGTCGACGAGGACCAGGTGGACGTCCGTACCGCCGGACAGCACGGAGACACCGACCTCGGTGACGTCCGGCTGGACCAGCCGCTCGGCGAGGATGCGGGCGCCGTCCAGGGTGCGCTGCTGGCGCTCCTTGAACTCCTCGGTCGCCGCGACCTTGAACGAGACCGCCTTGGCCGCGATCACGTGCTCCAGCGGACCGCCCTGCTGGCCCGGGAACACCGCCGAGTTGATCTTCTTGGCGAGCTCCTGCGTCGACAGGATGACGCCACCGCGCGGACCGCCGAGGGTCTTGTGCGTGGTGGTCGTGACGACGTGGGCGTGCGGCACCGGGTTGGGGTGCAGACCCGCGGCCACCAGGCCGGCGAAGTGCGCCATGTCGACCATCAGGTACGCGCCGACCTCGTCCGCGATGCGGCGGAAGGCGGCGAAGTCCAGCTGACGGGGGTACGCGGACCAGCCGGCGACGATCAGCTTCGGCTTGGACTCCTTGGCCAGACGCTCGACCTCGGCCATGTCCACGACGCCGGTCTCGTCGACGTGGTACGGGACCACGTTGTAGAGCTTGCCGGAGAAGTTGATCTTCATGCCGTGCGTCAGGTGACCGCCGTGGGCCAGGTTCAGGCCCATGATCGTGTCGCCCGGCTTCAGCAGCGCGAACATCGCGGCGGCGTTGGCCTGCGCACCGGAGTGCGGCTGGACGTTCGCGGCCTCGGCGCCGAACAGCGCCTTGATGCGGTCGATGGCGATCTGCTCGACGACGTCGACGTGCTCACAGCCGCCGTAGTAGCGGCGGCCGGGGTAGCCCTCGGCGTACTTGTTGGTGAGGACGGAGCCCTGGGCCTCCATGACCGCGACCGGAGCGAAATTCTCCGAGGCGATCATTTCGAGGGTGGACTGCTGACGGTGGAGCTCGGCGTCGACGGCGGCGGCGACGTCCGGGTCCAGCTCGTGGAGGGAGGAGTTGAGAAGCGACATCAGGTGGTCCCTTGGGGTCTTTAGTTGCCGGAGAACTCGGTGTACTCGTCGGCGGAGAGCAGGTCCTTCGGCTCCTCCGCCACACGTACCTTGAACAGCCAGCCGCCTTCGAACGGAGCGGAGTTCACCAGCGACGGGTCGTCCACGACGTCCTGATTCGCGGCGGTGACCTCACCGGTCACCGGCGAGTACAGGTCGCTCACCGACTTGGTCGACTCCAGCTCGCCGCAGGTCTCGCCCGCGGTCACCGTGTCACCGACCTCGGGGAGCTGGGCGTAGACGACGTCGCCGAGCGCGTTGGCGGCGAACTCCGTGATGCCGATCGTCGCCACACCGTCCTCGACGGCCGACAGCCACTCGTGCTCCTTGCTGTAATGCAGCTGCTGGGGGTTGCTCATGACCTGAATTCTCCTGTACGCGTGGGAGTGCTGATGAACGGTGGTCTTACGGTGTGAGACGGGAATGCGTCACTTCTGAGGTGCGCGGACGTCACTTCTGACGCTTGTAGAAAGGCAGCGCCACGACTTCGTACGGCTCGTGGCTGCCCCGGATGTCCACCCCGATGCCCGTGGTGCCGGGCGTGGCGTGCGCGGCGTCCACGTACGCGATGGCGATCGGCTTGCCCAGGGTGGGCGACGGGGCGCCCGAGGTGACCTCGCCGACGATCTCGCCCCCGGCGACCACGGAAAAACCGGCGCGCGGCACCCGGCGGCCCTCGGCGATCAGCCCGACCAGCTTGCGGGGCGGGGCGGTCTCGGCGCGCTCGGCGGCGGCCGTCAGGGCCTCGCGGCCGACGAAGTCGCCCTCCTTCTCGAACTTCACGACCCGGCCGAGGCCGGCGTCGAAGGGGGTCAGCTCGGTCGTCAGCTCGTGCCCGTAGAGCGGCATGCCCGCCTCCAGGCGCAGCGTGTCGCGGCAGGAGAGCCCGCACGGGATCAGGCCGTGGGAGGCGCCGGCCTCGGTGAGGGCCTTCCACAGCTGCTCGGCGTGCTCGGGGGCGACGAACAGCTCGAAGCCGTCCTCGCCGGTGTAGCCGGTGCGGGCGATCAGCGCGGGCACACCGGCGACCGTGCCGGGCAGGCCGGCGTAGTACTTCAGGCTGTCCAGGTCGGCGTCGGTGACCGAGGCCAGGATGGCGGGGGACTCCGGGCCCTGGACGGCGAGCAGCGCGTACGCGTCGCGGTCGTCGCGCACCGCGGCGTCGAAGCCGTCGGCCCGCGCGGTCAGCGCGTCCAGCACGATCTGGGCGTTCCCGGCGTTGGCGACGATCATGTACTCGTCGTCACCGAGGCGGTAGACGATCAGGTCGTCCAGGATGCCGCCGTTCTCGGCGCAGATCATGGTGTAGCGGGCGCGGCCGACGGCGACGGTGCCGATGTTGCCGACCAGCGCGAAGTTCAGGAAGGCGGCGGCCTCGGGGCCGGTGACGGTGATCTCGCCCATGTGGGACAGGTCGAAGAGACCGGCCCTGGTGCGCACCGCGTTGTGCTCGTCGCGCTCGCTGGCGTACCGCAGGGGCATGTCCCAGCCCGCGAAGTCGGTCATGGTCGCGCCCAGCGAACGGTGCAGGGCATCGAGGGCGGTGAGACGGGGGGCGGTGCTCATGGATGTGACTCCCGGGGCATGACGACGAGGACAATCCCTCCCCATCTGTCATCGGAACCTGAGAGGTTCGCCGAGAGCCCCTGAGGGGTTCGGCTTGCACCTTGGGTGGAGCCGCGGAGCGGCCCGCTTTTCAGATCTGCCTCATCCACGCGGTACGGGGCCTGAGAGATTCAAGGGAGGAACTTGCTCCTTCGGCGCCCGGCACATGCAGTGACCGGAACTCTCCCGCGCGGATTCAAGCGGCCTTTATGCAGTTGGCCGGGTCATCATCGCACGCATTCCGTCGGAGTGGGGCCCCGGTCCCCTCTCGGAATCGACGGCGTGGACGGTTGTGTCGCATTACCTTTTCTTTACACTTCAGGGGCATACGCGGGTGACCCGACAGGGGGAGGGCGATGACGTTGCAGCGGTACGCGACAACCGCGGGAGTCGCGCACGACGCGATGCCCGCACAGCCGGGGGTCCCGGCCGGGGAGATGCTCGGCCCGCGCGCGCCCGTCGTACGAGACCTGCGGGGGCGGGCCGGGCGCGGCCCGCGCAGCCTGCGCTTCGCGGCGGGCGACGTGGTGGTGGTCTCCGGACTGCCCGGCAGCGGCAAATCGACGCTCATCCGGCGGACGGTGACGACGGCCCGCGCCATCGACTCCCAGGACACCCGGGACCGCTGGGCCCGGCTGATGCCCCGCTTACTCCCGTACGCCCTCTACCGTCCGCTGGTCCGCGCCGCCCACTACCGGGGACTGTGGCGCGCGCTGCGCTCCGGCGAGTCCGTCGTCGTCCACGACTGCGGAACCCAGGCGTGGGTGCGCGGCTGGCTGGCCCGTGACGCCCGGCGCCGGGGCCGCGTCCTCCATCTCGTCCTGCTCGACGTCACACCGCAGACGGCGAAGGAGGGCCAGCGGGAGCGCGGGCGGGGTGTCTCCGGATACGCCTTCGCCCGGCATCGCAGGGCGGTGGGGAAGCTGCTGCGGGTCACCGAGACCGGCCTGCTGCCGCCCGGCTGCGCCTCGGCGGTGCTGCTGGACCGCGAGGCGGCGAGGGCGCTGGGCCGGATCACGTTCGCCACGGCACCGAAGGCGCGGGCGGCAGGCCGTAATCTTCTGCGGGAAGGCTCGGGCAAGAAGGGGAAGCAGTGGACATTCCGGCGCAGGTCCAGTCCCATCCGCAGAGCGGATGGCCGGCCAATGAGCTCGAAGAGGTACTGATGGCCTCGGTGGGTAGCCCGGAGGCGGGCGGACGGCTCGTCGAGGTGCTCGGGCGCAGCCAGGTCTGGGTGCCCCTGCCCAATGGCGGCGGACCCGACTCCCCGGACCTGGACCTGCCGACACTGGAGATCGACGGCGCCGCGTACGTTCCTGTCTTCAGCTCCGAACAGCAGTTCCTCGCCTGCGTCGGCACCCGTATGTCCGTCACCGTCGCACCCGCCCGCGACTTCGCCCGCGGTCTGCCCCCGCAGCTCGGTATCGCGGTGAATCCGGGCGGCGCTGTCGGGATGCCGCTGCCGCCGCCCGCCGTGGCCGAGCTCTGCCGCGCCGGACGCACCCCGCTGGACGGGCCGGCCGGCGGCGGCCGGGTCCGGCTGTACGAACCGTCCTGGCAGGAGGAGCCCGTCGACTTCCTCGCCGCGGCGGCCGGCGAATTCGAGGAGAGCGGCGTCGTGCTCACCGCCCGCCGGACGCTGGCCAGCATCGAGGGCGGCGAGCCCGTCCTCTTCATAGGGGTCGAGTTCTCCACCTGGGAGGGCGCCGGACGCAACGCCCCGATGGACGCCCTCGGCCGTGCGCTGGGCCGGGTCGAGGTGCCCTGGCCGGTCAACCTGGTCCTGCTCGACGTGGCACAGGACCCGGTCGGCGACTGGATGCGGGAGAAGGTCCGGCCGTTCTACCGGCGCGAGACCCCGTAGCACGCCGACGGCTCCAGGGCCGATTGCCACGTCGGCCCATGGAGTCAAGTCGGTGTCAGGACCGACGCATAAGCTGGTTTGATGGCTGGTGCCTCGGCATCATGCCGCACCCGTGTGCCCCGGGAGCGGCGGGCCGACACAGTGGATCGAAGAGGGGCGGGACCAGGTGAGTGCGTCAGGCACCGCGGCGGCCGGGCAGGTCGAGCACATGCTGCGCCAAGTGACGCCGGGACGCTACGACGCGTACGAGGCGCTGCTGCAGGCCCTCGTGAACGGCCGGATCTGGATGCTCCTCTGGCACGGCCAGGCGGGCTCGCCCGACGCCCAGTACGGAAACATGGAGATCGACGGCCTCGGCTACGCCCCCTGTGTGACCTCCGCCCAGGAGCTCTCGGCCAGTGGCTGGAACCGGGCCCATGAACTGGTCGGCGGGCGCGACATCGCCCGTGCCCTCTTCCCCGACCGCTGGGGCATCTGGCTCAACCCGCACGCCCCGGGCGGCGGAATCGGCATCCCCTGGCTGGATCTGCGCCGGATCGCCACCGGCCTCGACCGGATGCCCGCGGGCCCCCTCCGGCTCACCGAGCCGGCCATCGAGATCCCGCAGTTCTACGCCCTGCTCGCGCAGAACGCCCACCACACCCCCGCGATCCGCTCGCTGCGCCGTGCCTGGGTGCAGCCCGCGCTCGGCGTCCCCTATCTCGCCATCGGCCTCGACCTCTACGACACGAGTCAGACCTCGGTCGACGCCGTGCGCGCGATGATGCAGCAGTCGATCGGCGCGGTCCCGGACGGGCTGCCCGTCTCCACCGTCGCGATGTCCGACGAGTACGACCCGGTCGCGATGTGGCTGCGCGCCAACGCCCGCCCGTTCTACGACCGCGAGGCCCATGCCCCGGCGGCCCCGGTGGCGGGCTACGGCTATCCGCCGCCGCAGGGCGCGTACTGAGCGCGCGCCGTCGGAGTCGCGCGTACCGGTAGGGGTGCGCGGTCGGCCGTACCCGGTGTCCGCGACGCGACCGCGTGAGCCCGGTGTGCCCGGAATGCAGGTGTACGTTCCTGATTTCCTGGACATACACATAGAGGGCCAACTCCCGAAATGTGGGCGCGTGTTCACGGCTTCCGGTGCATCTCGCCCTCCATGTCCGGGATTTCCGCGCTGGGGACGTCTGGTGGTGAAAGCGGCGTGAATCTACGCGCGTGCCCCTCTTCCGCCTCAACTGGCCCGTGTTCGAGGGGCGTTCACATCCGTCCGGATAACGGAACACCCCTGACCGCATCACGGTTAGGCATCCATTCGCCTGACGGTATGGCTACCGCGCGCAACAGCAATGAAGACTCCCGCAGCAAGGGCGTCCTGCCGCCTCTGTGTACGACTGACTGATCCGTGCCGCCACAGCGGCCAGTTCGGCCCGGCCACCGCCGGTTGAGAGGGGTCCTTGCCACGATGACGGCACCACTGCATGAGCCGACCACGGAAGCGGACCCGATCGCGACCGGTGGTCCCGCAGCCGACTCAGGGGTGAAGAAGGTCGAGGGACGGTCTCTCAAGCAGATCGCCTGGAACCGCCTGAAGCAGGACAAGGTCGCGCTGACGGGTGGCATCGTTGTCCTCGTCCTGATCGTGGTGGCGATCTTCGCGCCCCTCATCGTGGGCCTGCTGGGGCACCCGCCGAACGACTTCCACCAGGACAAGCTCGACCCGCTGACCAACCTCCCCCAGGGGAGCCTCGGCGGCGTCAGCGGCGACTTCCTCTTCGGCGTCGAGCCCAACAAGGGGCGCGACATCTTCAGCCGGATCGTCTACGGCGCCCGGATCTCGCTGCTCGTGGCGTTCCTCGCGGCCCTGGTCGCGGTGGCGCTCGGCACGCTCTTCGGGATCATCGCCGGCTACTTCGGCGGCTGGGTCGACGCGGTGATCAGCCGGGTCATGGACGTGCTGCTGTCGTTCCCGCAGCTCCTGTTCATCATCTCCCTCGTCTCCGTTCTCCCCGACGATCTGCTCGGCCTCACCGGCAGCGGGGTGCGCATCGCCGTACTGGTCGCCGTCATCGGCTTCTTCGGCTGGCCGTATGTGGGACGCATCGTCCGGGGCCAGACGCTCTCGCTGCGCGAGCGCGAGTACGTGGAGGCGGCGCGCAGCCTCGGCGGCGGACGCGGGCACATCCTCTTCCGGGAGCTGCTGCCGAACCTGGTGGCGCCGATCACCGTCTACGCGACGCTCATGATCCCCACCAACATCCTCACCGAAGCGGCCCTCAGCTTCCTCGGAGCCGGTGTCCGGCCGCCCACGGCCTCCTGGGGCGGCATGCTGCGGGACGCCCTGGAGACGTACGAGCACGACCCGATGTTCATGGTCTTTCCCGGCGTGACGATCTTCATCACCGTACTGGCCTTCAACCTCTTCGGGGACGGGCTGCGCGACGCCCTGGATCCCAAGGGGACCCGATAGCCCACGACTTGCCCCTGCCGCACTGTCAGGTGGCTCTTCCCATGGTTCTCCGGCAAGCAATGGCCTGGGACCGCGATCTCGGAGGTTACGAGAAAATGTCCACAGTTACCTCGAAACGACGGCTCACCGCTGGTGCGGCCCTCGTGGTCGCGGCGCTGATGACCACCACGGCGTGCGGCGGTGGCGACGACGGCGGCAGCGGCGACAGCAAGGCGAAGGGCGCCGGCTTCAACGCGGCGTTCAACAAGGTCGCCAACGCGTCCACCAAGAAGGGTGGAACGCTGAAGATGGTCGGCAAGCAGGACCTCGACTCCGCCGACCCCCAGCGTGCCTACTACGGCATGGCGTGGGACTTCATGCGCTTCTACACCCGCCAGCTCGTCACGTACGACACCAAGCCCGGCGCCGCGTCCACCAAGCTGGTCGGCGACCTCGCCACCGGCCCCGGTGTGATCTCGGACGGCGGCAAGACGTACACGTACAAGCTGCGGTCCGGCCTCACCTGGGAGGACGGCTCCAAGCTGACCTCCAAGGACGTCAAGTACGGCATCGAGCGCATCTGGGCGACGGACACCATCACCGGTGGCCCGCAGTACCTGATGCAGACGCTGGACCCCAAGCACGAGTACAAGGGCCCGTACAAGGACACGTCCGCGGACAAGCTCGGCCTGAAGGCGATCGAGACGCCCGACGACAACACCATCATCTTCAAGCTGCCCAAGCCCAACGGTGACTTCGAGCAGTTCCTCGCCATGCCGTCCGGCTCGCCCGTGAAGGCGTCGGAGGACACCAAGGCGAAGTACACCCAGCGGCCGTTCTCCTCGGGCCCGTACAAGTTCGAGACGTACAAGCCGGGCAAGAGCATCGTGCTCGTCCGCAACGACAAGTGGGACAAGTCCTCGGACCCGGTCCGTGCCGCCCTCCCGGACAAGGTCACGGTGACGATCTCCGCCAACCTGGAGGAGAACGACAAGAAGCTGATGGAGGGCGACTACGACGTCGACCTCAACGGCACCGGCATGACCCAGTCCGGCCGTGTGACCGCCGTCCAGGACCACAAGGACAGCGTCGACAACATGCAGACGTCCTTCGTCCGCTACGTCGCGCTCGTCCACACGGCGAAGCCGCTGGACGACGTCCACTGCCGCAAGGCCGTCTTCTACGCCACGGACTTCGCGGCCCTGCAGCAGACCCGCGGTGGCGAGATCGCCGGTGGCGCGATCGCCAACAGCACCCTGCCGGCCTCCATCAAGGGCCACAGCGACTACGACCCGTACGGTGTCCTCGCCCGCAAGGGCAAGCCGGACGCCGCCAAGGCCAAGGAAGAGTTGAAGGCCTGCGGCAAGCCCACCGGCTTCGCCACCAAGCTCAGCGCCCGTAACAACAACCCGGGCGAGGTCGACACCGCCGAGGCGCTCCAGGAGCAGCTCGGCAAGGTCGGCATCAAGATCGAGGTCGACCCGATCGACGGCGCCGAGGCCTCCAGCATCACCGGCTCGCCGTCCGTCGTGAAGAAGCGCGGCTACGGCATGACGATGAGCGGCTGGGGCCCGGACTTCCCGTCCGGCCAGGGCTTCGGTCAGCCGCTGTGGGACAGCCGGTTCCTGTCCGAGACCGGTAACTACAACGAGTCGCAGCTCAAGGACCCGGGGATCGACAAGCTCTTCGACAACGCGATCGCGGAGACCGACCCGGACAAGGCCGGCGAGATCTACAAGCAGCTCGACAAGCGGATCCTCGACCAGGCCGACTGGATGCCCTTCATCTACGAGAAGAACATCACCTGGCGCGGTAAGCGACTGACGAACGCCTACATGTCCGACGCGTACAACGGCCGTTACGACTACGTCTCGCTCGGCGTCGTCAAGTAATCGCTGTAGTCAACAGCATGTGCAGTCAACCCGGTTGACTGCTCCACCGCCGCCGAAACCCGCCAGTCCGAAGGGCAGGTGATGGCCCGGGGCGGTGGCCGGGAGCCCCCACAAGGGGTTCCCGGCCACCGGCGGGCCGCGCACAGTGCTTGCTTATCTCATCCGGCGCCTGTTCGCCGTAGTCATCATGGTGCTCGTCGTACTGCTCGCGACCTTCACCATCTTCTTCATGCTGCCCAAGTGGGCGGGTCAGGACGTCGCCGTCCTCTTCGCCGGCAAGGCCACGGGTGCCGAGCAGCTCGCGGGCATCCGGATCAAACTGGGTCTCGACGACCCCCTCCTTGTCCAGTTCTGGGACTTCGTCAAGGGCATCCCGATGGGGCGCGACTACGCGAACGGTGACGACGTCACCCACTGCGCCGCACCCTGCTTCGGCTACTCCTTCCGCACCGAAGTGCCGGTCTGGACCACGCTCAAGGACGCCCTGCCCGTGACCGGCGCGCTCGCCGCGGGTGCCTGCGTCCTGTGGCTCCTCGGCGGGGTCGCCACCGGTGTCGTGTCCGCGCTGCGGCGCGGCAGCATCTGGGACCGTGCCGCGATGACCACCGCCCTCGGCGGCGTCTCCCTGCCGATCTTCTTCACCGGCATGATCGCGATGGGCCTGTTCGTACACAACCTCGGCTGGGTGCACATCGCCGACAACCTCTCCACGGACGACGGCATCGGCACCTGGTTCCAGTCACTGGTCCTGCCGTGGATCGTGCTCGCCTTCCTGAACGCCGCGATGTACGCCCGGCTCACCAGAGCCACCATGCTCGAAGTGCTCGGCGAGGACTACATCCGCACCGCCCGCGCCAAGGGCCTGGGCGAGGGCACCGTCATCACCCGGCACGCCCTGCGTTCAGCGATGACCCCGATCCTCACCGTCTTCGGCCTCGACATCGGCGTGCTCCTCGGTGGCGCCGTCCTCACCGAGTCCACGTTCAACCTGCCGGGGCTCGGGCTCGCGGCGGTCCAGGCCATCAGCAACAAGGACCTGCCGGTGATTCTCGGTGTCACCCTGTTCGCGGCTCTCGCGATCGCCGTCGCCAACCTCGTCGTCGACATCATGTACGCCGTCATCGACCCGCGAGTGAGGCTGGGATGACCGAACTGCACAAGAGTGGTGCCGCGCTGGGCGAACCCGCCCCGGCCGGCTCGCCCGCTCCCACCGCCTTCCTCGAAGTGCGCGACCTCAAGGTGCACTTCCCGACCGACGACGGCCTGGTCAAGTCCGTCGACGGGCTCAACTTCCAGTTGGAGAAGGGCAAGACCCTCGGCATCGTCGGTGAGTCCGGCTCCGGCAAGTCCGTCACGTCCCTGGGCATCATGGGCCTGCACACCACGGGCCAGTACGGAAAGCGCAAGGCGCAGGTCTCCGGCGAGATCTGGCTGGACGGCAAGGAACTGCTGTCCGCGGACCCGGACGAGGTGCGCAAGCTGCGCGGCCGGGACATGGCCATGATCTTCCAGGACCCGCTCTCCGCGCTGCACCCGTACTACACGATCGGCAAGCAGATCGTGGAGGCGTACCGGGTCCACCACGACGTGGACAAGAAGACCGCCCGCAAGCGTGCGATCGAGATGCTCGACCGGGTCGGCATCCCGCAGCCCGACAAGCGTGTCGACAGCTACCCGCACGAGTTCTCCGGCGGGATGCGCCAGCGCGCGATGATCGCCATGTCGCTGGTCAACAACCCCGAGCTGCTGATCGCCGACGAACCGACGACCGCGCTGGACGTGACCGTCCAGGCGCAGATCCTCGACCTGATCAGGGATCTGCAGAAGGAGTTCGGCTCCGCGGTCATCATCATCACCCACGACCTGGGCGTCGTGGCGGAGCTCGCCGACGACCTCCTGGTGATGTACGGCGGGCGCTGCGTGGAGCGCGGACCGGCCGAGAAGGTGTTCTACGAGCCCCGGCACCCCTACACCTGGGGTCTGCTGGGCTCGATGCCGCGCCTCGACCGAGACCAGACCGACCGGCTCATCCCGGTCAAGGGGTCCCCGCCGTCGCTCATCAACATCCCCTCGGGCTGCGCCTTCAACCCGCGCTGTCCGTACGCGGATGTGCCCAAGGACGACGTGACCCGCACCGTTCGGCCCGAGCTGCAGGAGGTCGGCAGCCGGCACTGGGCGGCCTGCCACATGTCGCAGGAGCAGCGGGAGCGTATCTGGACCGAAGAGATTGCGCCCAAGCTGTGAGCGAGGACAAGGCCGTGACGAGCGAGGACAAGGGCGTGGACGTTCCGGCGCAGAGGTCTGCCGGGAGCGGCGCGCCGGTCGAGGACGCCGCCTCCCGCGAGGTGCTGCTCAAGGTGACCGGGCTGCAGAAGCACTTCCCTCTGAAGAAGGGGATGCTGCAGCGCAACGCCGGTGCCGTGAAGGCCGTCGACGGGATCGACTTCGAGGTGCGCTCGGGCGAGACCCTGGGCGTGGTCGGGGAGTCCGGCTGCGGAAAGTCGACGATGGGCCGGCTGATCACCCGGCTGCTCGAACCCACCGCGGGGAAGATCGAGTTCGAGGGGAGGGACATCACGCACCTCGGCGTCGGTGCCATGCGCCCGATGCGCCGCGACATGCAGATGATCTTCCAGGACCCGTACTCCTCGCTGAACCCCCGGCACACGATCGGCACGATCGTGGGCGCCCCCTTCAAGCTGCAGGGCGTCACGCCCGAGGGCGGCGTCAAGAAGGAGGTGCAGCGGCTGCTGGAGGTCGTGGGCCTCAACCCCGAGCACTACAACCGCTATCCGCACGAGTTCTCCGGCGGCCAGCGCCAGCGCATCGGGATCGCCCGCGCGCTCGCGCTCAACCCCAAGCTGGTCGTGGCGGACGAGCCGGTCTCGGCGCTGGACGTCTCCATCCAGGCCCAGGTCGTGAACCTGCTCGACGACCTCCAGACCGAGCTGGGTCTCACGTACGTGATCATCGCCCATGACCTGTCGGTCGTCCGGCACGTCTCGGACCGGATCGCGGTGATGTACCTCGGCAAGATCGTGGAGCTGGCCGACCGCGAGTCGCTCTACAAGGCGCCGATGCACCCGTACACCAAGGCGCTGCTCTCGGCGGTTCCGATTCCGGACCCGAAGCGCCGTTCGGCCAAGAGCGAGCGCATCCTGCTGAAGGGCGACGTGCCGTCGCCGATCTCGCCGCCCAGCGGCTGCCGGTTCCACACCCGGTGCTGGAAGGCCACGGAGGTCTGCAAGACGCAGGAACCGCCGCTGGTCGCGCTGAAGACCGGACACCAGGTGGCCTGCCACCACCCGGAGAACGCGCCCGACCAAGTGCCCGGTGAGACGGTGACGGCGGCGGCGCGCGAGGCGATCGAGATCGTCACGACAGGGCAGCCGGAGCCGGCCGGGGCGGAGGAGGCGGAGGCCGTCACGGCGGAGGATCCGGAGTCCGCCGCGGCGCCGAAGCCCGAGGCCGAGGAGGGCGAGGAAGCCGCCCCGGACGGCGGCACCGGATCGTCCGATACGCCGGAGGGCAGCCCGAAGGAGTAGTACCGGCACAATTGCCCGGTGCTCAACGAACTGTTCACGCCCTCCGTCCAGCATGCGCTCGACATCGCCGGGATCTTCGTCTTCGCGATCTCCGGCGCACTGCTCGCCGTACGCAAGAACTTCGATGTCTTCGGCATCGCGGTACTCGCCGAGGTGACCGCGCTGGGCGGGGGGCTGTTCCGTGACATCGTCATCGGTGCGGTCCCGCCCGCGGCCTTCACGGACCTCGGCTACTTCACCACCCCGCTCCTCGCCGCCGGCCTGGTGTTCTTCCTGCATCCGCACGTCGAACGGATCCAGGTCGGCGTCAACGTCTTCGACGCGGCCGGCCTCGGGCTGTTCTGCGTCACGGGCACGGTCAAGGCGTACGCCTACGGTCTCGGCCTCACCGCATCGGCGGCCCTGGGGCTGGCCACCGCGGTCGGCGGCGGTGTGCTGCGCGACGTGCTGGCCAACGAGGTGCCTTCGCTGCTGCGCTGGGACCGCGACCTGTACGCGGTGCCTGCGATCGTCGGCGCCACGATGATCGTGCTGTGCATCCGCTTCGGCGTGCTCAACGCCTTCACCAGCGGCGCCGCGGTGATCCTGGCGTTCCTGCTGCGGCTGCTCGCGATGCGCTTCCACTGGCGGGCACCGCGCGCCTACAACCGGCGGTCGGCGACGGCCGAGGAGGGCCCCGCGACCACCTGACATGGTTCTCGCGGCCCGGTCGACGACGTGCGCCGCCGGCATCTTCCGGCCACAAAAAAGCTACCGCTCAGTAATAATATCGGTGTACGGTGCCTCGCATGGCACACGCAGCAGAGCAGGCCGCGCGGACCGCGCAGGCGACCATCGGCGACAGCGAGTTCGACCGCGACACCGCCGTCACCCTTCGAGAAGAAGGCGTCTACGACGCCGAGCTCTCCGCCGGATGGACGATCATCCACGCGGTCAACGGCGGCTATCTGCTCGCCATGCTCGGCCGCGCACTGGGCGAGGCCCTGCCGCACCCGGACCCCTTCTCGGTCTCCGCGCACTACCTCACCGCCTCCGTCCCGGGCCCGGCGGTGATCCGCACCCAGACGGTCCGCACCGGCCGCACCCTCTCCACCGGCCAGGCCTCCCTCTTCCAGTACGCACAGGACGGCACCGAGGTCGAGCGCATCCGGGTGATCGCCACCTACGGTGATCTGGGTGCGCTGTCCGACGAGGTGCGCACCTCGGCGAAGCCGCCGGCCATCCCGCCGCTGGAGCACTGCCTCGGCCCGGCCGACGGTCCGGCCGCGATCCCCGGCAGCTCCGCCATCACCGAGCGGCTCGACATCAAGCTCGACCCGGCGACGGTCGGCTGGGCCGTCGGCGCCCCCTCCGGCAAGGGCGAGATGCGCGGCTGGTTCGGTCTCGCGGACGGCCGCGACGCCGACCCGCTCTCGCTGCTGCTGACCGTCGACGCACTGCCCCCCACCTCGTTCGAGCTGGGCCTCAAGGGCTGGACGCCGACCGTCGAACTCACCACCCACATCCGCTGCCGCCCCGCCCCGGGCCCGCTGCGCGTCTCCATCACCACCCGCAACCTGGCGGGCGGTTACCTGGAGGAGGACGCGGACGTCTGGGACAGCGCGGAGCGGCTGGTGGCCCAGTCCCGCCAACTGGCGCGGGCGCCCCGCGCGTAGCCGTACGGGCACGGCGCACCGGCAGCGCGATGCCGGCGGTTGCGGCTGGACTACCGCTCTCCTTCGGCCCGAACCTCGAAGTGCTCTCCCCGCCGGAGGCGCGGGCCGTGCTCGCCCGTCACGCGGCGGCGGTCGTGGCGCTGTACGCGGAGGCGGATGAGGATCAGGGGCCGACGCCGTGAACGGACGCCGATGCGGGTGGCGTGAGGCACGGCCCAGGGGTGATCGGTACGCCGGTCGAGGCCCACTCGTACGCAGACCCGCCGCTCAGGGTCGGGCGACCTCGCCCAGGACGGTGTCGAGGCGGCCGAGGACATGGGGCCAGCCCTTGCCCATGCCGTCATAAGCCTGTCGGCCCATCGGGGAGTCCAGGTCGAAGCCCGCGTGAGTCAGGACGAGACGGGTGCCCTCGCCTTCCGGCCGCAGCTCCCAGGTGATGGTGGTGTCGAGTGTGCCCTCGGCGAACCGGTAGGCCAGCAAACGCTGCTCGTCCACCTCGGTCACCTCGCAGGGCTGGCTGCCGAAGCCGCCCATGTCGAGGGTGAAACGGTGCCCGACGACGGGCTCGACGTCGCCGGCGGCCCACCAGCGGGCGTGGAGATCGGGGTCGGTCAGGGCCTTCCACACCGCTGCCGGCGGGTGGGGCAGGAACTTCTCGCAGGTGATCGTGTTGCTCTCGGTCATGTCTCGTTGTCCTCGTCCAGGAGATCGGACAGCGCCTCCAGGCGCTGCTTCCAGTAGTGCTCGAACGGATGCAGCCACTCGCTCACCTCGGACAGCCGGGCCGGTTCGAGGTGGTAGAAGCGGTGTCGGCCACGCGGCTCCTCGCGCACCAGTCCGGCGGTACGGAGCACCGCCAGGTGCTCGGAGACCGCGGGCCTCCCGAGCTCGAACATCCCGGCCAGCTCACCTGTGGAGCGGGGTCCCGCACGCAGGCTTTCGAGCAGTCTGCGACGCACCGGGTTGGCCAGCACGCTGAACACGTCGGTAGGCATGGCACCACTATGCGTCGGAAAAATCCGACGCGTCAAATATTTCCGACGCGTTCATGCGGGCCCGGGGCGTGACCTGTCGGATGTGGCGGCGGGATCCTCGCCGGTGCGGGTGATGAGCCGAAGGGCCTCGGTCGTGCCGTCCAGCCAGTGCAGCCTGCCGAGGGTGACGAGTCTCAGCCGACGGCGGGCCACCTCCGCCACTCGCTGCTCGCCGCCCGGCCCCGCGTCCAGCAGGGCCGAGGCCGTGATCACCATGTGGTCGACGTACAGGCCGCCCAGCATCAGCAGGTCCTCGTCGCTCCAGCCCCGGGACTGCGGCTCCTCGGCGAGTGCCGCGGCCACCTCCTCGGCGAAGCCTCGCAGTTGGGCCGCTATGGCCTCGCGGACCGGGCCCACGCCACCGTGCTGCTCACGGGCGATGAAGCGGAAGTGGGCGGGCTGTTCGCGTACATGACGTGTGATCAGCTCCACGCTGCGGTCCAACCGCTCCTCGCTGTCGCCGGTCTCGGCGAGTGTCGCGCCGATCATCCCGTGCAGGCTGCCCAGCGTCTCCTCGACGAGTGCCACGCCGAGTCGGGCGGTGTCGTCGAAGTGCCGGTAGAAGGCGGTGGGTGTGAGTCCCGCGGCCCGGGTCACCTCGCGCAGTCCCAGGCTGCTGAGGCTCTGGTGCTCCAGGAGCCCGAGCGCGGCGTCCAGGAGTGCCTGGCGGGTCCTCAGCTTCTGGGTCCGGCGGATGCCGACGGTGTGACTCATGCCATTCAGTAAACAACTGTTCTCCGGGGTGGGGAAGGAGGCAGCGGTCTAGACTGAGCAGTCAGTGAACAGTCGTACTCTCAAGTGCTCGGGGAGAGCCCGCAGAAAGGCTGAACATGGTCGTCCTCGTCGCCGCCCTGCTCCTGCTCGGAGTCGTACTCGGAGCGGTGGTACAGATTCCGCTCCCGCTCACCTTCGCGCTCGCCGCCGTGATCGGCTGCTGGCTGCTGATCTTCGCCGTACGGGAGTGGCGGGGTGTGCAGCGCGGGCCCCGGTGACCGCCTGTCCGCATTGCCCCCGCATTCCCTACCGGCTGCCGAATGCCCGATCGCCGATCGTCCGATCACGATTGAAGGAGCTCGCACCATGACACTCACCGCATCCGTCCGCCGCCCCGCAGGGAAGCCCGCCGGCGGCACCGGCACCGGCACCGACACCGGCGTCGGCGTCGCTCCCGGCACCGAGATCGGTGACGGGATCCCGCCGGGCGGGCGCACAGGCCGCGCCCGGGACGCCGACGGGCTGGCCGTCGCCTCCTTCGTGCTCGGGCTCGTCGGCCTGCTGGTGATGAACATCCTGCTCGGCCCGGCAGCCATCGTCATGGCGGTCATCGCCCTCGCCCGTTCCACCTCCCGGCGCGGTCGTGCCTTCCTCGGGCTCGCCCTCGGCATCGCCGACCTCGTGGTGCTGGCCCTCCTGGTCATCAGCAACGGAACCGTCTCCTGGAACTTCGCCGGCTGACCGAGGCCGGCCAAAACGGCCGACAGGTCCGGCCGACAGGTCCGGCCGACACGTACGGCCGAGATACGCGGCCCGCACTCGGCAGCCCGGCGCCGACGGCCCGCACCGGCGGTCTCCGTCGGTGCCGTCCCTGACCGGATCGGGCTCCGGATCGGGGCGGGCGATCGAGTGCCCTGCCCGGTGCGCGGGCGCGGGGCTGCGATGCGCCCGGCATACGCCCCACCGAGGGCTCGTAGAATCGAGCCCACCATGGCCTACCTCGACCACGCCTCGACCACGCCGATGCTTCCGGAGGCGATCGCGGCGATGACCGCCCAGCTCGCCGTCACCGGTAACGCGTCCTCACTGCACGCCGCCGGGCGCCGGGCCCGCCGCACCGTCGAGGAGTCGAGAGAGACCCTCGCCGACGCCCTCGGCGCACGCCCCAGCGAGGTGGTCTTCACCTCCGGCGGCACCGAGGCCGACAACCTCGCGGTGAAGGGCCTGTACTGGGCCCGCCGCGCCGCCGACCCCCGTCGCACCCGGGTGCTGGCCAGCCCGGTCGAGCACCACGCGGTGCTGGACGCCGTGGACTGGCTCGCCGGACACGAGGGCGCGCACGTCGAATACCTCCCCGTCGATCAGCATGGACGCGTCCATCCCGACGTACTGCGCGAGGCGATCCTCCGCAACCCCGACGACGTCGCGATGGTCACGGTGATGTGGGCCAACAACGAGATCGGCACGATCATGCCGATACGTGAACTGGCCTCCGTGGCCCGTGAGTTCGACGTACCGATGCATGCCGACGCGGTCCAGGCGTTCGGGCAGCTGGAAGTCGACTTCGCCCGGTCCGGGCTGGCCGCGATGACGGTCAGCGCGCACAAGATCGGCGGACCGTTCGGCATCGGCGCGCTGCTGCTCGGCCGTGCGTACACCCCCGTACCCGTGCTTCACGGTGGCGGCCAGGAGCGGCACGTCCGCTCCGGCACGCTCGACGTGCCCGCCATCGCCGCCTTCGCCCTCGCGGGGCGCCTGGCTGCCGACGGACGCGAGGACTTCGCCCGGGAGATCGGCGGCCTTCGTGACGATCTGGTCGCGGCCGTGCTGGCCGCCGTGCCGGACGCCGTCCTCGGCGGCGACCCGGCCCCGGGCGGCCGACTCCCCGCCAACGCCCACTTCAGTTTCCCCGGCTGCGAGGGCGACTCCCTGCTCCTGCTGCTGGACGCCCAGGGCATCGAATGCTCCACCGGCTCCGCGTGCACCGCCGGAATCGCCCAGCCGAGCCATGTCCTGCTGGCCACCGGCACCGACCCGGACCTGGCCCGGGGCACTCTGCGCTTCTCGCTCGGCCACACGTCCACCAAGCAGGACATCGACGAGGTGGCCCGCGCGATCGGACCGGCGGTGGAGCGGGCACGGACGGCGGGACTCAGCTGAAACGGGGCCCGTCCCCCAGCCGCTCCCTCCTCAGGCGCCGGACGGCTTCGAACGTGCCGCCCGGACCAGCTTCAGATAGCGGTCCCAGTCCCAGTGCTTCCCCGGATCGGTGTGATCCGTGCCCGGCACTTCCGCGTGCCCGATGATGTGCTCGCGGTCCACCGGCATCCCGTACCGCCCGCATATCGCCGCCGCCAGCCGCGCCGACGCCCCGTACATCGCCGCCGTGAAGTCCTGCGGACGGTCCACGAAGCCCTCGTGCTCGATGCCGACGCTGCGTTCGTTGTACGACCTGTTCCCCGCGTGGAACGCCACATCGAGCTCACGGATCATCTGCGTCACATGGCCGTCCTTGCGCACCACGTAGTGCGCCGCCGCCCCGTGCCCCGGGTCCTGGAAGGCCGTCACCGCGCCCCGGTAGCCGCCCTGGGTGACATGGATGACTATTCGGTCGACCGGATAGTCCGCGGGGCGGTCGGCCCGCCGCCAGTTCGCCGGGGACGCCGATATCCATTCGGCCCGCGCGTAGTCCACCTCGCCGGGCGTCCGGGGCTTGTCCACCCCGGGCAGCCGCCACCAGGCGTGCTCCAGCTTCTCCCGCGCCAGTGCGGCCGTGCCCACGGCGGTGACGGCGGCGCCGATCAGCAGCCCGCGCCGGCCGATGCCGTGCCCGGACTTCGCGCCGCCGGAGCTCCCGGCGCCCGATGTCCCCTTGGTCCCCATGTGATCCACAACGCATATCCGCGAGCGTTCGGTTCCCGGCGCCCCGTACTCTGGTGGAGCTATGACTCAGACTTCCCAGCGTCCCCTCCGCGTACTCGCCGCCATGTCGGGCGGTGTCGACTCCGCCGTCGCCGCGGCCCGCGCCGCCGAGGCGGGGCACGACGTGACCGGTGTGCACCTCGCCCTCTCCGCGAACCCGCAGTCCTTCCGCACCGGAGCGCGGGGCTGTTGCACGATCGAGGACTCCCGCGACGCGCGCCGCGCCGCGGACGTCATCGGCATCCCGTTCTACGTCTGGGACCTGGCGGAACGCTTCCGCGAGGACGTCGTGGACGACTTCATCGCCGAGTACGAGGCCGGGCGCACCCCCAACCCGTGCCTGCGTTGCAACGAGAAGATCAAGTTCGCCGCGCTGCTCGACAAGGCCCTCGCGCTCGGTTTCGACGCCGTGTGCACCGGCCACTACGCCACGGTCGTACTGCGTGAGGACGGCAGCCGCGAACTGCACCGTGCCTCCGACATGGCCAAGGACCAGTCGTACGTCCTCGGTGTCCTGGACGAGAAGCAGCTCGCCCACGCGATGTTCCCGCTCGGCGACACCCTCACCACCAAGGACGAGATCCGCGCGGAGGCCGAGCGCCGGGGCCTCGCCGTCGCCAAGAAGCCCGACAGCCACGACATCTGCTTCATCGCCGACGGCGACACCCAGGGCTTCCTCGCGAGCCGGCTCGGTACCGCCGAGGGCGACATCGTCGACGAGTCCGGTACGA
This sequence comes from Streptomyces sp. NPDC014727, assembly GCF_043083485.1. Taxonomy (NCBI): domain Bacteria; kingdom Bacillati; phylum Actinomycetota; class Actinomycetes; order Kitasatosporales; family Streptomycetaceae; genus Streptomyces; species Streptomyces sp. NPDC014727. The sequence goes on along the minus strand of NZ_JBIBYR010000022.1, from coordinate 82,781 downwards.
AGGTCGGCACCCACGAGGGCGCCTTCGGCTTCACCATCGGCCAGCGCAAGGGATTGCGCATCGGCCACCCCGCCCCGGACGGCAAGCCGCGCTACGTCCTGGACATCTCCCCGGTGAACAACACCGTGACGGTCGGCCCGGTCGAGTCCCTCGACGTCACCGCGCTCACCGCCATCAGGCCCCGCTGGTGTGGCACCGCCCCGGCCGGCCCCGGCACGTACACCGCCCAGCTCCGCGCCCACGGTGGCGAGACCGAGGTGACGGCGGAACTGGTCGGCGGCACGCTGAACGTCACCTTCACCGAGCCGGTGCGGGGCGTGGCCCCCGGCCAGGCGGTCGTGCTCTACGACGGCAGCCGCGTGGTCGGCTCGGCGACGATCGCGGCGACGGTGCGGCGGGAGACCGCGGCGGCGTCGGGCTGACCGGCCCCGGTCCGCCCCGGTCCCGGCCGAACGCCGGGACCGGGACCGCCGGACCGCGGATCAGCGCGGGATCCTGGTCCATTTCTCGTCCTGCGCGCCGTTGCAGGTCCACTGGATCAACTGGGTGCCCTTCGTGGCAGTCGAACCGAGTCCGAGGCACTTACCGGAATAGACGTTCCGCAACTCGTGGGTGGCGGAGTCGTACCACCACTTCTCGTCGACCGCGCCGTTGCAGGTGTACTGGATCAGCCCCGCCCCATCGGCGAGGCTCGAAGCCACTCCCATGCATTTGCCCGAGTACTCGTTGCGGACGAAGTACGCGGGGTTCCCGTTCGAGTCCTTCGTCCCCTCGAACAGCCAGCGTTCGTCCCGGGCGTTCGTGCAGCCCCACTGGATGACGGGATCACCATTGTTGATCTTGTTTCCGCCGCCCGCGCACAACTTGCTGTAGTCGTTGCTCAGGTAGACGGTCCCATCGGCTTCCCTCGGCAGCAACGAGAAGACGACCCGCTTGCCGGTGAGTTCGTTCGTTCCCCACAGGCGCCCGGAGGACGGCGCGTACGACAGGTTCTGCGTGAGACTGGGTGAGCGGGTCAGGACTGTCGGGGCGTAACCGGGTAGCGCCTCGTAGATGCACGAGTATCCGTCACGGGTATCGGGGTCGCCCATGTATCCCGTGGGGCACTGGGCCGACAAGTAGTAGTGCCGGCCGTCCGTGGCAACACCCTGCAACTGGTCGACCGGCGCGGCGTAGGCGGCTGACGCGGTGACCGTGCCCGAGCTGTCGCTCCGGGGCAGGCCGGTGGCCCCGTCCAGGGGCCAGCGGATCACGTTCGCAGTGCGTCCGTCACCGAGCCCCAGGTACTCGCCCGAGACGAGATGGTCGGTGGTGCCGCTGCGGTCCAGGCTCAGCGAACTGAGGCAGGCCCGTTCACCGGGGCAGGCGCGCGGGTGGTCCGCGGAGGTTCCGATGAGATAGCGGCCCACCATGGGCAGGGCCCACTGGTGATACCGGGCCGAGGAGACCCCCTCGAAGATGCCGGTTCTGTCGACCGAGGTGGTGCCCATCTTCCACATGTGCTGGAAGTCGTACACCTGCAGTTCGCCACCGTTGGCCACGAACAGCTTGTTGCCGTACCAGACCACGCCGTCCGCGTGGACCCTCGTCACCGGCTCGAACTGCGCGTTCCCGTAGAAGGGCGACGGCTGCACGAGCATGACGTGACCGTAGGTCCAGGAGCTCCCCGTCGACTCGACGACAGAGATCCGGGCGAGCTTGTCGCGGTCCACGTCCGGGTCCGCGCTGCCGCCATGGCCGAAGTACCAGGAGGCCACGTAGAGATGGTGGCCGTCCACGGTCCCACCGGCGTAGGCGTCGTGCGAAGCCGTCAGCCCCTGCGGGTGCCATCCGCCCGCCGGGTTGTACGCGCTGGTGTTGTCGTCCCCCTCGTCCCAGCAGAAACCGTTGTACTTGAAGGTGCCGTTGAGTCCGGTCGAGTGGCACAGGGCGCGCCCCGTGTGCTGCCGGGACTGAGCAACGTCCAACGGCGTCACCTTGCTCACGGCTCCGGACGCCTCCACATTGCGGATGATGTCGCCGTATTCCTCGAAAGTGGATTTTCCGTCGGTCGTCGTCTCCGAGTCGATGTGCATCCGGAAGCCACCGGCGTCGACCTGTGCGAACGTCCCCGCCGCGGCGGCCGGTTGCACTCCGAGGAGAGTGACCGCCGCGGTGGACAGAGCGACGAGCGCGGCCCACGCCGAACGAATTCTTCTTGATCCCCTGTTGCTTCTCACCGGATGACCCTACTGGCCACGCAGCGCGGCTGAGCAGCGGTGATCCGCATCCCCGGCCGGCGGCCTGCCGGGACGGCGACGCCCCGCGCGGTCACGTCCGACCCCTGTACGGACGTGACCGGGCGGGGTGGATCCTGGGCTCAGGAGGCCTGGTGCGCGTACATGTCACGGGCGAAGAACTCCGCCAGGACGGGCGCGATCGCCTGGGGCGCCAACTCGCGCGTCTGGCCCGTCAGGGTGCGATGACGGGCGCGCGGGAGGGCGTCCGCGAGGGCGCGGGACGACAGCCGGGCCCGTGCGGGGCTGAAGCCGCCGCACACCACCAGGGTGCGCGCCGTGACGGACGCGAACCGCTCGGCCGGGATCGCGCCGTTGCCGAGCAGCGCGTCGTCGTACGCGAGGGTGTGCGCCATCGACACCAGATCGCGCCACAGCGGCGCGCGCCGCATCCGGGCGATCATGTCGGCCGGGACGCCCGTCACGGACAGGAACAGCTCCACGGCCCCGGCGCGGTCCCCGGCGGCCAGCAGCCGGTGCAGCCGGGCCGTGCAGCAGGCCTTGAACCGCTCTCCCGAGGCACCGGGGGTGTAGGGCGGCTCGTACACCGCCAGCAGGTCGACGGGGAGCCCGGCGGCCTGTGCCTCCAGGGCCAGCGCCCCGCCGGCCCCCGTGCCGAAGAGCGAGGCCCGTCCGCCGGCCGCCGCGACGAGCGCGGCCAGGTCCTCGATCTCGCGCTCCACCCGGTACGGCCCGCTGTCGCCGCTGGAGCCGCGACCGCGTCTGTCGTACGTGACCACCTCGAAGTGCGGCGCGAGAAGCCGTGCCAGGGGGGTCTCGGTCACGGCCGTACTCAGAGCCCCGCCGACCAGGATCACCGGCGGCCCTTCACCTCGGCGCCGATACGCGATCAAGGTGCCGTCGCGGGAGAGAATCTTGTCCATGTGAAGGTTGACTGCGATGGCGCGGAAAAGTCATCGCTTCGGCCGTGAATTTTTTTGAGATTCTTCAATTCCCCAGGTCGGAGCGGTGCTTGGCGATCAGTCGGAAACCGTCTCGGTGTCGTAGAAGCAGAAGTGGTCCTTGATCGCGGAGACTTCGGGCTTCGGTTCGGGGTAGGCCCAGACGAGATCGGCCGCGTCCGGCAGCGACCAGTAGGAGGCCTCGCCCTTGAACGGGCAGTGGGTGTGGGTGTCCGAGGCCGTCAGCAGCTCCGTACGGACGTCCTCGGGCGGCACGTAGTAGCGGGCCGGACAGCCCGTCTCGCGCAGCACGAGCGGGCGCCGGCTCTCGGCGAGCACCTGCCCGTCGCGCACCACACGTACATGCTCGGTGCCCGGTTCGACGGTGATGACGTGGCCTTGTGTGGAAGTCATGTCTGGTACAGCCGTCTCGCGGGCCGATTTCTTCCCCTTTCTTCCCCGGCGCCGGCCGGATCTCCACCCGGCTGCCCGGGCGTGTCAGTGGTGGCCTTTACGGTTGCTGCATGAACATCTGTGTTTTCCTCTCCGCCGCCGACCTCGACGACCGCTACACCCGGCCAGCCCGCGAATTCGCCGAGCTGCTCGGCCGGGGCGGACACACACTGGTCTGGGGAGGGTCGGAAAGCGGTCTGATGAAGGTCGTCGCCGACGGCGTGCAGGAATCGGGCGGCCGACTGGTCGGGGTGTCGGTCGGCTTCCTGGCCGCCAAGGCCCGGAGCAACGCGGACGAGATGGTGATCGCGCGCGATCTCGCCGAGCGCAAGGCGCTGCTCCTGGAGAAGGCGGACGCGGTCGTGATCATGGTGGGCGGTACCGGGACGCTCGACGAGGCGACCGAGATCCTGGAGCTGAAGAAGCACGGCAAGCACGACAAGCCGGTCGTCCTGCTCAACACGGCGGGCTTCTACGACGGGCTCCGCCAGCAGTTCCAGCGGATGGAGGACGAGGGCTTCCTGCCCCTCCCGCTGACCGACCTGGTGTTCTTCGCGAAGGACGGCGTGGGCGCCCTGGCCTACCTGGAGGAGTGGTCCGGCCTGCGGTGACGCCATGACGGGTGAGATCATGGCGGGATGTCCACTCATGTCATCACCGGCGCCGGCTCCGGCATCGGCGCAGCCGTCACCCGTCGTCTACTGGAGCGCGGCGACGAGACCGTGCTGCTGGCCCGTGACGCAGGCCGCGCGAAGGAGCTGGCCGCGCTCCACCCCGGCGCCCGTACGCTCGTCGGTGACCTCTCCAACCCGGACCGGCTCTCCTGGGCGTTCGCCCAGCAGGCGATGCCGGAGCGGGTCGACTCGCTGTTGCACGTCGCGGGCGTCGTCGAGCTCGGCAAGGTCGGTGACCTCACGCCCAAGGCGTGGCACTTCCAGCTCAACACCAACCTGGTCGCACCCGCCGAGCTGACCAGGCTCTTCCTGCCGCAACTGCGCGTCTCCCAGGGCCATGTGCTCTTCGTGAACTCGGGTGCAGGCCTCGCCGCGCACGCCGAGTGGAGCGCGTACGCCGCGAGCAAGCACGGCCTGAAGGCGCTCGCCGACTCGCTGCGTCAGGAGGAGCACGCCAACGGCGTCCGGGTGACCTCCGTCTACCCGGGGCGCACCGCCAGCCCCATGCAGGCCAAGGTCCACCAGCAGGAGGGCAAGGAGTACGACGCCTCCCGCTGGATCGACCCGGAGTCGATCGCCACCACCATCCTGATGGCCATCGACCTCCCGCGCGACGCGGAGGTCAACGACCTCACGGTGCGCCCCGGGCGCTGACACCACCGACCGGACGGGCCGGGCACGGCCTTAGGCTTCCCACGTGAGCGAGAAGAGCAAGTTCAGCGGGTGCCCGGCCACCGGAATCGGTTCCATGCCCGGGGGAGACGCACGGGAGACGGCGAAGACCGTCACCGGGTCCTTCGGGGGCGGCGAGGGCCTGCCGCATCTGGCGGAACTGCCGGCCCGCGGGCCCGGTGCGGACATGATCGGGCGGACCATCGGGCTCCTCGTCGACCTGTACGGGCATGTCGAGCCCAGCGGCTGGCGGATCAGCGACCGGCCCGGACGCGACACCCGCCGGGCCAGGTCCTGGCTCGGCGAGGACCTCGACGCACTGGAGGAGTTCACCCAGGGCTACGAGGGGCCGCTCAAGGTCCAGGCCGTCGGGCCCTGGACCCTGGCCGCCGCGCTGGAACGGCGGGGCGGCGAGGCCGCGCTCGGTGACCCGGGGGCCTGCCGGGACCTGGCGGGCTCACTGGCCGAGGGGCTCCGCGACCACCTCTGCGAGGTACGGCGCAGGGTGCCCGGCGCCGAGGTGATCCTCCAGCTCGACGAACCGTCACTGACCGCCGTACTGCGCGGACGGATCAGGACGGCGAGCGGGTACCGCACCCACCGGGCCGTCGACCGCCAGGTCGTGGAAGGCACCCTGCGCGATGTCCTGGCCGCGGGCGGGGACGGGGCGACGGTGGTGCACACCTGCGCGCCCGAGGTGCCGTTCGGACTGTTGCGCCGGGCGGGGGCCGACGGCATCTCCTTCGACTTCTCGTTGCTCACCGAGCGTGAGGAGGACGCGATCGGGGAAGCGGTCGAGGGCGGCACCCAGCTCTTCCTCGGGGTGGTGCCGGGCACCGACCCGGCCTCGGGCGCATTGTCCGACCCGGGAGGTAGCGTCATGGGTGTCAGGACGCTGTGGCGCAGGCTGGGGCTGAATCCGGGGACGCTGTCGCAGTCCGTGGTGATCACCCCTTCGTGCGGGCTCGCGGGTGCCTCGCCCGCGTACGCGCGTGCCGCGCTCGCCCACTGCGTCCGGGCCGCGAGATCGCTCGCAGACAACCCTGAGTAACGGGGCAACGGGTAACGGGAGGACGAGACGATGGCCGGCGAACAGCAGATGGCAGTGCCCGCACGGGCCCGGGAGCAGCACGCGCTCCTGGCCGAGCAGATCGAGGAGCACCGCTTCCGGTACTACGTGAACGACCAGCCGGTCGTGAGCGATGCCGAGTTCGACCGGCTGATGCGTGAGCTGGAGGCCCTGGAGGAGACGTATCCGCAGCTGCGTACGCCGGATTCGCCGACGCAGAAGGTCGCGGGGCCGTACCAGACGCAGTTCACCTCCGTCGAGCACCGCGAGCGGATGCTCTCACTGGACAACGCCTTCAGCGACGTCGAGTTGGCGTCCTGGGGCGAGCGGATCGCCAAGGACGTCGGCACCACCGACTACCACTTCCTGTGCGAGCTGAAGGTCGACGGTCTCGCGGTCAACCTCACCTACGAGCACGGGCGGCTGACCCGGGCGGCGACCCGTGGCGACGGCCGCACCGGCGAGGACATCACCCCCAATGTCCGCACGATCGCCGAGATCCCGCACCGGCTGAAGGGCGACCGCGTCCCGGCGCTGGTCGAGATCCGCGGCGAGGTCTTCTTCCCGATGGAAGCCTTCGAGGAGCTCAACGCCCGGCTCGTCGAGGCCGAGGACAAGCCCTTCGCCAACCCGCGCAACGCGGCGGCCGGTTCGCTGCGCCAGAAGGACCCGAAGGTCACCGCCACCCGCCCGCTGCACATGGTGGTGCACGGCATCGGCGCCCGCGAAGGCTTCGACATCGACTGCCTCTCGCACGCCTACGAGCTGCTCCATGAGTGGGGTCTGCCCACCGCCAGGCACAACAAGGTGGTGGCCTCCCTGGACGAGGTACGGGAATTCATCGCGTACTTCGGCGAGAACCGGCACTCCGTGGAGCACGAGATCGACGGCGTCGTCGTCAAGCTGGACGAGATCCCGCTCCAGGGCCGACTGGGCTCCACCTCGCGCGCACCGCGCTGGGCGATCGCGTGGAAGTACCCGCCGGAGGAGGTCAACACCAAGCTGGTCAACATCCGGGTCGGCGTCGGACGCACCGGGCGGGTCACGCCGTACGCGCAGGTCGAGCCGGTCGAGGTGGCGGGTTCCGAGGTCGAGTTCGCCACCCTGCACAACCAGAACGTGGTGAAGGCGAAGGGCGTCCTCATCGGGGACACGGTGGTGCTCCGCAAGGCCGGCGACGTGATCCCGGAGATCCTCGGTCCGGTCGTCGATCTGCGCGACGGCACCGAGCGGGCGTTCGTGATGCCGACGCACTGTCCCGAGTGCGGCACGGAGCTGCGGCCCATGAAGGAGGCCGACATCGATGTCCGCTGCCCCAACGCGCGTTCCTGCCCTGCACAGTTGCGCGAGCGCGTCGCCTATCTCGCGGGTCGTAAGAGCCTCGACATCGATCACTTCGGCTATGTCGCGGCAGCGGCTCTGACGAAGCCCTTGGAGCCCGCCGAGCCACCGCTGCGCGACGAGGGCGATCTCTTCGGTCTGACCGTCGAGCAGTTGCTGCCGATCCGGGCCTATGTCCTGGACCAGGACAGCGGGTTGCCCAAGCGCGACCCGAAGACCGGCGAGGAGAAGACCGCGTGGGTCTTCGCCAACCAGCAGGGCGAGCCGAAGAAGAACGCCCTCGCCATGCTCGACGCCGTGGCCGCGGCCAAGGAAGCCCCGTTGGCCCGGATTCTCACCGGCCTCTCCATCCGTCATGTGGGCCCGATCGCGGCCCAGGAACTGGCCCGTCAGTTCCGCTCCATCGACCGGATCGACGAGGCGTCCGAGAAGGAACTGGCCGAGGCCGACGGGGTCGGTTCCATCATCGCCGCCTCGGTGAAGCAGTGGTTCGCCGAGGACTGGCACCGGGAGATCCTGCGCAAGTGGCGGGAGGCCGGAGTCCGGATGGAGGACGAGGGGTCGCGGGAGGACGTGGGTCCGCGCCCGCTCGAAGGCCTCACCGTCGTCGTCACCGGCACGCTGTCCGGACACACCAGGGACGGCGCGAAAGACGCGCTCCAGAGCCGGGGGGCGAAGGTGACGGGATCCGTCTCGAAGAAAACCTCCTTCGTGGTCGTCGGTGACAACCCCGGTTCGAAGTACGACAAGGCGATGCAACTGAAGGTGCCCGTGCTGGACGAGGGCGGTTTCGCCGTGCTGCTCGAAGAGGGGCCGGACGCGGCGCGCGCCGCGGCCGTGACTGTCGGGGAACCTGCGGAATAGGACAGATCCCTGACCGAAAATAGGCGGAATATGGCGGGATCTTCGCGGAAGAATTAACACAATGGGACAGATCCCCGTCGAAGAACCCCACATCGTGATCGATCAATGGGCGAACAGTGAACAAGGGTGCACAGAAAGGGTGTAGGGGGACGGACGGGGGCAGAGGTCGTCGCCGAGGGATCGGGTTCACCCGATCGGTGCATAGCAGATGCTGACGGACGGTTGGTTCGCATTCGGGCAAGAGCTGTAGAGCGCTGCCCGTAGAAGCGTTCCGCGGCCTACTGTTGAGAGATGCAACTGCCGCGCCCGGCCACGAGGTGGGACATCGGGTCGTGGTGGCTTGGAGCTGAACCATCAGGCGACATCGGCACCGCCGGCTGTGAGAGGGACGGAATGAAACCGACCGAGAGCGCCGCACCGGTGTCGCGGCTGCAAGGTTTCGTCGGCCTCACGCCCAAAGTGGGTGCCGTCTTCGTGGTGATCGCCGTTGTTCAGCTCACGACCGGTTTCTACCGGACCGTGAGCGAAGGACGCGCGCTCTTCCCCGACGGCAGGGTCGGATGGTCCCTGGCCGTCCTCACCGGAATCGTCGTCGGCCACCTGGTCGCGCTCGGACGCGACCGATGGTGGGGCGGCACCGGTTCCGGCGCCGCCCTCACTCTCGCCGTACTGCTCCTCTACGGCTGGGTGCCCGCCGGCCTGGTCAGCCTGGTCGTCGTCGTCCTCGTCGGCGCGGCCCGCAGACACCGCTGGTGGCAAGGGCTGCTGCACGGCGCCGTGGACATCCTGGGGATAGGCGCGGCGGCCCTGGTGCTCGCCGCGTTCGGCGACGTCCAGACCGTCGAATCGCCCTGGCGGCCACTCGACTGGGGCATCGCCGCCGTCCCCGAGGTTCTCCTGGCCGCCTCCACCTATCTTCTGGTCACCCGGGTCCTGCTGTGGTACGCACGGGCGCCCCAGGGCGGCGGACTGCCCACCGTCGCCCGCACCGCGCTGCTGCGCCAGGGCCTCGTCGCGGTCGCCCTCCTCGGCATCGCACCGCTGATCTGCGTGGTGGCGATGGCCATGCCCGTACTCCTGCCGCTCTTCGCGGTCCCCCTGATCGCCCTGGACTCCACCCTCTGGATAGCCCGCGCGCGGGCCGAGGAGCAGCTGCGCGACCCGCTGACCGGACTGCCCAACCGGCAGTGGCTGCTGGAGCGCACCTGGACGGCCCTGGAGGACGCCGAGTCCGTCGGTGCCAGATCCGCTCTCGTCCTGATCGACCTCGACCGCTTCCGTGCGGTCAACGACACCCTCGGGCATCTGGCGGGGGACCGGCTGCTGCTGCAGATAGCGGAACGCCTGCGACTCGCGCTCCCACGGGGGGCGGAGGCCGCGCGGCTCGGCGGTGACGAATTCGCGGTGCTCCTGCCGACCGCGGACTCCACCACCAGCGCCCAGCGGGTCGCCCGCCACCTCGTCGCCGAACTGTCCTCCCCGCTGGACCTCGACGGTCTGACCCTGGTGCTGGAGGCCAGCGCCGGGGTCGCCGTCCACCCGGACCACGCGCTGGACGCCGAAGGACTGCTCAGGCGCGCCGACGTGGCGATGTACCAGGCCAAGCGCGACCGTACGGGTGTCGAGGTGTACGAGTCGAAGCGGGACAGCAACACCCCGGACCGGCTCGGGCTGCTCGGTGATCTGCGGCGGGCGCTGGACGCCGGCGAGGTGGAGCTGCACTACCAGCCGAAGGTCCGCTTCGACGGACAGGTGGCCGGCCTCGAAGCGCTGGTCCGCTGGGTGCATCCGGAGCGCGGGCGGGTCCCTCCGGACGAGTTCATCGCCATCGCGGAGTCGTCCGGCCTGATGCCGCACCTGACGGAGTACGTCCTGGAGACGGCGCTGGCCCAGGTCGCCCGGTGGCGGGCGCAGGGGCTGTTCGTCCCGGTCGCGGTCAACGTCTCCCCGCGCGACGTGCACACTCCCGGATTCGCGGGCGGTGTGGCGGCCCGGCTGGCCCGGCACGGCGTCCCGGCCGGGGCACTGCAGCTGGAAATAACGGAACACGTGCTGCTGGAGGACCCGCAACGCGCCGCCGACACCCTCGCCGGGCTGACCGGGCACGGCGTGAAGATGTCCCTCGACGACTTCGGCACGGGGTACTCCTCGCTGGTCCATCTGCGCCGGCTGCCGGTCAGCGAGCTGAAGATCGACCGGTCGTTCGTGGCCCGTCTGGCCGTGGACAACGAGGACGCGGAGATCGTCCGCTGCACCATCGACCTGGCCCACTCGCTCGGCCTGCTGGTCGTCGCGGAGGGGGTCGAGGACGACGAGACCTGGGAGCGGCTGCGGGATCTGCGGTGCGATGCGGTGCAGGGGTGGCTGGTCGCCGCGGCCATGCCGCCGCAGGAGGCGACGGCCTGGCTGCGAGCGCGGGGCGAGCACGGCTGGCGTCGGCCGGCGGAGCTGGCCGCGGCTGCCGCGGCGGCCGCCGCCGCGGCAGCCGCGGGCGTGAAGCCCGAGCTGGAGCAGCGGGCGTCCGGGCGGGCGGTCAAGCCGAGGCCCGCGACGACGTGAGCGCGGGGCACCGGCCTGCGTCGAACCCCACGCCGGTGCGACGCGGCGACGGTGCGAGCGCGGGGGGACGGGGGTACGCGATCCGGGGGGCGTGCCCGGGTGCCGGCGGCCGTTGTGCCGCCCGAACCCGGGCGGACCCGAATCCGGCGTCCGACCAGGGCGTTCGCCCGGGTGGCGGGAGCCGCGGCGGCCGACACCATAGGATTGGGCCAAAACCACACACCAACCCCTGAGGATCGCTGCATGCCTGGCATCACGCGCGAGGAGGTCGCCCACCTCGCCCGGCTGGCGCGTCTGGAGCTGAAGGGCGAAGAGCTCGATCACTTCGCCGGTCAGCTCGACGACATCATCGGCGCGGTCGCCCGCGTCTCCGAGGTCGCCGACCAAGACGTACCGCCGACCTCCCACCCGCTGCCGCTGACCAACGTCATGCGCGCGGACGAGGTCCGTCCGTCGCTCACCCCCGAGCAGGCGCTCTTCGGCGCCCCGGCCCAGGAGCAGCAGCGTTTCAAGGTGCCGCAGATCCTGGGGGAGGACTAACAGCCATGACGGACAACAGCACCATCATCAAGCTCACCGCGGCCGAGATCGCCGAGAAGATCGCGGCCGGCGAGCTCACGGCCGTCCAGGTCACCGAGGCCCATCTGGCCCGGATCGACGCGGTCGACGAGAAGGTCCACGCCTTCCTGCACATCGACCGCGAGGGCGCGCTCGCGCAGGCCCGTGCCGTCGACGCGAAGAAGGCCGCCGGCGAGAAGCTGGGCCCGCTGGCCGGTGTCCCGCTCGCGCTGAAGGACATCTTCACCACGGAGGGCATGCCGACCACCGTCGGTTCCAAGATCCTCGAAGGCTGGATCCCGCCGTACGACGCGACCCTCACCAAGAGGCTGAAGGCCGCCGACGTCGTCATCCTCGGCAAGACCAACATGGACGAGTTCGCCATGGGGTCCTCCACCGAGAACAGTGCCTACGGCCCGACCGGCAACCCGTGGGACCTCACCCGTATCCCGGGCGGTTCCGGCGGCGGCTCCTCGGCCGCGCTCGCGTCGTACGAGGCCCCGCTCGCCATCGGCACGGACACCGGCGGTTCCATCCGTCAGCCCGCCGCCGTCACAGGCACCGTCGGCGTCAAGCCCACCTACGGCGGCGTCTCCCGCTACGGCATGGTGGCGTTCTCCAGCTCCCTGGACCAGGGCGGCCCCTGCGCCCGTACCGTTCTGGACGCGGCCCTGCTGCACGAGGTGATCGCCGGGCACGACCCGATGGACTCGACGTCCATCGACGCCCCGGTCCCGCCGGTCGTCGAGGCCGCCCGCAACGGCAGCGTCGACGGTATGCGCGTCGGAGTCGTCAAGCAGTTCGCCGGTGAGGGCTACCAGGCCGGTGTCGTCCAGCGCTTCAACGAGTCGGTCGAGCTGCTGAAGTCGCTCGGTGCCACGATCGTCGAGCTGGACTGCCCCTCCTTCGACCTCGCGCTGTCGGCGTACTACCTGATCGCGCCGTCCGAGTGCTCCTCCAACCTGGCCCGCTTCGACGCCATGCGTTACGGCCTGCGCGTCGGCGACGACGGCACGAGGTCCGCCGAGGACGTCACCGCGCTCACCCGTGAGGCCGGCTTCGGTGACGAGGTCAAGCGCCGCGTCATCCTCGGTACGTACGCGCTCAGCTCCGGCTACTACGACGCGTACTACGGCTCGGCTCAGAAGGTCCGCACTCTCATCACGCAGGACTTCGAGAAGGCCTTCGAGCAGGTCGACGTGATCGTCTCCCCGACGACGCCCACCACCGCCTTCCCGATCGGCGAGCGCGCCGACGACCCGATGGCGATGTATCTCGCGGACCTGTGCACCATTCCGACCAACCTCGCCGGGAACTCCGCCATGTCGCTGCCCTGCGGCCTGGCCCCGGAGGACGGCCTGCCGGTCGGACTGCAGATCATCGCCCCCGCCATGAAGGACGACCGTCTCTACAAGGTCGGAGCCGCCGTCGAGGCCGCCTTCGTGGAAAAGTGGGGGCACCCGCTGCTGGAGGAGGCTCCGTCACTGTGAGCGCACTGACCAAGGCCAAGGGCTTCAAGAAGTCCAAGGCCGGTACGTATCTGTCCATCGGCACCACCGCGTTCGGGGCGGTCGGCGTCATCAAGCAGGCCAGGAAGGCCCGCTTCGAGCACGACACGCTCCAACTGATCGACGCCGTTGTCTCCGCCGCCGCCATCGCCACCGGTCTCGCCCTGCTGCTGCGCGAACTCAAGCGTCTCGGCGATGACGACGTACTGCTGGGCTGAGAGGGAAGTTTCACCGTGACTGTCACCGACCTGGTGTCGTACGAGGACGCGCTCGCGTCCTACGACCCCGTCATGGGCCTGGAGGTCCATGTCGAGCTCGGCACCAAGACCAAGATGTTCTGCGGCTGCTCGACCGAGCTCAAGCAGGACGCCAACTCCCAGACCTGCCCGGTCTGCCTCGGCCTGCCCGGCGCGCTGCCGGTCGTCAACGAGATCGGCGTCGAGTCCGCCATCAAGATCGGTCTCGCGCTGAACTGCGAGATCGCCGAGTGGTGCCGCTTCGCCCGGAAGAACTACTTCTATCCGGACATGCCGAAGAACTTCCAGACCTCCCAGTACGACGAGCCGATCGCCTACAACGGCTATCTGGACGTCCAGCTGGAGGACGGGGAGATCTTCCGGGTGCAGATCGAGCGTGCCCACATGGAGGAGGACACCGGCAAGTCGACCCACGTCGGCGGTGCCACCGGCCGTATCCAGGGCGCGTCCCACTCCCTGCTCGACTACAACCGCGCGGGCATCCCGCTCATCGAGATCGTCACCAAGCCCATCGAGGGAGCGGGCGCACGCGCCCCCGAGGTCGCCAAGGCGTACGTCGCCGAGCTCCGCGAGCTCATCAAGGCGCTCGGCGTCTCCGAGGCCCGGATGGAAATGGGCCAGATGCGCTGCGATGTCAACCTGTCGCTGCGCCCCAACGGCACCGAGACGTTCGGCACGCGCTCCGAGACGAAGAACGTGAACTCGCTGCGTTCCGTCGAGCGCGCCGCCCGCTTCGAGATCCAGCGCCACGCCGCGGTGCTGAGCTCGGGCGGCACGGTCGTGCAGGAGACCCGGCACTTCCACGAGGAGGACGGCTCCACCACGGCCGGCCGTATCAAGGACAACGCCGAGGACTACCGCTACTTCCCCGAGCCCGACCTGGTGCCGGTCGCCCCGGCCCGTGAGTGGGTCGAGGAGCTCCGCAAGGGGCTCCCCGAGATGCCGCGGGTGCGCCGCAACCGGCTGAAGGAGGAGTGGGGCGTCTCCGAGCACGACATGCAGTCCATTCTCAACGCGGGCGCGGTCGACCTGATCGTCGCGACGACCGACGCGGGCGCCCCCTCGGACCAGGCCCGCAAGTGGTGGATGGGCGAGCTGGCCCGTAACGCCAACGAGACCGGCCGCGGCCTCGACGAGCTGCCGATCACCCCGGTGCAGGTCGCCAGGGTGGCCGAGCTCGTCACCTCGGGCGATCTCAACGACAAGCTGGCACGCCAGGTGATCGAGGGCGTCCTCGCGGGTGAGGGCGACCCGGACACCGTCGTCGAGAAGCGCGGCCTGAAGGTCGTCTCCGACGAGGGCGCGCTGGGCGCTGCCGTGGACGAGGCCATCGCGGCCAACGCGGCCATCGCGGACAAGATCCGCGGCGGCAAGGTCGCGGCCGCGGGCGCGCTCGTCGGCGCGGTCATGAAGGCCACCCGCGGCCAGGCCGACGCGGCCCGGGTGCGTGAGCTGATCCTGGAGAAGCTCGGCGTCGAGGGCTGATCCCGGCCCCTGCGCGGGCGGTTTCCGCACGTCCTTGAAGGGGCGGTGCATCCGTGGGACGGGTGCGCCGCCCCTTCACTCGTCCAGAGAGTCCCCGGTCACCCGTCCACAGAGTCGCCCGGTCCGCTGAACACCGTCACTGCCGAGATCGTCTCCTGCGTGCTCCTGCTCGGCGTACTGGCCTTTGCCGTCGTACGCCCCCGGGGGCTGCCGGAGGCGACCGTCGCCGTACCCGCGGCCGTGCTGGTGACCGCGGCCCGTGCGGTCCCCTGGTCCCAGGCCGGATTTTCCGGCCGACCTGTTGGACGTTCACCACAGGGCCGTACGAAATCCTTCCCGGCGCCACCTGGCTTGATTAGTTTCCGGGCTGTACGACCGGACTCGGGAGGCTCACTTGACCACGGATATTTCACGGCGGCGGCTCTTCGCGCTCGGCGGCGGTGCGCTCGGTGTCGCGGCGGCGGGGTCGCTGCTGCCGCCGTCGCTGCAGGCAGCGATGGCCGCGCAGCCGGCGCACTCGGCGGGGTCCGGTGGCGGCGGCGAACTCGGGGCCATCAAGCACGTGGTGATCCTGATGCAGGAGAATCGTTCCTTCGATCACTACTTCGGGACGCTCCGGGGCGTACGCGGCTTCGGCGACCGCAACGCCGTCGAGCTTCCCTCCGGCAAGCCGGTCTTCGAGCAGCCCGCCGCGGCGGGCGCCTCCGTGCTGCCGTTCCCGGTGCGCGACGCCGCCGAGGCGCAGAAGAAGGACCTCCAGTACATCGGCGCGCTCGACCACTCCTGGAGCGGTGGCGGCAAGGCATGGGCCGGGGGGTGGATGAACGGCTGGGTGACCGCGAAGACGGCCGCCACCATGGCGTACTACGACCGCCGTGACATCCCGCTGCACTACGAACTGGCCGACACCTTCACGGTCTGCGACGCCTACCACTCCTCCATCCACTCCTCGACCAGCCCCAACCGCAACCACCTGTGGAGCGGGAAGACGGGCAACGAGGCGAACGGCAAGCGGGCCGTCGGGAACGACGCGTACGACGAGGGCACGCACCCCGGCTACGGCTGGGGCACGTACGCGGAGCGGCTGGAGAAGGCAGGGCGCAGCTGGCGTACGTACACCGAGTGGGAGAACTTCACCGACAACCAGATCGAGTTCTTCGCCACCTTCAAGGCGATCGCCCGCAAGGCACTCGCGAAGACCGGCGGGCATACGTACATGGAGTCGTTCTACTCCGCGATACGGGACGCCGGTGCCGCGGAGCGGGAGCGGCTGTTCGGTCTGCTCGAAGAGGGGGTCGCCACCCTGGACAAGGCCGAACGCAGCCTTTTCGAGCGGGCGTTGCGCCGGGTGGAGACCGGAACGCTGGCCGATGAGTTCGCCAAGGACGTGGCGGCGGGGACGCTGCCCGAGGTCTCCTATCTGGTGCCGTCGGCCGTCGACTCCGAGCACCCGAGCGTCTCCTCGCCGATCCACAGCGCGACGATCGTCTACAAGGTCCTGGACGCGCTGGGCAAGCACCCCGACGTGTGGCGCCACACCGTCGTTCTCATCAACTACGACGAGAACGACGGCTTCTTCGACCACGTGCCGCCGCCGGTCGCGCCGCCCGAGGTCACCGAGGAGCAGTGGGAGGGCAAGCCCACCGGTCTCGGGATGCGGGTGCCGCTGCTCGTCGTGTCGCCGTGGACCGTCGGCGGCTACGTCTGCTCCGAGGTCTTCGACCACACCTCCGTGATCCGCTTCCTGGAACGCTGGACCGGGGTGAAGGAGCCGAACATCAGTGACTGGCGGCGCACCGTCACCGGTGATCTGACCTCCGCCTTCGACTTCACGCGCGGACGTCGCCGGCCGAAGGTGGAACAGCCGGGCGCCATCCCGCCGTTCAGCGGACGCTGGGCGCCGAAGCCGCCGCTCGTGCAGCAGATGCCCGTACAGGAGCCCGGGGCGCGCCCGGCCCGTGCGCTGCCGTACCAGCCGGACGCCCAGGCGAAGCTGGTGGGCGGCGCGGTGCGGGTGGCCCTCAGCAACACGGGGCGCTCGTCCGCACACTTCGCGCTGTACCCGTACGCGGGTGAGTTCCCCGTTCCGCAGCACCGGGACGTAACGGGCACCGCGCAATGGACGGTGCCGATCACCGGTGCGGCGTACCGGTTCACGGTGACGGGACCGAACGGCTTCCGGCGCGAGTTCGCCGGGCCCGGGAAGGACGGCGTCGCCGCCGGGGCCGAGGTCGCCTCGCGGATCGACGCGCACGAGCGGGACCTGCACCTCACCCTGCGCAACACGGGACGGACCACGCTCACCTTCACCGTACGGCCGCTCGGATACGTCGACGAGGCGGATCTGCGGGACTGGACCAGGACGGTCAAGGTCAAGCCCGGCCGCAGCCGTACGGTGGTGCACTCGGCGGCCGACGCGCACGGCTGGTACGACCTGGCCGTCACCGTCGACGGGGACGACGCCTTCCGGCGCAGGCTGATGGGACACATCGAGAACGGCCGGGTGAGCGTCTCCGGCTGACGGCTGACGGCTGACGGCTGACGGGCTGCAGGCAGACGGGGAGACGGGCCGGCAGGCCCGGCCGGCGGACCCTTGTGCGTACGGGAGTTCGACGCTCGTCGGAACCGTCGGAACTGTCGGAACCGTCGGAGCATGGCCGCGTTTTCCTTGATCATGAGTGAACTGATCGAGAAAATGGGCCGGGGTCGCGCCGGACGCCGCTCCCGAGGAGGCGGACCCCGTCGTTCTGGAGTGCGCCCGCCTGCTCACCGCCGAACCGGGCGGTGAGCAGGCGGTCCTGCTCACCCTCGGTCTGGTGAACATGGCGCCGTACGTCCTCGGACGGCGCGGCGCTCCGGGCCGAGGCCTGCCCTCGCAACGCCGCCGGCTGGGCGCGGGCAGCCGCCGATGTGATCCTGCCGGGCAGTGTGGAGGGCATTCCCGACATCGTCCCGGAGGACCACCGGAGCAGCATCAGCAGCCTGGGGAGCGTGCTCAACGACTATCCGAACGGCGATCCGTTCTGGGACCTGGACGTCCACGCCATGCCGCCCGGCACCCTCACCCGGGCCGCTCTCGCCGGCTATGTCGTCGTCGCCCACGCCACCTGCTGGTACGCGGCGTCGGGCCGGATCAGGCAGCGGTCGCTGCTCGACGACATGATCGAGGGCCTGGAGTCCGTACTGCCGCTGCTGCCGGGAGGAGCGGCTGACCGGCTGAGGCGGCAGACAGCCGGGTGAGCCGGCCGCCGGAGTGGGGCCCGATGCGGCGGTGCATGACGAGGTCCTGGCGGGTCCCGACGCCTTCGTGGATCCCGAGGCCACGGTCCCCGGAGGTGGCCGTGCGTCCGAAGGCCACGGTGAGCCGGGAATCCGCAGTGTGTCCCGAAACCATTGTGAGTATGACCACGAAAGGGACAAATGATCACCATCGGCTGCCAGAGTGGCAGTTCTCAGGACATGTGTTCTTTACGGGTAATTCATGTTTTGTCCCGCTGAAGAGCCACGAACCCTCAGGGAGCACGTCCGTTGGCTGCCATTGCCCGCTGGTGCATCAGGCACCGCCTCGTCGCCGTTCTCATCTGGCTCCTCGTCCTCGGCGGTGCGGCCACCGCGGCGGGCTTCGCGGGTTCCGCGTACTCCAACGACTACGAGGCGCCCGGTACGGAGTCCGGCCGGGCCGCCGAACTGCTCAAGAACGGCTTCACGAACCTCGGCGGTGACGCCGACACCATCGTCTGGCACACCACCGACTCCACCGTGCGGGCCGCCGATGTCCGCCAGACTATGACCCGGACCCTGCACGCGGTCGAGGCGCTGCCCGGCGTCGGAGCCGTCACCGGGCCGTACGGGGAGTCCGGAGCCGGGCAGATCAGCGAGGACGGACACACCGCCTACGCCACGGTCACCTTCGACCAGCAGTCCGAAGACATCCCGGTGCAGCAGGCGCAGGCAGTCGTCGACACCGCGAAGGCGGCCGCGGGCGACCATCTCCAGGTGGAACTGGGCGGCTCGGCCGTGGCCCTCACCGAGGCGCCTTCCGTCCACTTCAGCGAGGCCATCGGGGTCGTCGTCGCGGCGGTCGTGCTGTTCCTGGCCTTCGGCTCGCTCGCCGCCAGCATTCTGCCCATCGCCACCGCCCTCGTCTCCGTCGGAACGGCGTACGCGGGCATCGTGCTGCTCGGCCATGTGATGACCGTCGCCGACTTCGCACCCATGCTGGGCATGCTGATAGGGCTCGGCGTGGGTATCGACTACGCGCTGTTCATCGTCACCCGGCATCGCACCGGGCTGCGCAGAGGCATGACGGTCACCGAGGCGGCGCGGAACGCCGTCGCGACGACCGGGCGGGCCGTCGTCTTCGCCGGAGCCACCGTCTGCGTCGCGCTGCTCGGCATGCTGATCCTGCGGCTCGGCTTCCTCAACGGTGTGGCGGTCGCCGCCTCGCTCACCGTCGTCCTGACCGTGGCCGCCTCCGTGACCCTGCTGCCCGCCCTGCTGTCCTTCATCGGCATGCGGGCGTTGAGCCGGCGTGAGCGCAGACAACTCGCCGAACGCGGGCCGCAGCCCGAACTGCCCACCGGCTTCGCCGCCCGCTGGTCCGCCTTCGTCGAACGCCACCCCAAGCTGCTCGGGGCGTTCGCCGCCGTGGTGATGCTGGTCCTGGCGCTGCCCACGTTCTCCCTGCATCTGGGCACCTCCGACCAGGGCAACAACCCCTCGTCGTCGACCACCCGGCAGGCGTACGACCTGCTGGCCGACGGATTCGGCCCGGGGGTCAACGGCCCGTTGACGATCGCCGCGAAGCTCGACGGCGCGGACGACCGGCTCGCGATGGACGGCCTGCCGGCCACGCTGCGGGCCACCGACGGGGTGGCCTCGGTCGGCCCGGTCACGTACAACGGCGACGGCGGTACGGCCTTCGTCACCGTCGTACCGAAGTCGTCCCCGCAGTCGCAGGAGACCAGCGCGCTCGTCGACCGGCTGCGTACGGACGTCCTCCCACGGGCCGAGGCGAACACCTCGCTCCGGGCCCATGTGGGCGGGATGACGGCCAGCTACGACGACTTCGCCCGGATCATCATCGGCAAACTCCCGCTCTTCGTCGGTGTCGTCATAGGGCTCGGCTGTCTGCTCCTGCTGCTGGCCTTCCGGTCGATCGGTATCCCGCTGAAGGCCGCCGCGATGAACGTGGCCGCCGTCGCCTCCTCGTTCGGGGTCGTTGTCGCGATCTTCCAGTGGGGGTGGGGGAGCGAGCTGCTGGGGCTGGGCAGTTCCGGTCCCATCGAGCCGTTCCTTCCGGTGATCATGGTGTCTGTGCTCTTCGGGCTCTCCATGGACTACCAGGTGTTCCTGGTGGGGCGGATGTACGAGGAGTGGCTGGAGACCGGCGACAACAGACGGGCGGTCCGGGTCGGCCTCGCCGAGACCAGCCGCGTGATCAACTCCGCGGCAGTGATCATGATTTCGGTCTTCCTCGCGTTCGTCCTCAGCGGGGACCGGGTCATCGCGATGTTCGGCATCGCACTGGCCGCGGCCGTGGCTCTCGACGCCTTCGTTCTCCGTACCCTGCTGGTCCCCGCGCTCATGCATCTGCTGGGCGGCGCGAACTGGTGGCTGCCGGCCTGGCTGGACCGGCGGCTGCCGCGGATCAGCATCGAGTCCCCCGAGTGCCGTGCGCCGCGTGCGAAGATCCCGCGGACAGCACAACCGGTGGATCCGGTGGACGTGACGCAGTAGGCGCACGCGGTGGAAGCGGTTCGAGAAGGAGCATGATGTTCGCGATATCCCTGGACGATGACGGAGCCGAACTGCGGCCGTTGGAGATCTGGCAGGCGGAGGAGTTCCTCGCCCACGTGGACCGGGCCCGCGAGCTCGTCGACCCCTGGATCCCCTTCGCCTCCTACGCCACCGACCTGGACTCGGCGCGTGCCCTGCTCCGGCGGTACGCGGAGAAGCAGGCGGCCGACACGGGACGGCTCTACGGCATCTGGCTGGACGGCACCCTCGTCGGAGGCGTCCTTTTCCGGATCTTCGACACGGAGTCCGGGAACTGCGAGGTCGGCTGCTGGCTGGAACCGGCGGCGCAGGGGCGCGGGCTGATCACCCGGGCGGCACGGAAACTGATCGACTGGGCGGTGTTCGAGCGCGGCATGCACCGCGTGGAGTGGGGCGCGTCCGCCGCGAACACCCGCAGCATCGCCGTGGCCGAGCGGCTCGGCATGAAGCGGGACGGGGTCATGCGCGAGAACTACCTGTACCGCGGCGAGCGGCACGACTCGGAGATCTGGTCCGTGCTGGCACCGGAGTGGCGGGCGCGGAACGCCTGAGGGCCTGTCGGCCGCCCGATCAGAGGCCACCCACAGGCTCTGAGGGCGGCCGGAGGAATCGCGACGGGCCGAGGGCGGCCGGGGGGCGTTAAGAGGGTTCTCATCCGGGCCGCCTAGCGTGCGGGGCATGAACCCCAGGACTCCCACCAACCCCACTGACCCCACCACCCCCACAGGCCCCGCCGCTTCCGATACCGAGAAGACGGCTGCCGAGCAGACCGCCCCCGAGGACACGGCGCACAGCCTCGACCAGGGAGCGGCCGAAGCCGGGGGAGAGCGCGCGGTGGCCGCCGGAGACACGGCGGCGGGTGCCGTCCCGGAGCCCGCGCAGGATCTCGGCCCGGACGCCGGACCCGGGGAATCCGGCCCCGCGGACGGCGACGGCAAGGCCCCGGGCCTCAAGGACTCCGAGATCGAGGACTCCGAGTTCACGGACTCCGAGATCGAGGACTCCGACAAGGGTCCCTCCGGTCTCGGCCCGGCCGCCGCGGCCGTGGCCGCCGCCGGTCTCGGCGTCGTCGCGCTCAGCGGGTCCTGGACCGGCAGGGTCGCCGCCGAGCGTGAGACCCTCATCGGGCAGATCAAGACCTCGACCGGCAGCACCGCGGCCCAGCAGATCTCCGCGATCTACGGCGACGCCTGGCACTCCACGGCACTGGTCAACGGCCTCTTCGCGCTGCTCGCCGTGCTGGTCGGCGTCTTCGCCCTGGTACGCCCGGCCTTCGGCGCACCGTCCCCGCACCCGCAGCCCGGCTGGGTGCGGGCGGTCGCGACCGCCGGCATCGCGCTCGGCGTCCTCGGCGTGGTGCTCTCCATCGGCATGTACTTCGACCTCATCGTGTCCCTGCCGACCGCGGGCATCAGTAAGTGAGTACGCACCGCCCCGGACCCTGAGGTCTTTTGTTCGGATCATGCCGGGCTCGCGTGCCCGATCGCTGATCCGGCCTGGTCCGAACGGAAGACCCTAAGGCATCGATCCGGTCCGCCCCGCGCCGTATGCGGCGGTGTCCGCACCCGGCTAAGGAGCCCCGGCCCCAGAAGATGCGGAACTCGCCCGATGTGGCGACACCCCCTGGCGGACGAGGGTGGGAGCACGGCAGAGGCACTGCCGCCCCCGGCCCCGAACGGGCCGTCGTTCTCAGGGAGAAGCACATGTACATGCTTGAACTGCACCAGGTGAAAGAGGCCGAACTGCTGCGCCGGGCCGAGTACGAGCGGCTCGCCGTGGAGGCGCGCCGCGCTCGCCGGGCCGCTCGCCGGACCGCCCGTGATGCCGTGCACAAGGAGGCGGAGGGGCCGGTGAGTACGGACTGGGACCGGTTCGTCCACGCCGCGTAGCGGCCGTGTGACGGCCGTCGTCATGTCGGACGAACCGATTCCGTCGCCCGGACTGTCGGACCCGTGTGCGATGCTCGGCGACGTGGAGACCAGGTCCGTCAGTCCGGTGTTCGTCGGCCGCGCAGGTGAATTCGCCTCGCTCGTCGACGCGCTCACCCGCGTCGGCGCCGAGGGCGCCGGCCGGGCCGACCACTCCGGCGGCGAGCCGCAGGCGCTGCTCGTCGGGGGCGAGGCGGGGGTCGGAAAGACCCGGCTGGTCGAGGAGTTCCTCGCGGCGGCGGTGCGCCGCGAGGCTGTCGTCGCCGTCGGCGGCTGTGTCGAGATCGGCGCCGACGGTCTGCCCTACGCCCCGTTCTCCACGGCCCTGCGCGCCCTGCGCCGTACCCTGCCCGACGAGATGGCCGCGGCCTGCGCCGGGCAGGAGGGCGAACTCGCCCGGCTGCTCCCCGAACTCGGCGAGGCCGACCGGGACGCGACCGACGAGCACAGCACCGCCCGACTCTTCGAACTCACCGCCAGACTCCTGGAGCGCATCTCCGCGCAGCGCGCGGTCGTCCTCGTCCTGGAGGACCTGCACTGGGCCGATGCCTCCACCCGGCATCTCCTGGCCTACCTCTTCCGTACCGTGCGCAGCGGGCGCCTCGTCGTGATCGGCACCTACCGCTCCGACGACATCCACCGCCGCCACCCCTTGCGCCCTCTCATCGCCGAACTGGACCGGCTCCGCACCGTCCGCCGGATCGAACTCGCCCGTTTCAACCGCGCCGAGGTCTGCCGCCAGCTCACCGGCATCCTCGCCGCCACCCCCGAGGCCGCCCTCGTGGACGAGATCTTCGAACGCTCCGACGGCAATGCCTTCTTCGTCGAGGAACTCGCCTGCAGTCTGGAGAGCGGCGACCGCTCCCGGCTCTCCGACTCACTGCGCGACCTCCTGCTCGTCCGCGTCGAAGCGCTCCCCGAGGACGCGCAGAAGATCGCCCGGATCGTGGCCGAGGGTGGTTCCGCCGTGGAGTACGAACTGCTGGCCGCGGTCGCAGGCCTGGGCGAGGACGAGCTCATCGGGGCGCTGCGGGCGGCCGTCGGCGCCAACCTGCTGCTCACCACCCCGGAGGGCAACGGCTACCGCTTCCGGCACTCCCTGGTCCGCGAGGCCGTCAGTGACGATCTGCTGCCCGGCGAGCGCTCCCGGCTCAACCGGCGGTACGCGGAAGCCCTGGAGATCGATCCCGCACTGGTCCGCGCCGGTGAACGCGCCACCCGGCTCGCCAGCTACTGGTACGGCGCTCACGACGCGGCCAAGGCCCTGCCCGCCGTACTGAAGGCCTCGGTCGAGGCCCGCCGCCGCTACGCCTTCTCCGAGCAACTCCGTCTCCTGGAACGGGCGATGGAGCTGTGGGACGACGCTCCCGACAGCGTGCGCCGCACCCTGCGCCCCATCGACTACGCCGAGAGCTACCCGGCCTGCGGCTGCGACCCCGAGGCCACCCCGCTGCGCTATCTCGACCTGATGGCCGAGGCCACCGTCGCCGCCCGGTTCGGCGGCGAACGCGAACGCGCCCTGGCCATCGCCAAGAAGGCCATGCGCGTTCTCGACGGCGAGGACGACCCGCTGCGTGCCGCCTGGTTCTGGGTCCAGCGCTCCCGGCTGATGCAGGACCTCACCCGTGGTGACGGACGGCAGGAGCTGGCCAACGCCCAGGAGTTGGTCCGGGGCCTGCCCCCGTCCGTCGTCCATGCCGACGTCCTGATGAGCGTGGCGGGCTGGGGCGCCCTGCACCGGCCGGGCGCCGAGACGCTGCGCGCCGTCGACCGTGCCGTGGAGTACGCCCGACTCGTCGGCGACGAGTACATCGAACTGCACGCCAGACTGACCCGTGGCTGGCTCACCGCCGACGCGGGTGGTGTGGACGAGGGTATCGCCGAGATGTACGCGGTCCGCGACCGCGCCGACGAACTGCACCTGGTCGGCATCATGAGCCGGGCCGGCATCAACCTCCCCTCCACCCTCGAAGCCATGGGGCGTTCCCTGGAAGCCGTGGCGGCCGCCGACCACGGCATCGAGATAAGCCGCAGCCACGGCATCGTCGACATGGAGGCATGGGTCCGTTGCAACCAGGCGACCTCGCTCTTCTCCCTCGGCCACTGGGACGAGAGCCGGGCCACCACCGACGCGGCGGCCCGCGCCGCCCAGTCCAGCAAGGCGCAGGGGCTCGTCGCCGCACGCCGTACCGAACTGGCCCTCGTCCGGGGTGACCTGGCCGAGGCCGAGATCCAACTCGCCCTGACCCGGCGCCATTTCGGAACACGTGACCCGCAGCCCCAGCACCTCATCTCCCCCGTCCGCCATGCCATGGCCCTCGCCGTGCAACAGGGCAGGCTTTCCGAGGCGCGGGCCGCGTTCGAGGCCCAGGCGAAGGAGGGCTTCCCGCCCGGCACCCAGCGCTATGCGCTGCCGCTGCTCCATGTCGCCGCCGCCGCCGAGGCCGACGCCCGGGGTCTGCCCGCCGCCGAACCCGGCCGTCCCGCGATCCTCGCGAGCATCCGGACCCACCTGAAGCGGCTGCCGATGCTCATCCCCATCTGGGCCGCCTACGGTCTCCTGGTCGACGCCGAACTGGCCAGGGCCGAGGGCCTCGACACCCCCGACCACTGGTCCCGCGCCGCCGCCGCCTTCGCCCCTCTGCAACGCCCGTACGAGCTGGCCCAGATCCGTCACCGCTGGGCCGAGGCCCTCCTCATCGCCTCCGGCGACCGGTCCGCAGTCACGACGCTGCTGCGCGACGCCCACCGGACCGCCCGGCGGCTCGACGCACGCCCGCTGACCGAGGCCATCGAGCTACTGGCCGGCCGGGCCCGTGTCACGCTCACCCCGCCCGACCGGACCCCGGCTCCCGCCCACGAGATGCCCGCCGCCGTCATCGTCCCCGCCCGGGACGGCGGCTCCGACGAGGCCGTGGACCGCGAGCAGACCGAGGACCACCTGCGCGAGGCGGCCGCGGCGGCGCTGGAGTCCTTCGGGCTGACACGACGCGAACAGGATGTGCACCGTCTGGTCGCCGCCGGTCACACCAACCGCAGAATCGCCGAGGAGCTCTACATATCGCCCAAGACCGCGAGCGTGCACGCTTCGAACATCCTCGCCAAGCTGGGCGTCGCCGGCCGCGGCGAGGCGGCCGCGCTGGCCCACCGGCTGCGCCTGTACCCGGCGGGGAGCGCCTCCTGACCCCAGGAGCGCCTACCGGTCCGGGAACGGCCCCGGGCCGCCCGGCCCGATTCCCTGGTCAGGGAGCCGCGCCCCGGCCGCCCGGACCGTCCTCCTGCAGCGATGCACCCGGACCGGCCCTCTGCGACCGTGCGTCCGGAAGGACCGTCTACCGCGTGTCCGGAACGGCCCCCGGAGCGTTCGAGGCATCCGGCCCGGACGCCCCGTCCGGAGCGTCCGCGGCCCGGCCCTGGCCGGATGGCGTCCCACCACCGGCCTCGGGACCGCCGCCGGTGCCGCCCTCGTACTCGCCCGGAGCGCCGTCCGCACCGCCGCCGGAAGCGCCGTCCGCACCGCCGCCGGAAGCCCCGTCCGCACCGGTACCGGAGGCCCTGACGATCACCTTTCCGGAGGCCAGGTCTATCGGCCCGCGCCCCGGGTCGCCGACGCCGAGGTCCACGCGGGTCAGCTCCAGGCGCTTCTGCTCCTCGGCGGCATGCCTGCGGCCCGGCGCGAAGAGTTCCTCGAAGAAGTTGAACACCGGTCGCACGCCCTTTCGTCTGCTGTGGCCGCTATCGCACCTCCAGCACCAGGATCCTGTCGTCTCCCGGCTTCGGGGTGCCACGGGTGTCCGTATTGCTCGTGACGAGCCAGAGCCTGTCGCCGCCCGCGGCGAGCACGGTGCGCAGACGGCCGTACTTCCCCTTCAGGAACGCTTGCGGGGCCGCCAGGGGTTCCCCGTTCCCCTTGCCGGACAACGGAATCCGCCAGAGCCGCTCACCGCGCAGAGCCGCCATCCAGATGGAGCCCTCGGCGAACGCGATGCCGCTCGGAGACGCCTCGGACGTCTTCCACTGTGCCACGGGATCGATGAAACCCTTCTTCCCCGCCTTGCCCTCGACCTCCGGCCAGCCGTAGTTCCCACCCGGCACGATCCGGTTCAGCTCGTCCCAGGTGTCCTGCCCGAACTCGGACGCCCACAACTGCTTGTGCCCGTCCCAGGCCAGCCCCTCCACATTGCGGTGTCCGTACGAATACACCACGGAGTCGGCCTCCGGATTGCCGTGCAGCGGCAGACCGTCGGGGGTCATCCGCAGGATCTTGCCGGCCGGCGACTTCTTGTCCTGCGCGAGCTCGCGGTCCCCCGTCTCCCCGGTGCCCGCGTACAGCATGTGGTCCGGGCCGAAGGCGATCCGCCCGCCGTTGTGGATCGAGCCCTTCGGGATGCCCCGGAGGATGGTGTCCGGGGCACCCAGCAGCCGTCCCGGCGTGGTGCCGTTCTCGTCGTACTGCATGCGTGCGATGCGGTTGTCGGACGCGGTCGTGAAGTACGCGTACACCAGATGGTCCGAACCGTACGTGGGGGAGACCGCGATGCCCAGCAGCCCGCCCTCGCCGCCCGGCGACACCCCGGGCACGGCGCCCAGCAGCGTCTTCTTCCCGTTCTTCGCGTCGATCCGGGTGATCGTGCCCTTGTCGCGCGAGGAGACCAGCAGATCGCCGCCGGGCAGCTCGGCCAGCCCCCACGGCGAGTCGAGACCCTCGGTGAGCGTGGAGACCACCTTCACCGAGCCCTTCGCGGGTGGCAGGTCGGCCGACGGGCCCGAGCCGGTCGGCGAGGGGCGGGACGCCGACGGCACGCCTCCGCCGCCCGCCGGACCGCCCGCGCTGTTGCCCGGGGAGCACCCCGCAGCCAGCACCAGCGAGCCCGCCACCAACGCGGCCACCGCCCCCCGGCGCCCGCCCCGGCGACGCCCCACGGGGCCTCGTACAGATCCGAACAGAACACCGCGCACAGCATCGATCCCTTCGACGGCCAGCCGACTACTGTTCTTACACCGCGGCCCCGCCCCGGGTTCCCGTGCGCGCCGAGTTTCTCCACGGGCGATCACGAAGACGGCCCGGTGATCAGTCCCACGACCCCCGCGCCGCGGGCAGCCGGGCGATCTCCACCAGATCCTGCGCGGTCAGTGTCAGCCCGGCCGCCCCCGCGTTCTCCACCGCCCAGTGCTCCCGCTTGGTCCCGGGCACCGGCACCACATGGGACCCCTGCCGCAGCACCCAGGCGAGCGCCACCTGCGCGGCAGTCGCCCCGTGGCGCTCGGCGATCCGCCGCAGGCCGACCACCACCGGCTGGTTCGCCGCCATCATCTCGGCCGTGAACCGCGGATGTCTGGCCCGCAGGTCCTCCGGCTCGAAGCCCTGTCCAGGGGTCAGTGTCCCCGTCAGATAGCCGTTCCCCAGCGGCATCGCCGCCAGCAGCCCCACGCCCCGCGCCGAGCACCACGGAAGCAGTGACTCCAGCGCCTCCGGGGACCAGACCGAGAGCTCGGCCTGCACCGCGCTCACCGGGAAGACCTGCTGCACCCGATCCAGCTGACGGATCGTTTCGTCATACATGCGGGCACCCGGCCGACGTGAGGCCCGCGCCCCGACGGCACAGAGCCCGAGCGCCCGCACCTTGCCGGCGGTCACCAGCTCCGCCATCGCGCCCCAGGTCTCCTCCACCGGCACCTCGGGATCGGCCCGGTGCAGCTGGTACAGATCGATCACATCGGTCTGAAGCCGCCGCAGCGAGGCGTCGCAGGCCCGCCGCACATAGCCGGGGCGGCCGTTGGCGACGATGTGCTGATCGCCCACCAACAGCCCGCACTTGGTGGAGACGAAGGCCTCGGACCTGCGGCCCTTCAACGCCCGGCCCACCAGCAGCTCATTGGTGAAGGGGCCGTACATGTCGGCCGTGTCGAGCAGTTGCACCCCCGCGTCGAGCGCGGCGTGCACCGTTCGCAACGCACGGTCACCGCGCTGCTGCGAGGCGCTGTACGCCCAGCTCATCGGCATACAGCCAAGACCGACCGCACCCACGGCGAGCGCCGCCGCCCCGAGACTCCTGCGCTCCAACTCCCCGAACCTTTCCTAGGTCCCGCCGTCGCGGGACCACAACGCACCCCCAACGTAGCCTCTGCCGACCGCGCCCCCGCGCGCAGCCTCCCGGCGATTAGCCTCCTGACCATGACTTCGAAGAAGATCCCCGACGTATGGCTGCCTCTCCCCGCCGATGAGATCGAAGGACTCCCCGACGGTTTCGACTACCGATTCTGGGACGGCGAGCGGGACTACCCCGCCGACCCGGCCGACTGCGTGTTCTACGTGGTGCCGTACATGAAGGGTTCCGAGATCGCGGTCCGTCCGCTCGCCGACATGACACGGGTCCGGGTCGTGCAGACGCTCACCGCGGGCATCGACCATGTCGAGCCGGGCCTCGGCCTGCTGCCGGCCGGGGTGCGGCTGTGCAATGCCAAGGGGGTCCACGAGGCGTCGACCGCGGAACTCGCGCTCGCCCTGATCCTCGCCTCTCTGCGAGGCTTCCCCGGGTTCGTCCACGGCCAGGACGAGGAGGAGTGGCGGGCCGGCTTCTACCCCGCCCTCGCCGACAAGTCCGTACTGATCGTGGGGTACGGATCGATCGGCGCCGCCATCGAGGACAGGCTCGCGCCCTTCGAGTGCGCGCGGGTGGCGCGCGTCGCGCGCTCCGCACGGGCGACAGCACGCGGACCCGTACACGCACTCGACGATCTGCCCGCACTCCTGCCCGAGGCCGACGTCGTCGTGCTGTCCACCCCGTTGAACCCGTCCACACAAGGGCTGGTGGACGCGGAGTTCCTCGCCGCGATGCCGGACGGGGCGCTGCTCGTGAACGTCGCACGGGGCGGTGTCGTCGACACCGGGTCGCTGCTCCTCGAACTCGGATCCGGGCGGCTGCGCGCCGCCCTGGACGTCACCGACCCCGAACCCCTGCCCTCCGGCCACCCCCTCTGGCATGCTCCGAACGTCCTGATCACTCCGCACGTGGGCGGCAGTTCCTCGGCGTTCCTGCCGCGCGCCGAGCGTCTGGTGGCCGGGCAGCTGAATCGATTCGCCTCGGGCGAGCCGGTGCGGAACGTCGTACGCGTCATGGGCTGACCACGCTGTGAGTCCGAACGGCTGCGCACAGTGCCGACAATCCCACTTGTCGTCACTGAGCGTAGATAACCTATGTCCCTGCGTGACTGGTCTGGTGTATCGTCCCGAAAGGGGCGCTGCGCCGAGGAGGGGACGGCGCCGGGGAGGACGCAACACACGAGGGGGCGACGGGCGATGTACGGCCGATGGGCGAACGATCCGGTACCGCGGAGTGGTCGACGGCGACCGGGGTGTGCTCCGGTTCCCCCGTCGTCCGCCCGCGCGGTGGGTGTCGCGGCGTCCCGCGCGGCGGGCCGTCCGCGTACCGCGGGCGCCCGGACGGGACCGGCGACGCGGCGAGCGTGGGTGCCGGGTGTCGTGACGTGGACGGCGGACCCGGAGCGGGCCCCGGCATGGGGTGCGCCCCGATGAGCGCGCCGGCCGGAGCGCTCGGGGCGTTCCTCTCCCGGCGGTCGACCGTCGGCGGCGCGTCCGCACTGGTTCCGCAGGTCCTGCTCGGCCTCGTCTGCGGCGGGTACGCGGTGGGGGCCGCCCTCGGCTGGGGTTCCTCGGAACTGGCACTCTTCATGGGGGACTTCGGCCTCAGCGCCGCCGCGCTGATCGCGGCCGTCTCCTGCTTTCTCTACGCGCGGTCCGCCGGCGACCGGCTCCGGCCCGCCTGGCTGCTGTTCTCGGTCTCCTCGTTCATGGCCGCCGGGGGCAACGCGGTCTGGGGCTGGTACGAGGTGGTGCTCGGGCGCTCGGTGCCCAGCCCCTCCCTCGCCGATGTCTTCTTCCTCTGCTTCGCCCCTCCCGCCATCGTCGGGCTGCTCGTCCTCGCCAAACGCCCCGTCACCAGGGCCGGCTGGGTCTGTCTCGCCCTGGACTCCTGGCTGATCGGCGGCTCTCTGCTCACGCTCTCCTGGAGCCTCGCCCTCGCCCACACCGCCCATCTCGTGGACGCCGAGGGGGCGAGCGTCGCCCGCGCGGCGCTCTCGCTGGCCTACCCGCTGCTCGACATCGTGCTGGTCTCCATGGTGCTGGCCCTGCACTTCCGGCGGTCCAACGCCAACCGCTCCGCGGTGAACACCGCCATCGTCGCCCTCGCCCTGACGGTCCTGTGCGACGCCCTGTTCACCTCCCCGCTGCTGCGCCAGAGCTACCACTCCGGCCAGCTGCTGGACGCAGGCTGGTTCGGCGGTTCCCTGCTCCTCGCGTACGCGCCCTGGGGCGCCCACAGCGCGACGGACGACGCTCTCCCGCTGCGCGACGCGCACCGCCCCACCAGCCGCCCCATCGCGGGATCGCTGGCCGCGCTGACGCCGTATCTCGCCGCCGCCGTCTGTACCCTCGGCATTCTCTACAACGTCATCGAGGGTCGCCGAGTGGACCGCGTCGTGGTCTTCACCGGCTGCACGGTGGTGCTCGCCCTGGTCGTCCGGCAGGGCATCATGCTTGTCGACAACATCGCCCTCACCCAGGAACTGGCGCAGAAGGAGAACCACTTCCGCTCCCTGGTGCAGGGGTCCAGCGACGTCATCATGATCGCTGCCCCGACCGGCGTCCTGCGATACGTGAGCCCCGCCGCCGCCGGGGTGTACGGGCGTGACGCCGACGACCTGGTCGGCGCCGAACTCGCCTCGATCATCCACCCCGAGGACCTGGGACGAGTGGTCCACGAGCTGCGCCGGTTCCTCGCCGCCCCTCCGGGCGAGGAACCCGCCACCCGGATCGAGTGCCGCTTCAGATCCGGTACGGGGGACTGGCTCAACGTCGAATCCACGGTCAACCGCCACCAGGGCGGGCTGATCCTCAACAGCCGCGATGTCACCGAACGGGTGCGGCTGCAGGCGCAGTTGCAGCACAACGCCGAGCACGACCCGCTCACCGACCTGCCCAATCGCGCCCTGTTCACCCAGCGGGTCCGCCAGGCCCTCGGAGGCCGCCGCTCCGGCGACCCCGGCACCGCTGTGCTCTTCATCGACCTCGACGGCTTCAAGGCGGTCAACGACCGCCTCGGCCACCAGGCGGGCGACGAGCTCCTCATCCAGGCCGCCCGCCGCCTCCACGAGTCCGTGCGAGCCGGTGACACCGCTGCCCGCCTCGGCGGGGACGAATTCGCGGCCATCATCCTCGGCGACGGCACCCGTGACCAGTCCGCCCGGGAATGCCAGGTCCACGAGATCGCCGACCGGCTGCGCCTCACCCTCTCCCAGCCGTACCGCATCAGCGCCGGTGAGGTCCGGGTCGCCGCGTCCATCGGGGTCGCCTTCGCCGAACCCGGCATCACCCCCAGCGACCTCATGCGCAACGCCGATCTCGCCATGTACCGCGCCAAGGCGGGCGGCAAGGACCGCGTCGAGCTGTACGCCCCGCAGATGCAGGCCGAAGTCGTCCGTCGCTCCGAGCTGGCGGCCCGGCTGCGCACCGCCCTGCGCGACGGTGAGTTCGCCCTGCTCCATCAGCCCGTGGTGCATCTTGCCAGTGGCACCGTCGTCGCCGTCGCCGCGCAGGCCCGCTGGCGTTCGGCGCAGGGGATTCTGTTCACCCCGGCCGAATTCCTCCGCGTCGCCGAGGACAGCGACCGCACCGCCGAGCTCGGCCGCTGGCTCCTCGAAGAGGCCGTCGAGCAGGCCGCCGACCGGGCCAGGGCCGGGCACCCGGTCTCCGTCGCCGTGCGGCTCTCCGCCCGCAGGCTCCTCGACAAGGGGATGCCGTTCGGTTCCATCGAAGCGCTGCTGACCCGGCACAGCCTGCCCTCCGGTGCCCTGATGATCGAGGTGTCCGACAGCGACCCCCGGATCCCCTTCGACGAACTCGAACAGCGCCTCGTCGCGCTCCGCCGACTCGGCGTCCGTATCGCGCTCGACGGCTTCGGCAGCGGCTACGCGGCGATCAACGCCCTGCGTCGGCTCCCCATCGACGTGCTGAAGCTGGATCGCGGTCTCGTCGAGGGAGTCGTGGAATCCGCCCGACTGCACAAGATCACCAGCGGCCTCCTGCGCATCGCCTGCGACCTCGGCATGCAGTCCGTGGCCGACGGGGTCGACGTACCGGAGCAGGTCCTCGCGCTGCGCGCCATGGGCTGTACGCACGGCCAGGGAATGGCCTTCTCCGGGCCGCTCGACGAGTACCGGCTGCGCCGTGCCCTGGCCCGGGGCGAGTTCCCGGTGCCCGGCAGCACCACCGCCCAGCCGGTGCTGGCCGGTGGCTCGACCTCCCTTCTCAGCGGCTCACATTCTGAGACGCCCGTCCCACCCACTTGACACGCCGCGTGCGTCGGAGAGAGGGTCATTGCCATGCGCACCCGAATTCTCGTACTTGGAAAGCGCGTCGGCTGAAGCTGAGTCCCTCATAGACACTCTGCAGACCACTCCGACGCGCTCCCCTCGCTTGCCTCACGGCACGAGGGGTTTTTTGTTGCACTGGAACCACGCAAAACGTCGCAAAACACCCGCAAGAACCCTCAGCTTCGAGAAGAGAATGCCGATGACCGAGCAGGCCACCGGGGCCCACCATCCCCAGCCGCGGGCCCGTAACGGCGGATCGTCCGCCGCCACCGTTGAGCACGTCACGGGTGCGCAGTCCCTCATCCGGTCTCTTGAGGAAGTGGGTGCCGACACGGTATTCGGCATTCCCGGCGGCGCCATCCTTCCGGCGTACGACCCGATGATGGACTCCACCCGGGTCCGTCATGTGCTGGTCCGCCACGAGCAGGGCGCGGGACACGCCGCCACCGGCTACGCGCAGGCCACCGGCAAGGTCGGCGTCTGCATGGCGACTTCGGGCCCCGGCGCCACCAACCTGGTCACGCCCATCGCCGACGCCCACATGGACTCCGTCCCGCTGGTCGCGATCACCGGCCAGGTCGCCTCCAAGGCCATCGGCACGGACGCCTTCCAGGAAGCCGACATCTGCGGCATCACCATGCCGGTCACCAAGCACAACTTCCTGGTCACCAAGGCCGAGGACATCCCGCACACCATCGCCGAGGCCTTCCACATCGCCTCCACCGGCCGTCCGGGCCCCGTCCTCGTCGACATCGCCAAGGACGCCCTCCAGGCGCAGACCACGTTCAGCTGGCCGCCCACCCAGGACCTGCCCGGCTACCGCCCGGTCACCAAGCCGCACGCCAAGCAGATCCGTGAAGCCGCCAAGCTGATCACCCAGGCCAGGCGCCCGGTGCTCTACGTCGGCGGCGGAGTCATCAAGGCGGGGGCCACCGCCGAACTGAAGGTCCTCGCCGAGCTCACCGGAGCGCCCGTCACCACCACACTGATGGCGCTCGGCGCATTCCCCGACAGCCACCCGCTGCACGTCGGAATGCCGGGCATGCACGGTGCGGTCACCGCCGTCACCGCGCTGCAGAAGGCCGACCTGATCGTCGCCCTCGGAGCCCGCTTCGACGACCGCGTCACCGGCAAGCTGGACAGCTTCGCCCCGTACGCCAAGATCGTCCACGCCGACATCGACCCGGCGGAGATCGGCAAGAACCGCGCCGCCGACGTTCCGATCGTGGGCGATGCCCGCGAGGTCCTGGCCGATCTGGTCCAGGCCGTCCAGGCCGAGCACAACGACGGTCACATCGGTGAGGCCGCCCGAACGGGATACGAAGCCTGGTGGAAGGACCTCAACCGCTGGCGCGACACCTACCCGCTCGGCTACGACCTCCCCGAGGACGGCAGCCTCTCGCCGCAGCAGGTCATCCAACGCATCGGACAGCTCGCCCCCGAGGGCACGATCTTCGCGGCGGGCGTCGGCCAGCACCAGATGTGGGCCTCGCACTTCATCCAGTACGAGCAGCCCGCCACCTGGCTGAACTCCGGCGGTGCCGGAACGATGGGCTACGCGGTCCCGGCCGCGATGGGCGCCAAGGCCGGCATGCCGGACCGCACGGTCTGGGCGATCGACGGCGACGGCTGCTTCCAGATGACCAACCAGGAACTCACCACCTGCGCGCTCAACAACATCCCGATCAAGGTCGCCATCATCAACAACGGCGCGCTCGGGATGGTCCGCCAGTGGCAGACCCTGTTCTACAACCAGCGGTACTCCAACACCGTGCTGCACTCCGGTGCCGACACCGAGGGCGTCCCGGCGAAGGGCACCCGCGTCCCCGACTTCGTCAAGCTGTCCGAGGCCATGGGCTGCCACGCGATCCGCTGCGAGGACCCGGCCGAGCTGGACAAGGTCATCGAAGAGGCCAACTCCATCAACGACCGCCCCGTCGTGATCGACTTCATCGTCCACGAGGACGCCATGGTGTGGCCGATGGTCGCCGCAGGCACCTCCAACGACGAGGTCATGGCCGCCCGCGGGGTCCGCCCCGACTTCGGCGACAACGAAGACGACTGAGAGACAGAGAGAGACCGACTCCATGTCCACCAAGCACACGCTCTCCGTCCTGGTCGAGAACAAGCCCGGTGTCCTCGCCCGGATCACCGCGCTGTTCTCCCGCCGCGGCTTCAACATCGACTCGCTCGCGGTCGGTACCACCGAACACCCCGACATCTCGCGCATCACCATCGTCGTCAGTGTCGAGGACCTGCCTCTTGAGCAGGTGACCAAGCAGCTCAACAAGCTGGTGAACGTCCTCAAGATCGTCGAACTGGAGCCGACCGCTGCGATCCAGCGTGAGCTCGTCCTGGTGAAGGTCCGCGCAGACAACGAGACCCGCTCCCAGATCGTCGAGATCGTCCAGCTGTTCCGCGCCAAGACCGTGGACGTCTCCCCGGAGGCCGTCACGATCGAGGCGACCGGCGGCGCCGACAAACTGGAGGCCATGCTCAAGATGCTGGAGCAGTACGGCATCAAGGAGCTGGTCCAGTCCGGCACCATCGCCATAGGGCGCGGCGCGCGCTCGATCACCGACCGTTCGCTGCGCGCCCTCGACCGCACGGCCTAGGCCCGCGCGGCCCGGCCCCGCACGGGCCCGGCCCGCTGCCGTGGCACCGTGGCGCCGCCCCCTCGCCGCCCGTATGGCGAGACCCGAAAACGCATCTCAGGCACCCCGCCGTACGGTGGGACGCAACACCTGCACACCAAGGAGAGACCCAGTGGCCGAGCTGTTCTACGACGACGATGCCGACCTGTCCATCATCCAGGGCCGCAAGGTCGCGGTCATCGGATACGGCAGCCAGGGCCACGCCCACGCGCTGTCGCTGCGTGACTCGGGTGTCGACGTCCGTGTCGGTCTGCACGAGGGCTCCAAGTCGAAGGCCAAGGCCGAGGAGCAGGGCCTGCGCGTGGTGACCCCGTCCGAGGCCGCGGCCGAGGCCGACGTCATCATGATCCTCGTCCCGGACCCGATCCAGGCCCAGGTCTACGAGGAGTCCATCAAGGACAACCTCAAGGACGGCGACGCGCTGTTCTTCGGCCACGGCCTGAACATCCGCTTCGACTTCATCAAGCCGCCGGCGGGCGTCGACGTCTGCATGGTCGCCCCGAAGGGTCCGGGCCACCTGGTCCGCCGTCAGTACGAGGAGGGCCGCGGCGTTCCCTGCATCGTGGCCGTCGAGCAGGACGCCTCGGGCAACGGTCTGGCGCTCGCCCTGTCGTACGCGAAGGGCATCGGCGGCACCCGCGCCGGCGTCATCAAGACGACCTTCACCGAGGAGACCGAGACCGACCTCTTCGGTGAGCAGGCCGTGCTCTGCGGTGGCACCGCCGCTCTGGTCAAGGCCGGTTTCGAGACCCTGACCGAGGCCGGTTACCAGCCGGAGATCGCGTACTTCGAGTGCCTGCACGAGCTGAAGCTCATCGTGGACCTCATGTACGAGGGCGGCCTGGAGAAGATGCGCTGGTCCATCTCGGAGACCGCCGAGTGGGGCGACTACGTCACCGGCCCGCGGATCATCACGGACGCCACCAAGGCCGAGATGAAGAAGGTCCTCGCGGAGATCCAGGACGGCACCTTCGCCAAGAACTGGATGGCCGAGTACCACAACGGTCTGCCCAAGTA
The DNA here is from genome assembly GCF_043083485.1 of Streptomyces sp. NPDC014727. Classification (NCBI taxonomy): domain Bacteria; kingdom Bacillati; phylum Actinomycetota; class Actinomycetes; order Kitasatosporales; family Streptomycetaceae; genus Streptomyces; species Streptomyces sp. NPDC014727. The sequence continues at coordinate 46,391 of NZ_JBIBYR010000022.1, read as the reverse complement.
CAACGAGTACAAGAAGGCGGACAGCGACCACCTCCTGGAGACCACCGGCCGCGAGCTGCGCAAGCTCATGAGCTGGGTCAACGACGAGGACGCGTAACACCGACGCCCCCGGGGGCGGGTCCGAGGACCTGCCCCGGGGGCGTTTTCCTTCACCGCTGGAAGAGGCGGCGCCGTACGTGTGTACAAGTCGTCCACCCCCGTGTGGGTGATCCTTCCATCGGGGCGCAGTATGCGCCCTGGCGCATGACTACACTTCTCCACACATACACGCGTCAGGCCCACAGTGTCGTGCGTCTTCCACGCGGCAAGCCCCTCCACCGCCTGCGGCCGTCGGGACGGCCGTCCGCACTGGACCTGTGAGGACTCACGTGAGCTCGAAACCTGTCGTACTCATCGCTGAAGAGCTGTCGCCTGCCACGGTTGACGCCCTGGGTCCGGATTTCGAAATCCGGCACTGCAACGGCGCGGACCGCGCCGAACTCCTCCCCGCGATCGCCGACGTCGACGCCATCCTGGTGCGCTCCGCCACCAAGGTCGACGCCGAGGCCGTCGCCGCCGCGAAGAAGCTCAAGGTCGTCGCCCGCGCGGGCGTCGGTCTGGACAACGTCGACGTCTCCGCCGCCACCAAGGCCGGCGTGATGGTCGTCAACGCACCGACGTCCAACATCGTCACCGCCGCCGAGCTGGCCTGCGGTCTCCTGGTCGCCACCGCGCGCAACATCCCGCAGGCCAACACCGCCCTCAAGAACGGTGAGTGGAAGCGCTCCAAGTACACCGGCGTCGAGCTGAGCGAGAAGACCCTCGGCGTCGTCGGCCTCGGCCGCATCGGTGTCCTGGTCGCGCAGCGCATGTCGGCCTTCGGTATGAAGATCGTCGCGTACGACCCCTATGTGCAGCCCGCGCGCGCCGCCCAGATGGGCGTCAAGCTGCTCGCGCTGGACGAGCTGCTGGAGGTCGCCGACTTCATCACCGTGCACCTGCCCAAGACCCCCGAGACGATCGGCCTGATCGGCCACGAGGCGCTGCACAAGGTGAAGCCCTCGGTGCGTATCGTCAACGCCGCGCGCGGTGGCATCGTCGACGAGGAGGCGCTCGCCTCCGCCCTCAAGGAGGGCCGGGTCGCCGGCGCCGGACTCGACGTGTACGCGAAGGAGCCCTGCACGGACTCCCCGCTGTTCGAGTTCGACCAGGTGGTCTGCACCCCGCACCTCGGCGCCTCCACCGACGAGGCCCAGGAGAAAGCGGGCATCGCGGTCGCCAAGTCCGTACGGCTGGCCCTCGCCGGTGAGCTGGTGCCGGACGCGGTCAACGTCCAGGGCGGCGTGATCGCCGAGGACGTGCGTCCGGGCCTGCCGCTCGCCGAGAAGCTCGGCCGGATCTTCACCGCGCTCGCGGGCGAGGTCGCGGTCCGCCTCGACGTCGAGGTGTACGGCGAGATCACCCAGCACGACGTCAAGGTGCTCGAACTCTCCGCGCTCAAGGGCGTCTTCGAGGACGTCGTCGACGAGACCGTGTCCTATGTCAACGCGCCGCTCTTCGCGCAGGAGCGCGGTGTCGAGGTCCGCCTCACGACCAGCTCCGAGTCGCCGGACCACCGCAATATGGTCACCGTGCGCGGCACGCTCTCGGGCGGCGAGGAGATCTCGGTCTCCGGCACGCTCGCCGGGCCCAAGCACCTCCAGAAGATCGTTGCCGTCGGCGAGTACGACGTGGACCTGGCGCTGGCCGACCACATGGTGGTGCTGCGTTACGAGGACCGTCCCGGTGTCGTCGGCACGGTCGGCCGGATTCTCGGCGAGGCCGGTCTGAACATCGCGGGCATGCAGGTCTCGCGGACGGGCGCGGGCGGCGAGGCCCTGGTGGTGCTCACCGTCGACGACGACGTCCCGTCGTCGGTGCTCGCCGAGATCTCCACGGAGATCGGTGCCGCGTCGGCCCGCACGGTGAACCTGACCGACTGACGGCCTTCTGGCCTCGGGTACCCGGTATCTAGACGTACGTTTTACACAAACGTCTGTGTGCCGGGTACGCTGCTTTCCATGGGACACCGTGAGGATCTGCTCGAAGGAGCCAAGCGCTGCCTGCTGGACAAGGGGTACGCCCGGACGACCGCCCGTGACATCGTGGCCGCCTCCGGTACGAATCTCGCCTCCATCGGCTACCACTACGGTTCGAAGGAGGCCCTGCTCAATCTCGCCTTCCTCAAGGTGACGGAGGAGTGGGGCGATGTGCTCACCGAGCAGCCGGACGAGGTCGCGGAAGCCGACGGCGGGCCCCGGTCGCCATTGGACCAGTTCCGCGACACCTGGGAGCGGGTGATCGAGAGCTATGAGCAGACCCGTTCCGTCTGGCAGCTCCAGATGGAGGTCGTCTCCCGGATCGACCAGGACCCCGAGCTGAAGAAGGCCCTGGTGGGCCCGCAGCGCGAGGGCCGTGACGGGCTCGCCGAGAACATGCTCGGCATCGACCCGGAGACGGACCCGGAGAAGGCGCGGGTGGCGGGGCTGTTCTGCCAGGCGCTGCTCGCCGGGGTGATGGTGCAGTGGCTGATGGACAGTGATTCGGCACCTTCCGCCCAGGACCTGACGGACGGGCTGAAGGCGGTCCTTGAGGGGCGGGTGCGGTAGCGGGGGCGGATACGGGCAGGGTCTGGGACGTCGTGACCCGTGCCACGGCGGCGGGCACCTGCGAGTGACATGGCCCGTCCACCCCGTGGCCGCGCCGGAGTACGCGGTCTCGGGGGAGGCGCGCCGGGTCAGAGCCGCGCGCCCTTGAGTGCCATGTGCAGCAGCAGCCGGTCCTCGCCGTCGTTCAGATCGAGGCCGGTGAGCCGCTCGACCCGGGAGAGCCGGTAGTAGAGCGTCTGGCGATGGATGCCGAGCGCGGCGGCCGTCCGGGACGCCTGGCCCGCGCAGTCGAGGAACACCTCGGCGGTGCGGGCCAGATCCCTGTGCGAAGGGGTGAGCAGGGCGCGGACCGCGGGGTCGGCGTGCGCCTGGGCGGGCAGAGCGGTCAGCATCCGGTACGGGCCGATCGCCGACCACTCGGTGACCGGCCCGAAGCGGGCCTCGGCCGCCGCCGCGCGGGCCGCGGCCGACGCCTCGTGCCAGGCCCCGGCCAGGTCCGTCAGCCCCCGCCGGGGCACCGCGACCCCGGCGGTGGCGTCCCGGCCCGCGCCGGCACGCAGCCGGTCCGCGGCGCTGAGCGCCGGGTCGAGGACATCGGTGGAGCGCAGCCGGATCAGCGCGGCCAGCGAGGGGGCCCCGGTCGCCTCCGGAGCGGGGACCGAGGACAGGGCGGCCGCCGCCGACACCGTGCGGACCGACGGCGGATCGTCCGGCCACGGGGTCACGCACACCACCGTGTGCAGCCCCTCCGCGTCCCGGCCCAGCGCCTCCTGCAGCGCGGCCACCGCCATGTCGCGCTGCCAGCCCCGCCCGGCGGTGAGGACCGCGCCGAACTCCCGGGACAGATCCGTGCTCGCCCGCGCCTCGTCGGAGAGCAGCCCCCCGATCCGGGCCGCCACCTCCATCGCCGCCGCCAGCTGCTCGTCCGTCGGACCGGGGTCCGCGTCGAGCAGCCACACGTAACCGAGCACGACACCCCGATGGCGCACCGGCAGACAGATCCGACCCCGGTACACCCCTGCCTCGGGGGCGGCCGGAATACGGACCGGGCCGGTGGCGCGGGCGATGCCGAAGCCCTCGAACCAGGCGCGGACCGCGGGCGTTGAGCGCCGGGTCAGGATCGAGCGGGTGCGGACCGGGTCCATCGCCGTGTCGTCGTCGCTGTCGTGCGCACCGAAGGCGACCAGGCCGAAATCCCGGTTCTCCAGCGTCGCGGGGGCGCCGAGCAGCCCGGAGATCTCGTCGACCAGCTCCTGGTAATCGCCCTTCACCCGGTCATTCTCGCACCCCTTCAGACATATGTCTGAGAACCCGGGAACGGATGCGTGACAGCTGTCGATGGCACACGATCGGAGGGATCCTTAGATTTCACGGTGGTTCTCCGTGCTGTACCGCCTTGTTCCCCCCTCTGCCGGTACGGCCTTCGTTCGTACTTTCCGTGGAGGTGCCCCGTGCTGGGTCCCGTGATTCTCGCCGCGTCCCGCAGCGACAGGATGCGCCGTTTCGTCTCGGCCGCACCTGGCACCAAGCAGGTCGTCGACCGGTTCATCGCCGGTGAGACCGTCGACCAGGTCGTCCGGGTCATCGAGGACGCCGCCGACAAGGGTCTCGAAGTCACCCTCGACGTGGTCGGCGAGGACATCACCACCCCCGAGCAGGCCGCCGCCGCCCGCGACGCCTACCTCGAACTGGTCGACCGTCTCAAGGACCTGGGCCTGGGCACCAGGGCCGAGATGTCCGTCAAGCTCTCGATGTTCGGCCAGTCGCTGGACATCGAAGGGAGCGAGCCCGAAGGGCTCTCGGCCAAGGGCGGTGGCGGGTGGCGGGCGGGACACGAGCTGGCGCTCGCCAACGTCCGCCCCGTCGTCGAGGCCGCCGCCGCGATCGGCACCACGGTCACGCTGGACGCCGAGGACCACACCACCCTCGACTCGATGTTCGCCATCCACGAGGAGCTGCGGAAGGACTTCCCGCAGACCGGCTGCGTGATCCAGGCCTACCTGTTCCGCACCGAGGAGGACGCCCGCCGCCTGGCCGCCGCCGGCAGCCGCGTCCGCATCGTGAAGGGCGCCTACAAGGAGCCCGCCTCCGTCGCGTACCAGGACAAGGCCGAGATCGACAAGGCGTACGTCCGCATCCTGAAGACCCTGATGGAGGGCGAGGGCTACCCGATGATCGGGTCGCACGATCCGCGGCTGATCGCCATCTCCCAGGAGCTGGCCCGCAAGGCAGGGCGCAAGCTGGACGAGTACGAGTTCCAGATGCTGTACGGCATCCGCAGCGACGAGCACGTCCGGCTCGCGGCCGAGGGCCACCGGATGCGCGTCTACACGGCATACGGCACCGACTGGTACGGCTACTTCATGCGCCGTCTCGCGGAGAAGCCGGCGAACCTGCTGTTCTTCGGCCGCTCCATCCTCACCAAGGGCTGACCTGCCCGGCTGACCCCCACCCCCTGACACAAGGAGACAAGGCACTCATGGACGCTGTGACCCAGGTCCCCGCGCCGGTCAACGAGCCGGTCCACTCCTACGCCCCGGGCTCCCCGGAGCGCGCCCGCCTGGAGGCGAAGCTCAAGGAGCTCAGCCAGAACCCGATCGACCTTCCGATGACCATCGGCGGCGAGAAGCGGATGGGCGGCGGCGAGCGCTTCGACGTCGTGCAGCCGCACAACCACAAGGCCGTCATCGGTACGTTCGCCGCCGCCACGCAGCAGGACGCCCAGGACGCGATCGACGCCGCGCTGGCCGCCGCCCCGGCCTGGCGCGCGATGTCCTTCGACGACCGCGCCGCGATCATCCTGCGCGCCGCCGAGCTGCTGTCCGGCCCCTGGCGCGAGACGCTGGCCGCGTCCACGATGCTCGGCCAGTCGAAGACCGCCCAGCAGGCCGAGATCGACACCCCCTGCGAACTCGTCGACTTCTGGCGCTTCAATGTGCACTACGCGCGCCAGATCCTCGCCGAGCAGCCCCCGGCCAACTCGCCGGGCGTGTGGAACCGCATGGACCACCGCCCGCTGGAGGGCTTCGTCTACGCGATCACGCCGTTCAACTTCACGGCCATCGCGGGCAACCTGCCCACCGCGCCCGCCCTCATGGGCAACGTCGTGGTGTGGAAGCCGTCCCCGACGCAGACCCACGCCGCCGTGCTGCTGATGCAGCTCCTGGAAGAGGCGGGCCTGCCCAAGGGCGTCATCAACCTGGTGACGGGCGACGGCATCGCCGTCTCCGAGGTGGCCCTGAACCACCGCGACCTGGCCGGTATCCACTTCACCGGCTCGACCCCCACCTTCCAGCACCTGTGGAAGACGGTCGGCAACAACATCGCCAACTACCGCACCTACCCGCGGCTCGTCGGCGAGACCGGCGGCAAGGACTTCGTCGTCGCCCACCCGTCGGCCGACCACGCCGTCCTGAAGACCGCGCTGACCCGTGGCTCCTTCGAGTTCCAGGGCCAGAAGTGCTCGGCCTCGTCCCGCGCGTACGTCCCGGCCTCCATCTGGAACTCCGGTTTCAAGGAGAAGTTCGCCGCCGAGGTCGACTCCATCGCCATGGGTGACGTCACCGACCTGTCGAACTTCATCGGAGCCGTCATCGACGAGCGCTCGTTCGCCAAGAACAAGGCCGCGATCGACCGCGCCACGTCGGACCCGTCCTGCACGATCATCGCGGGCGGCACGTACGACGACTCGGTGGGCTACTTCGTCCGTCCGACCGTCATCGAGTGCACCGACGCCTCGAACGAGGTCTTCACGACCGAGTACTTCGGCCCGATCCTCGCCGTGCACGTCTACGAGGACGACAAGTACGACGAGATGCTGGAGCAGATGGAGTCGGTCTCCGACTACGCGCTGACCGGTTCCGTCATCGCGGGCGACCGCGCCGCGGCCGCGCACACCATGGAGAAGCTGCGGTACGCCGCGGGCAACTTCTACATCAACGACAAGTCGACCGGCGCCGTCGTCGGCCAGCAGCCCTTCGGCGGCGGCCGTGCCTCGGGTACCAACGACAAGGCCGGCGCCCCGCAGAACCTGCAGCGCTGGACCCTGACCCGGGCCATCAAGGAGACGCTGGTTCCGCCGACCGACTACACCTACCCCCACCAGGGCTGAGCCCTCCGGGGCGCCGCATCCCGGCGCCCCGCCACGAGTCCCGCCTCCCGCCCGGTTCCCCTGCCGGCCGGGAGGCGGTTTCCATCCGGACCGGCGCCCGGACCGGCGGGTTCAGATCTCCACGAGCACCTGGTCCAGGGACTTCCGTACCAGGCCGGGTACCTCGCAGTCGTCCGCCGGATACCCGACCGGGATCACCGCGAACGCCTTCTCGTTCTCCGGGCGGTCCAGCACCTCCCGCAGGAACCGCATCGGGCTCGGCGTATGGATCAGCGCGGCCAGGCCCGCCAGGTGCAGGGCCGAGAGCAGCATCCCGACCGCGATCCCGACGGACTCGTCGACGTAGTAGTGCTTGCGCCGGGTGCCGTCCTCGCCCATCCAGTACCGCTGCTGGAACACCACGACGAGGGCCGGGGCATCCGTCATGTGCGCCTTGACGGAATCCGTGCCCAGCGGCCGCAGCGCCGCCAGCCACTCCTCGCCGAGCCTGCCGTCGTAACTGATCCGCTCCTCGTGCTCGGCCGCCTCCCGGATGCGCCGCCGCACCTCGGGGTCCTTGACCAGGACGAACGTCCACGGCTGCTGATGGGCGCCGGACGGGGCGGTCGCGGCGCAGGCGATCGCGTCCTTCACGACCTGCTCCGGCACGGGATCCGCGGAGAACCGGCGTACGGTTCTGCGCTCGTCCATCCGCCGCCGCAACTCCGCGGAACGGGAAAGGGACTCATCGGCCGGGGCCCGCTCGGGACGGTAGGGGACCGGCCGGTACGGCTCTCCATGGGTGGGGGTCCACCGCGGGGGCAGGGCTGTGGTGTCAGACATGTCGGCAGTGTGGCGCCGACGGCAGGTCCGGACCAGGGGTTCGCCGGACAGAATCGGCGCTCCCGGCCGGTCGGTGTCCGCAGAGCGGGCAGGTCATGGGCCCGGGAGCGGGAGCCCGGGAGCGAGGAGGCCGTCGCAGGGGCCGACTCCCGTGCGGCGCACGGCCCCCGGCGCGTGACGGGTACGGGCCCCACCCCGGCGGCCGTGGTGTCCGGGAGGATGGTGCGCATGACCGAGCCGATCGACCCGATCCTGCGCACCACGCACACCCACCGCCTGACCCCCGCCGACCTCGATGAGATCCGCGCCCTCCTGGACACCGCTTTCGAGGGGGAGTTCAGCGCCGACGACTGGGACCACGCCCTCGGCGGCATCCACGCCCTCGTACGGGACGACAGCGGGCTCCTCGCGCACGGCAGCGTCGTCCAGCGCCGGGTGATCCACGAGGACCGCTCGTACCGGGTCGGCTACGTGGAGGCCGTGGCCGTCCGCGCCGACCGGCGCCGGGAGGGGCTCGGCGGGCGGGTGATGGCCGCGCTGGAACAGGTCGTCGACGGGGCGTACGTCTTCGGGGCCCTGTCCGCGTCGGCCGCAGGGGCGGCGCTGTACGCGGGACGCGGCTGGCAGGTGTGGCCGGGACGGATCGCCGTGCAGGGAAGGCACGGGGTGGAGATGCTGCCGGACGAGGAGGGCAGCACCTATGTCCGCGGTGGGGCCGGCCGCGCACTGCCCCGGGTGTCCGGGACCCTGGTCTTCGACTGGCGGGACGGGGACGTGCTCTGAGCGGAGCCCGCCCATCGCCGGAGCCCGCACCCCGGCGTCCCGCGACCCCCTCCTCGGCGGCCGCCTTGGACTGCGCGTACGCACCCCACGTCGGGCCGCCGGGCACCGTGGCGTCGTCCTCCGGAGCGGCCTGCCGCGCCCCGTACCGTACGCGAGATCGGTGCTGACCCGGACCGAACCTGGGAACCGCGGGCGGTCGGCCGTAAACCTCCGTCTCAGATAGTAGGAAGTCCGAGTAATTGTGGAGACAGACCGGCCGGACTGCCTTAGCTTTGTAGAAGCCGAACGTCTCGCTAGATCCAGCGACTGGCGGTCGTGAGCGCGCGCCCCGTGCAGGCAACCCCTGCGGCGCCCGCTTCCCGCCCCTTCCGGCGCCTCGAAATCCCGATCTCGAAATCACTTTCACGGTTTTTCGATCTCGAAATCCTCGCGATCTCAAGGAGTCGATCCACCATGGCCGAGACGACTGTCCGCCGCGTCCGTCACACCCACCGCCCGACCCAGTCGGAGCGACAGAAAGCCGCCGCCGCCCTGCAGCGGGCCCTCGACCGCCGGGACAACGGCGGCTCCACGGGCCACTGAGACGGGTCGCCCGTACGGTGTGTCGGTACGAGCCGCCCGTACGAGCCACCGAGAGACCGGCGGCCCGCCCCGATCGGCCGCCGGGCCGGTCGGGGGGACCGGCCCGGGGATCACCGCTCCGCCGGGCCTCGGCGGGCTTCAGCAGGCGCTCAGCCGCGGCTGATCTCGAAGTGGTCGATCCGTTCGCCCGACTCGGCGAGCGCGGTGACCTTCATCCGGGCGTGCCGGCCGGGCTCCACCTCCACCGCAAGGAACGAGAAGCCGGTGTAGCGCACCCGCGACCACTCCACGGTCTCGCTCGCCCTCCCGCCGCCCTTGACCACGTGGTACGTGGCCACGCCGTCCTGGTCCCTCACGTGCCCCTCGTAGCTGTCCGGCGCCGGGAAGTCGTACAGCGCCTTGCCCGCGCCGCCCGCCGTGACGTACACGATGCCGTCCCGCGTCGGGTCGGTGCGCTCGCCGATCGGCACCTTGCGCTGCACCGCGTTCTTCAGGATCGCGTCGGTGCGCTCGTACACATGGTTGTGGCCGTTGATGACCAGGTCCACCCGGTGCTTCTCGAAGAGCGGCACCCAGGCGTCGCGCACTCCGCCGTCCGAGGCGTGCGCGTTGGTCGTCGAGAAGGCGCAGTGGTGGAAGAAGACCACGACGAAGTCGATGTCGTGACGGGCTCTCAGCTCACCGAGGCGCCGGTCCAGCCAGCGCGTCTGCCGGCCGTCGCTGATGCCGAAGTTGGCCGGGATCTCGTACGAGACGTCGTTGGCGTCGAGGGCGACGACCCCCACGTTGCCGTGCACGAACGAGTACGCACCGGGCTGGTTCACCGGGTCCGGGCCGTTGTCGGGCAGCGTCCAGCGCGCGTTCTGGCCGCCGTAGCCGTCCGGTGAGTACCACGCCTCCATGTCGTGGTTGCCGGTGGTCACCATCCACGGCACGGTCTTCGACACGGTCTCCGTCTGTGCCAGGAACTGGTCCCAGGTGCGGGCGTCGTAGCTGTCGGTGCTCTGCCCGGAGCCGGACGGGTCGGCGTAGCAGATGTCACCGGCGTGCAGATGGAACGCCGGGTTCTGACCGAGGATCAACTGGTCGTTGCCCAGTGCGTGGTAGCTGACGCCCTGGTCGCCGAAGGCGGTGAAAGTGAAGGGCTCGGCGCGCGAGGGCGCGGTGGTGAAGGTGCCGAGCGTGCCCAGGTTGCGCGTGTCGGCGGGGTCGAAGCCGTCGTGGCCGACGCCGTAGTAGTACGTCGTGCCGGGCCGCAGCCGCTCCAGGCTCGCGTGCAGGTAGAACTGCTCGGCCGCCGCGATCTTCCCCCCGTTCAGTTCGGGCGTGGTGAGGTGGCGCACCTCCGCGTCGATCCGGCGGCTCAGCGCCCACGGCTCCAGGCCGATGCGGATGTACGGTCGCTTCACCGCGAACGGGACCTGCCAGGAGACCGTCATCTGCGTCTTCGGGTCGGCCCCGTACGCAAGGTGCCGGCCGAACGGCGCCACCAGCGCGCCGTCCACCTGGGTGGAGGTGCGACGCGAGGTGAGGACGGTGCCGGTGGCGTAGGCGGGCGAGGCGGCGAGAGAGGTGCCGAGACCGGCACCGGCGACGGCCGCGGTCGCCACGCCCGTACGGAGCGCGCCACGCCGGGTCAGCCGGGTACGCAGATATTCGTGCTGCTCGGCCATGCTCATGCGGCCGGCGAGCTTCTCGGGAATTCCGAATCGGGGGATGTCCATGGAGCAGAACATCCACCCGCCGCCCTACGCCGTCCCGTCGAGTGGGTGAACGGTACACGTACAGCTCCCCATGCGTCCGTATGGTGGACGTGACGTGTCATGGGGTGGGACGCGCAGTATGGTGCGGACATGTCTCGCAGCATCAATCTCGCAGTGATCCCCGGTGACGGTATCGGCCAGGAGGTCGTGGCCCAGGGCCTCAAGGTCCTCAACGCTGTTCTCCCGCAGGATGTGAAGCTGGAGACCAAGGAGTACGACCTCGGCGCCCGGCGCTGGCACCGTACTGGCGAAACCCTTCCGGACGCGGAGCTGGCAGCCCTCAAGGGCCACGACGCCATCCTGCTCGGCGCGATCGGTGACCCCTCCGTGCCCTCCGGTGTCTTGGAGCGCGGGCTCCTGCTGAAGCTGCGGTTCGCCTTCGACCACTTCATCAACCTGCGGCCGTCGAAGCTGTTCCCGAACACCGCGACCCCGCTGGCCGGCCGCCCGGACATCGACTTCGTCGTCGTCCGCGAGGGCACCGAGGGCCCGTACACCGGCAACGGCGGTTCGCTGCGCACCGGTACGCCGGCCGAGGTCGCCACCGAGGTCAGCGTGAATACCGCGTACGGTGTCGAGCGCGTCGTCCGTGACGCCTTCGAGCGGGCGAACTCCCGCCCGCGCAAGAAGCTGACGCTGGTTCACAAGAACAACGTCCTCGTGTACGCGGGCCACATGTGGAAGAACATCTTCGACCGGGTCGCGACCGAGTATCCCGAGGTCACCACCGACTATCTGCACGTCGACGCCGCGACGATCTTCTTCGTCACCCAGCCGGAGCGCTTCGACGTCATCGTCACCGACAACCTCTTCGGTGACATCCTCACCGACCTCGCCGCTGCCGTGACCGGCGGCATCGGCCTGGCCGCGTCCGGCAACATCAATCCGACGGGCACCTTCCCGTCGATGTTCGAGCCGGTCCACGGCTCTGCCCCCGACATCGCGGGCCAGGGCAAGGCCGACCCGACCGCCACGGTTCTCTCCGTCGCCCTCCTGCTGCGCCACCTCGGCTACGAGGCCGAGGCCGTGCGCATCGAGGACGCCGTCTCCGCCGACCTCGCGGAGCGCGACGGACGGACGACTCGTACGACCGATCAGATCGGCGACGCGCTCGCGGTACGAGTAGCGAGCTGACCCGACGACTCCGTTTCGAAGCCGCCGGGTCGCAACCGCACCCGGCGGCTTCTCCTGTGCGGCCCCGGGTGCAACCATCGACCACGGACCGCATTCGCGTCATTTCGTGCACGGCCCCCCGGGAGCGATAATCGAACGGGGCCGTCGCTCGCACTGAAGCTCGGACGTCCTAGCACCTGCCCGGCAGGAGCGGCGCGAGCGCGGTCCAACACACACAACGTGAAGGACACGCACTCATGACGACGCCCACGATCGAGCTCAAGCCCTCCTCGAATCCGCTGTCCGACGCGGAGCGCGAGGCAATCCTGGTCAAGCCCGGATTCGGCCGCTACTTCACCGATCACATGGTGACGATCAAGTGGACCGAAGGCCGCGGCTGGCACGACGCCCAGCTCGTCCCGTACGCACCGCTGTCGATCGACCCCGCCAACATGACCCTGCACTACGCGCAGGAGATCTTCGAGGGCCTCAAGGCCTACCGCCAGCCCGACGGCTCGGTCGCCACGTTCCGTCCCGAGGCCAACGCCAAGCGCTTCCAGGCATCCGCGCACCGGCTCGCCATGCCGGAACTGCCCGTCGAGACGTTCATCGCGGCCTGTGACGCGCTCGTCCAGCAGGACAAGGCGTGGGTTCCGACGCACGGCGGCGAGGAGTCGCTCTACCTGCGCCCGTTCATGATCGCGACCGAGGTCGGTCTCGGGGTGAAGCCCGCCAACGAGTACCTGTTCCTGGTGATCGCCTCGCCCGCCGGCGCGTACTTCCCCGGTGGCGTCAAGCCGGTCTCGATCTGGCTCTCGGAGGACCGGGTGCGGGCCGTCCCCGGCGGCATGGGCGATGCCAAGACCGGCGGCAACTACGCCGCGTCCCTGCTCGCCCAGGCCGAGGCCACCGCGAAGGGCTGCGACCAGGTCGCGTACCTCGACGCGGTCGAGCACAAGTGGGTCGAGGAGCTCGGCGGGATGAACCTGTACTTCGTGTACGGGAACAAGATCATCACCCCGGCCCTGACCGGCTCGCTGCTCGCCGGCGTCACCCGTGACTCGCTGCTCAAGGTCGCCCGCGACCTCGGCTACGAGTCCGAGGAGGGCCGTGTCTCGATCGACCAGTGGCGGGCCGACACCGAGAACGGCACCCTCACCGAGGTCTTCGCCTGCGGCACCGCCGCCGTCATCACTCCCGTCGGCACCGTCAAGTCCGCGGGCGGCGAGTGGGCCCAGAGCGACGGCATGCCCGGCGAGGTCACGATGAAGCTGCGCGAGCGCCTGCTGGACATCCAGCGCGGCGTCACCGAGGACACCCACGGCTGGATGCACCCGCTCGGCTAGTGCCGGGAGGGGTACCAGGGTCTTCAGCCCGGATCAGGCCGGGCTCGCGAGGTGCGGCACGCACGCTCGCTCACCGCGTCGTCATCGGTCGCCGTGATCCGAGAGAGATGCCTCGGTCCAGACGCTGTACGTACGAAGGCCGCGCCCGGCTGTTTGCCGGGCGCGGCCTTCGCGCGTCATGCGTGCGCACCGGCGGCTGCCCCCGGCCGGCCGGCACGTTGCCGGGTGCAGGAGCGCTCCGCAGGTCGGGGCGGGCGGAGGCGCCGTGGATCTTTCCTGGTATTGCTGTGCAGTCGCACACCTGCCTGTGTCCCACGGCTAGTGCTGTGACCGGGATGGTTCACCGTGGTCGGGAGACGGCTCACGGGACGAGCGCGGTCCGCGAGGCGAGTGGTATTACTGGTGCATGCAGGAAGAGACCGCGCGGTCCGCGATCGACACGTTCATCTCCGCGTTCAACGCCTCGGACGACAGCTATGTGACTGAGCTGCTCTCCCAGGCCCTGACCTCGGACGTGGTCTTCTGGGGACCGTTGGGCCGCAGTGAGGGGATCGAGGCGGTCGAGCGGTTCGTGCTGGACATCCGGCGCCACCCCGCGGGGACCGGCACGATGGTGCGCTGTTCGGCGGTGGACATGCCGGACGAGTGGGCCCGGTACCAGTGGGTCTTCACGACGCCGGACGGAGGCCCCCGCCTGGCGGGAACGGACGTCGTCCATCTGCGGCGGAGCCTCATCGACCAGGTCATCGTCTTCGCGGGGGAGATCGAGTCGTCCGCCTCCTGAGTCATTCTCCTCTGGCGGCGTCCTTCTCCTGAACCGGCCCCGTTCGGGGCTCCGGGTCTGCCCAGCCGAGATCATCTTCACCACGCTTCGGTCGTCCGCGCTTGGCTACGAGCGGACCGACGATGCGCTGTGGCTGTGTAAGTTCGCGGTTGGTCAGGCTGCGGTGTCGAGGGGGCGTCCGCCCCAAAGGTCGAAGTGCCGCGCGCCACCGGTGGCGGCCCCCGGGGCCGCCACGGCTGCGTGAGTCCGCCTACCTGATCACAGGCGGTGGCGAGATCTTCTGGGACGGCGCGGGGGTCCCCCTGCTGGTGGCCGTTATGGTCGGCGTCCTCGCGCTCGCGACGGCGGGCACCTGGCCGCTGGTCGGGCGCCGTATCGATCCAGAGCTCATCCGCCGCGACTGACCTGGGCCGGGCCGGCGCCGGCCGGACCCCGCGGGAGCGGGGGAGTTCCGGGCCGGGGTGGCGTCGCCGTGCTCTCCGGCGGCCGGTTCTCTCGCAGCTACGGCATGCGGCAGACACCGAAACGTCCTGATTGGAGCGTCACTCCAAAAATCGAACTGGCACTTTCGCATCTGTGTCGCCTCTGGTTAGAGTGCTGCTCTAAACAGGAGGTGTGCGGGCGTGCGACTGACCCCGACGGAACGTGACCGGCTGCTGCTCTTCGGTGCCGCCGAACTGGCCCGGGCCCGCCGTGCCCGGGGGCTGAAGCTCAATGTCCCCGAGGCGACCGCGCTGATCGCGGACACGGTCTGCGAGGCGGCCCGCGACGGGCGCAGGCTCGCGGAGGCCATCGAGGCCGCGCGGTCCGTGCTCGGGCCCGACGACGTGCTGCCCGGGGTCGCCGACGTCGTCACCGAGGTCCATGTGGAGGCCGTCTTCGACGACGGTTCGCGGCTCGCCGTGGTCTCCCGGCCTCTGGGCGACGGGCTCGGCGACGACGCGCCCGGTGCCGTCGTCCCCGGCCCCGCCACACCCGAGCCGGCGCCCGCGGCGCGGCTGACCGTCCACAACACGGCGACCGTCCCGGTCTCCGTCACGTCGCACTTCCACTTCTTCGAGGCCAACCCGCGGCTCGACTTCGACCGGGCCGCGGCGTACGGGATGCGGCTGTGCGTACCCGCCGGGTCCTCCGTCCGCTTCGGGCCGGGGGAGTCGGTCGAGGTCGGTCTCGTGCCCATCGGCGGTGACCGGATCGCCGTCGGGTTCGCCGGTCTGGTGGACGGGCCGCTCGACGCGCCCGGCGCACGCGAGGAGGCCCTGCGGCGCGCCGCGGCCTGTGGATATCTGGGAGCCGAGCGATGAGCATCGATCCGTACGAGTACGCCTCCGTGCACGGCCCGCGCGCCGGGGACCGGGTCAGGCTCGGTGACTCCGGGCTGACCGTCCGCGTGGAGTCCGACGCGCAGCGGTACGGCGAGGAGTTCCTCGCCGGATTCGGCAAGACCGCCCGCGACGGGCTGCACCTCAAGGCCGCGGCCGTCCGGGACACCTGCGACATCGTCATCAGCAATGTGCTGGTCATCGACGCCGTGCAGGGCATCCGCAAGGTGTCGATCGGTATCCGCGAGGGCCGGATCGCGGCCATTGGACGGGCCGGCAATCCCGACACGCTGGACGGTGTCGACGTCGTCGTCGGCACGGGGACGACCATCGTCTCCGGTGAGGGAATGATTGCGACGGCGGGCGCCGTCGACACCCATGTCCATCTGCTCTCGCCACGGATCATGGAGGCCTCGCTCGCCTCCGGCGTCACCACGATCATCGGCCAGGAGTTCGGCCCGGTCTGGGGGGTCGGCGTCAACTCGCCGTGGGCCCTGCGCCACGCCTTCAACGCCTTCGACGCCTGGCCGGTCAACATCGGCTTCCTGGGCCGCGGTTCGTCCTCCCACCAGGCCCCGCTGGTCGAGGCGCTCGCGGAGGGCGGTGCCTGCGGCTTCAAGGTCCACGAGGACATGGGCGCCCACACCCGCGCCCTGGACACCGCGCTGCGGGTCGCCGAGGACCACGACGTGCAGGTCGCCCTGCACAGCGACGGGCTGAACGAGTGCCTGTCGGTCGAGGACACCCTGCGGGTCCTGGAGGGCCGCACCATCCACGCCTTCCACATCGAGGGCTGCGGCGGCGGTCATGTCCCCAACGTCCTGAAGATGGCGGGCGTCGAGAACGTCATCGGCTCGTCCACCAATCCGACGCTGCCCTTCGGCCGGGACGCCGTCGCCGAGCACTACGGGATGATCGTCTCCGTGCACGACCTCAAGACGGACCTGCCGGGCGACGCGGCCATGGCCCGCGACCGCATCCGCGCCGGGACGATGGGCGCCGAGGACGTCCTGCACGACCTGGGTGCCATCGGCATCACCTCCTCCGACGCGCAGGGCATGGGACGGGCCGGTGAGACGGTGCGCCGCACCTTCGCGATGGCCGGGAAGATGAAGGCCGAGCTCGGCCCGATGGACGGCGACGGCCCCGCGGACGACAACGCCCGGGTGCTGCGCTACATCGCGAAGCTCACCATCAACCCCGCCATCGCCCATGGCCTCTCGCACGAGATCGGCTCCATCGAGACCGGGAAGCTCGCCGACATCGTGCTGTGGCGTCCGGAGTTCTTCGGCGCGAAACCACAGCTCGTGCTGAAGGCCGGCTTCCCGGCGTACGGAGTCACGGGCGACCCGAACGCCGCCACCGACACCTGCGAACCCCTCGTCCTCGGGCCGCAGTTCGGGGCGTACGGAGCCACCGCGGCCGATCTCTCCGTGGCCTTCGTCTCGCAGGCCGCCACCCAGCTCGGCGCCGACCGGATGCCCACGCGCCGACGGCGCGTCGGGGTGCGCGGCACCCGCGGCATCGGCCCCGGCGACCTCGTCCACAACTCCCGCACCGGAGAGGTCGCCGTGGACGCGCGCAGCGGCCTGGTCACCCTGGACGGCGATCCGCTGCGCTCCGAGCCCGCCGACTCCGTCTCCCTCAACCGCCTCTACTTCCTCTGACGCCCCCTAGGACACTTCATGACCTTCCGCATGCCGCCCGAGTGGGCCCCGCACGAGCGCACCTGGATGGCCTGGCCGGGCCCCAACCCCACCTTCGACA
Source organism: Streptomyces sp. NPDC014727 (assembly GCF_043083485.1). Lineage (NCBI taxonomy): Bacteria > Bacillati > Actinomycetota > Actinomycetes > Kitasatosporales > Streptomycetaceae > Streptomyces > Streptomyces sp. NPDC014727. The sequence goes on along the minus strand of NZ_JBIBYR010000022.1, from coordinate 29,371 downwards.
CCGACGCCGAGCTGGACGGGGCGCGCGCCGCCTGGGCCACCGTCGCCCGCGCGGTCCGCCGCTTCGAACCCGTGACGATGGTCGTCGGCCCCGGCCAGGAGGACAGCGCCCGCGCCCTCCTCGGCCCGGACATCGAGCTGGCCGTCCGCCCGCTCGACGACGCCTGGATGCGGGACATCGGTCCCACCTTCGTCACCGACGGGCGCCAACTGGCGGCGGTCGACTGGACGTTCAACGGCTGGGGCGCCCAGGACTGGGCCCGCTGGGAGCACGACCGGCACATCGCCCGCTCCGTCGCCGAACTCGCCGCCGTCCCCGTGCACCGCTCCACGCTCGTCAACGAGGGCGGCGCCATCCACGTCGACGGCGAGGGCACCGTCCTGCTCACCGAGACCGTCCAGCTCGGCAAGGAACGCAACCCCGAGTGGAGCCGCGCGCAGGTCGAGGCCGAGATCCACGCCCGGCTCGGCACCGAGAAGGCCATCTGGCTGCCCCGCGGGCTGGCCGGTGACTACGGGATGTACGGCACCCTCGGTCATGTCGACATCGTCGCCGCCTTCGTCCGCCCCGGCACGGTCGTCGCCCATGTCCAGCCGGACCCGGCCCACCCCGACCACGAGATCACCCGGGAGACCGTCCGCGTCCTGCGTGCCGCGACCGACGCCAGGGGCCGCTCCCTGAACGTCGTGGAGGTCCTGGCACCCACCGTGCTGGAGGCCGACGGCGAGTGGGTCGACTACTCCTACATCAATCACTACCTCTGCAACGACGGCGTGATCCTCTGCGCCTTCGACGACCCGCGCGACAAGGAAGCGGCGGCCGTCTTCGGCGAGCTGTTCCCCGACCGTACGGTGACCCTCGTCGACGCGCGTACGATCTTTGCCGGCGGTGGAGGCATCCACTGCATCACCCAGCAGCAGCCGAAGGTCTGAACCGTGCCCCCCGCTCCACGCCGTCGCAACGCCGCCCCGCCCCGCGAGGAACTGCTGGCCGCCGCCATGGCCACCATCGCCGAACGGGGTCTGGACGGCCTCACCATGGCCGGTCTCGGCCGTGAGGTCGGCATGAGCAGTGGACATCTCCTCTACTACTTCCGCACCAAGGACGAGCTGCTGCTCCAGGCCCTGGAGTGGAGCGAGGGACGGCTCGGCGCACAGCGGCGCACCCTGCTGTCCGGGCCGGTGACGGTGCGCGAACGGCTGGACGCGTACATCGATCTGTACCTTCCCGACGGTCACCGCGATCCGCACTGGACGCTCTGGCTGGAGGTCTGGAACCGTTCGCGGAGCGCGGACGACGACGCACGCGCCCGGCAGGCGGCGATCGAGGGCGCGTGGCACCGCGATCTGGTGGCGCTGCTGGCCGAGGGCGCCTCGCGCGGCGAGTTCCGTACGGTCGACGCCGAGCGGTTCGCGACCCGGCTGCGCGCCCTGCTCGACGGGTTCAGCGTCCATGTCGCCGTCGGCATCCCCGGCACCGGACGCTCTCAAGTCCTCGAACAGGTCAGGGAGTTCATCGACGATTCACTCATCGCCGCGGAGCCGCACCCACCGCGGTGAACGAAACGTACGTAAGTACGCGTGATCGTTGCCCGTTGCGCTCTTGTTGTGCTCCCGGCTGTTCGGGCACGGTGACGGACCATGGGACGAGAGCAGTGGAAGAAGATCTGGGTCGGCTCGGCGGGCAACATGGTCGAGTGGTTCGACTGGTTCGTGTACGCGACCTTCGCGGTCTACTTCGCGGATTCGTTCTTCCCCGAAGGCAATGAGACCGCCAATCTCATGAACACCATGGGCATCTTCGCCGTCGGCTTCTTCATGAGGCCGGTCGGCGGCTGGATGCTCGGCCGCATCGGTGACCGCAGGGGCCGCAAGGCGGCGCTCACCCTCACCGTCACCCTCATGTCGGCCTCCGCGATCCTGATCGCCGTCGCGCCGACGTACGACGTCGCGGGATACGGCGGGGTCGCCGTCCTGCTGGTGGCCAGGCTGCTCCAGGGTCTCTCCGTCGGGGGCGAGTACGCCGCCAGCGCCACCTATCTGACCGAGGCGTCCGCGCCCCACCGGCGCGGCTTCGCCTCCAGCTTCCAGTACGTGTCCATGACCGCGGGCCAGCTCGTCGGCCTCGGCCTCCAGATCGTCCTGCAGCGCAACATGTCCGACGCGGCGCTGCACAGCTGGGGCTGGCGCATCCCGTTCATCGTCGGCGCGCTCGGTGCCGCGGTCGTCTTCTATCTGCGCCGCTCCATGCTGGAGACCGAGGTGTACGCGGAGTCCGGCGCCGCGGAGCAGGCGGACCGCGGCACGCTGAAGGCGCTGTGGCAGCACAAGCGCGAGGCGTTCCTGGTGATGGCGCTGACCATGGGCGGGACCGTGGCGTACTACACGTACACGACGTACCTCACCAAGTTCCTTTCCAAGAGCGCGGGCATGGAGAAGTCCACCGCCTCGCTCGTCAGCTTCTGCGCGCTGTTCGTCTTCATGTGCATCCAGCCCCTGGCCGGTCTGCTCTCCGACCGGATCGGCCGCCGCCCGCTGCTGATCACCTTCGCGATCGGCTCCACCTTCCTGACCGTGCCGATCATGACGATGCTCAGGCACGCCGGCACCTTCTGGCCCGCCTTCGGCCTGGCCCTGCTCGCCCTGGTCGTCGTCACCGGGTACACCTCGATCAACGCCTGTGTGAAGGCCGAGCTCTTCCCGACCGGAGTCCGGGCCCTGGGCGTCGCCCTCCCGTACGCCATCGCCAACGCGCTCTTCGGCGGCACCGCCGAATACGTGGCGCTCTGGTTCAAGAAGGCGGGCGTCGAGTCCGGCTTCTACTGGTACGTGGCGGGCTGCGCCGCGGTCTCCGTGGTCGTCTACCTGACCATGCGCGAGACCCGCGACATCGACCTGGGCCGGGTCGGCGCCGGCGAGTCGCCGCACGGGCGGACGGAGCCGTCGGGCGCGACGAGTGCGACGCCCGCATCCTGAGACGGGGCACGGCACGGAGGCGGCCCTGTGCAAGACTGCTTCCGTGCCCTCGTTCGTCATGATTATTGGCAACAGGCGCGCCGGTCCGCAGTGATCGTCCGTACCACCATGTACGGCACGGCCACCGTGCCCCAGACCCGCGCGCAGACCTCTCGCACCCGCGAGGGGTTTTTTCGTTTTCCGGCCCTCACCTCGGCCGGGACGAGGCGCGCGGGATGATGGGGGCAAGTGGAGCCTGAACGTCCGGATCCACTCATCCGACAGGAGTCAGACCAGCATGACCACCAAGGCCAAGGCCACCGACGACAGTTTCCATGTCTTCGACACCACGCTGCGCGACGGCGCCCAGCGTGAAGGCATCAACCTGACGGTCGCGGACAAGCTGACCATCGCCCGGCACCTGGACAACTTCGGCGTGGGCTTCATCGAGGGGGGCTGGCCCGGCGCCAACCCCCGCGACACCGAGTTCTTCGCCCGTGCCCAGCGGGAGATCGAGTTCGAGAACGCCGAGCTGGTCGCCTTCGGTGCGACCCGCAGGGCCGGTGGCAAGGCCTCCGAGGACCCGCAGGTCAAGGCATTGCTGGAGTCCGGCGCCCCCGTGATCACGCTGGTCGCGAAGTCCCACGACCGCCATGTGGAGCTCGCGCTGCGCACCACCCTCGAAGAGAACCTGGAGATGGTCCGTGACACCGTCTCCTTCCTCCGCGAGCAGGGCCGCCGGGTCTTCGTGGACTGCGAGCACTTCTTCGACGGCTACCGCGCCAATCCCGAGTACGCCAAGTCCGTCGTCCGCGTCGCCCACGAAGCGGGCGCCGACGTCGTGATCCTCTGCGACACCAACGGCGGCATGCTTCCCGCCCAGGTCCAGGCCGTCGTCTCCACCGTGCTCGCCGACACCGGCGCCCGGCTCGGCATCCACGCCCAGGACGACACCGGCTGCGCCGTCGCCAACACCCTCGCCGCCGTCGACGCGGGCGCCACCCACGTCCAGTGCACCGCCAACGGATACGGCGAGCGGGTCGGCAACGCCAACCTCTTCCCCGTCGTTGCCGCCCTGGAACTGAAGTACGGCAAGTCCGTCCTGCCCGAGGGCGCCCTCGCCGACATGACCCGCGTCTCGCACGCGATCGCCGAGGTCGTCAACCTGACGCCCTCCACCCACCAGCCCTATGTGGGTGTTTCCGCCTTCGCCCACAAGGCCGGACTGCACGCGTCCGCGATCAAGGTCGACCCCGACCTGTACCAGCACATCGATCCCGCGCTGGTCGGCAACACCATGCGGATGCTGGTCTCCGACATGGCCGGCCGTGCCTCCATCGAGCTCAAGGGCAAGGAGCTCGGCATCGACCTCGGCGGCGACCGCGAACTCGTCGGCCGGGTCGTCGAGCGCGTCAAGGAACGCGAGCTCAAGGGCTACACGTACGAGGCCGCCGACGCCTCCTTCGAGCTGCTGCTGCGCGCCGAGGCCGAGGGGCGGGTACGCCGCTACTTCCGCACCGAGTCCTGGCGCGCCATCGTCGAGGACCGCCCCGACGGCACGCACGCCAACGAGGCGACCGTGAAGCTCTGGGCCAAGGGCGAGCGCATCGTCGCCACCGCCGAGGGCAACGGCCCGGTCAACGCGCTCGACCGGGCTCTGCGCGTCGCCCTGGAGCGGATCTACCCGCAGCTCGCCAAGCTGGAGCTGGTCGACTACAAGGTCCGCATCCTCGAAGGCCGCACCGGCACCGAGTCCACCACCCGAGTCCTCATCACCACGGGCGACGGCAACGGCGACTGGGCGACGGTCGGCGTCGCGGAGAACGTCATCGCGGCGTCCTGGCAGGCGCTGGAGGACGCCTACACGTACGGGCTGCGGCGGGCCGGGATCGAGCCGACGGAGTAGCCCTTCAGGCCGTGGGGAGGCGGAGGGACAGCCGCACCGCAGTTCCGGCGGGCGACCGGAAGGGCCACGCACACCGCGTCCCGCACCCGGCAGCTGTCGGGTGCGGGACGCGGTGCTGGTCGAGACCTGGGATCAGTCGGCCGAGGCGAGGGCGTAGCCCCACCACACGCCGTGTTCCCTGGCCAGTTGGACGCGTACCTGCTTGCCGTCCGACAGGGTGAGTTCGGCCTCGGACGTACCGCCCTGAGGGGCCTTGAGACGCTGGAGGAACGACCGGTTGTCGCGCACTGGTTCAGCACGGGCCGTGACCGGGCCGCCTGCTGCCGCCGTGGCGAGCGGACGCAGGAAGTCCGAGGACTCCCGGGTCGTCGCCGCCCCGTCGGGGTAGCCGGCGGCCAGTGCGTCGATGCCCTGTACATCCCCGTCCGCCAGACGCTGCACGAACACCGTCAGGAAGGTACGCACCTCCTCGGGCGGACGCTCGCCCTCGTAGGTGACGCTCACTTTCGGCTCGGCGGCGAGTGCGTACGGGGTGTCGTCGGTGCGGTTGAACCACCAGACGGCAGCCACACACAGAACGACGAGGACCGCGGCGGCCCCGGTGAGGGCGGCGGCGCGCTTACCAACGCGGAGTGACATGGGCGATCCAGACTGACCGAGGATGGTTACGGGTGAACACAATGCGGACGCTGGTCTCCGACATGGCCGGCCGTGCCGCTCAGGCGGCGGAGCGCGGAAGGCCGAGGGAGCGCATTTCCTCCACGACTCGGTAACCGGCGCTCGTGTACAGGTTCATAGCCACCTCGTTGCCGCCCCACACGGTGAACATCAGCGTCGAATCGCCGGCCGCCAGCGTCGCCTGTTCGCCGGCCGACATCGCGGCCCGGCCGTACCCCTTGCCGCGGTGCCGCTCCTGGACGTACAGCGAGTAGCCGTAGGTGACCCCCGGGAGGTGCCCGTGCTTCAACCAGCCGGTGCCGATCGGCCCGCCCGCCGCCTCCAGCACCAGGAACGTGTTGTCGGGCGTGGCCAGGCCCTCGGGGATCAGCTCGGCGAAGTCGCGGTCGGACTTGAGTACGGCTTCCTCGTGGCTCAGGGCTCCGGCCCGGACGATGTCGCCGACGTAGGCGACCTTCTCGGAGGCGAGCCACTCGGGATACTCGGCCTGCGTCATCGGCCGGGCGGTGACGCCATCGACTGGCTCCGGCGGGGTACTGACGCGCCGCGTCCTGAGCTGGCCGCGGACGCCGTAACCGTCGAACAGCTCACCGGCGGGCTCGGTGAGCCGTATGTCGATTCGGCCTGCGCCGCGCTCCGCGCACCATCCCTCGGCCCAGTCCCGGGCGGCCTGCTCGTGCCCCCGGCCGATGTGGAGCGCATCGACGTGGAGGTCGCCGATACGGCCCGCGAGCGCACCGTTGTCGTCGGCCACGACTACGGCGACGTATCCCACTCGGGTCCCGGCGTCCGTGATCTCGGCGACGGTCCAGTTGCCGATGCCGTCGCGTACGTCTTCGAGCATGCGCTCCGCCGCGGCCACACCGAGCCCGGCCGTCGTGTACGAGGCGCGTAGCCGTCGCTCGAAGTCCTTCCGCCAGTCCGTGTTGTCGCCAAGGATGCCGAGTTCTGTCATCTGATCACACTAGCCGGGTTGTTGTGGGGAGCAGCCGCCGATCGAGGCGAGAGTGAACTGCTCCTGGACGGCCGCGTCTAGAGGGTGTGCGTTCAGAACCTAAACACACAACTCGTCCTGCCTGCACGGGAGATCGGTACGGACCAATGTCGGCGTGATGTATTCACGGCACTGTTCCAGCGGGGTTGACTCACGCCGCAACGCCGGTACCGGTACCAGCATCCGCGCCGCGGAAGCGGATGTCCGGGCTACTTCGCCTGGTCGCCGATGGACAACTTGGAGTGGTCCTACGGCTACGACAAGCGATTCGGTATCGTCCGCGTCGACTACGGCACACAGGAGCGGACGCTCAAGGAAAGCGCCGAGTGGTACCGCGACACGATCCGCCTCACCCGCGCCGCGTAAGGGCTGTCCCGCCCGGCGCACGGGGAGCCGGCCCGGTGGGTGACCGCGCAGCCGTCACCCACCTGGGTTAGCTTCGAGATATGCGGAACAGGCTGTTCCCGACGCTGCTGGCGGGTCTGCTGCTGATCCTCTCGGTGGTCGTGCTCGCCATGGCACCGAGCGCCGCGCCCGGGGCAGCCCGCGCATCGACCGTCAACGAGGTCGCGCAGGCGCTGCGCAAGGGCCCGGTCTACGTCGACCCGGCCGCCGCCGACCAGCTCTCCCCGGGCCAGGCCGCCGCCCTGACGAGGAAGATCAAGGACGCCGGCAAGCCCGTGTTCGTCGCGGTACTGCCGCGAACCCCGGCATTCCCCGCGCAGACCGTGCTGCCGACCCTGCGCACCGACACCGGCATCACCGGTGTCTACGCGGTCCGTCTCGGCAACGGGTTCAACGCGGGCGCCGACCCCCGGGTCATGACCACGCGAGCGGTCCAGAACCTCACCGCCGCCGTGAAGACACCCGGCACGGACACCGACGCCGCGACCCAGCTCAACGCCTTCGTCGACCGCGCCGTCGAACAGGCCCGGGGCAGCGCCCCCGCCTCCTGGGGCGGATCGGCCGCGGGGAGGGGATCGTCGTCCACCGCCGGACTGATCGCCGTCGGCGCCGTCCTGGTGCTCGGCGGCGGCACGGCCTACGCGCTCGTCCGGCGCAACCGCAGGCGCAAGGAGGAGGACGAACGGGCCGCACTCGCCAAGCTCCGGGTCGTCGTGGACGAGGACATCACCGCGTACGGCGAAACGCTGGACCGTCTCGACTTCCATCCCGCCGAGGCGGGCGCCGACGACGCCATGCGCGCCGACTACGAGCGGGCGCTCGACTCCTACGAGACCGCGAAATCCCGCATGGACCGGGCCCGGCGCCCGTCCGACGTGCGCGGGGTCACCCAGGCACTGGAGGAAGGCCGCTACTCCCTCGCCGTCCTGGAGGCCCGCCGCACGGGCGGTGAGCTGCCCGCCCGCCGCCCCCCGTGCTTCTTCGACCCGCGCCACGGGCCCTCGGTCGCCGACGTCCGGTGGTCCCCGTCCGGCGGCACGGGCCGTGAGGTCCCGGTCTGCGCGGCCGACGAGATCCGGCTGCGCGAGGGCGAGGAGCCGTTGAGCCGCACCGTCGACACGGGCGACGGCCGCCGTGGCCCGTACTGGGAGGCGGGCCCGGCGTACGGCCCCTGGGCGGGCGGCTATTTCGGCGGGGGCCTGCTCCCCGGGCTGCTGGCCGGCACGCTGCTCGGCTCGATGCTGTCGTCCCCCGCGTACGCGGCGGAGTACGGCGGCGGCGACTTCGGTTCCGGCGGTGACTGGAGCGGCGGAGACTTCTCCGGCGCCGACTTCGACCCGTCGGGCTTCGACGGCGGAGGTTTCGGGGGCGGCGGCGACCTCGGAGGGGGCGGCGGCTTCGACGGCGGCGGGTTCTGAGCCGCTGATCGGCGAACTCTCGGGCAGGGGCGATCCATGCTAGACCTGAAGTTATGTCTGGTATCGGCCGATTCCGGGCGAGGCTGCGACGCTCCGTCCGGAGTTCAGATCGGCACGATGGGGGGAGCTCGGGCCGAGCCACCCCCGCGCCGTCGCGCCAGGAGACGACTTACCGCTCCCCGGGCCGCGACCTTCTCTCGCTGTTCAGCGTGCGCACCGTGGCGGGCCAGGTCTTCTGCTTCGTGCTGGGGCTCGTCGTGCTGCTGATCACCGGATTCGCGGTCGCGCTGGTGCTGCAGGGCCGCCGCGACAGTCTGCAGGAGGTCCGGATGCGCACACTGAGCGTGGCCCAGACCTTCGCGCACTCGCCGGGCATCGTGGCGGCGCTGGACAGCAAGGACCCCACCGCGATTCTGCAGCCGCGCGCGGAGCAGGTGCGCAAGGACGCCCATGTGGAATACGTCGTCGTGGCCAGCACCCAGGGCATCCGCTACACCCATCCGGACCCCGCGCTGATCGGGAAACACCTCGTCGGCCCCTGGAAGGAAGCGTTGACCGGCCCCGGCTTCACCCGGACGTTCAAGGGCACCCTGGGGCCCTCGGTCAATTCGGTGGTGCCCGTGCCGAGGCCCGACGGATCGGTGGCCGGACTGGTGTCGGTGGGCATCACCGACCGGTCGGTGAGCAGCGTGGCCGACCGGTCCATCCCGTTCAGCATCGGTGCCGGGGTGGTGGCCCTGGCGGCGACCGCGGCCGGCGCGGCGCTCGTGAGCAGACGGCTGCGGCGGCAGACCCGTGGGCTCGGCCCCCGGGAGATGACCCGGATGTACGAGCACCACGACGCGGTGCTGCACGCGGTCCGCGAGGGCGTCCTCATCATCGGGCCCGGTCGCCGGCTGACACTCGCCAACGACGAGGCCCGCAGGCTGCTCCGCCTCCCCCCCGACGCCGAGGGCCGGGCGGTGACGGACCTCGGACTGGAGCCCGCCACCGCCGAACTGCTCGCCTCCGGCCGGACCGTCACGGACGAGGTACTGCGCAGCGGCAACCGCCTGCTGGCCGTCAATCTCAGACCGACGGACGCGCGCGGCGGGCCGCCCGGCACCGTGGCGACCCTGCGGGACACCACCGAGCTCCGCAAGATCACGGGCAGGGCGGAACTCGTCCACGAACGCCTGCTGCTGCTCTACGAGGCCGGTACCCGCATCGGCACCACCCTCGATGTGACCCGGACGGCCCAGGAGCTGGCGGAGGTGGCGACGCCCGGATTCGCCGACGTGACCACCGTCGACCTCGCCGATCCGGCGATGCCCGGGGAGGAACCGACCGCTCAGTCCGACACCCCGCTGGACATGCGCCGTACCGCTGTCGCCACCACGGACCCGGACCAGCCCCTGTACCCGGTCGGCCGACTGGTCGGATTCGTTCCTTCCAGGATCCATGCCATGCGGGTGGACAGCGCGGAGACGGGGCTGGGTCCCGAGGTGATCAACCAGCTCGGCTGGCGCTACTGGGATCCCGAGCGGGCCGCCGGCATCCTCGACTACGGCTTCCACTCGGTGCTGTCCGTACCGCTGCACGCACGTGGCATCATCCTGGGCCTGGCCAACTTCTGGCGCGCGGGCGATTCCGAACCGTTCGACGACGACGACCAGTCCTTCGCCGAGGAACTGGTGGCGCGGGCGGCCGTCAGCGTGGACAACGCCCGCAGGTACACACGCGAACACGAGATGGCCGTGACACTGCAGCGCAGCCTGCTGCCCAGCGACCTGCCCGAGCAGAACGCCCTCGACGTCGCCCACCGCTACCTGCCGGCGCGGGCCGAGGTGGGCGGCGACTGGTTCGACGTGATCCTGCTGTCCGGCGCCCGGGTCGCCCTGGTCGTCGGCGACGTGGTCGGGCACGGGCTGCACGCGGCGGCCACCATGGGACGGCTGCGCACCAGCATCCACAACTTCTCCGCACTGGACTTCGCGCCCGACGAACTCCTCGGACATCTGGACGAAGCGGTCAGCCGGATCGACCAGGGTGAAACCACCGCCGACGACAACAGTGCCGAGATCGCCGGTGCCACCTGCCTGTACGCCATCTACGACGCGGTCTCCGGCAACTGCTCGGTGGCCCGCGCCGGCCATCCGTCCCCCGCGCTGGTACTCCCCGACGGCACCGTCGAGTTCCCCGAGGTACCGGCCGGCCTGCCCCTGGGCATCGGCGGCATGCCTTTCGAGGCGGCCGAGTTCCACGTACCCGAAGGAAGCCGGTTGATCCTGTACACGGACGGTCTCATCGAACCCCGTGACCGCGACATCGACACCGGCCTGGAGCTGCTGCGCACCACCCTCGCCGGTCGTGACCGGACACCGGAGGAGACCTGTGACGACCTGCTCGACGCGATGCTGATCGAGCAGCCGTCCGACGATGTCGCGCTCCTCGTGGCCCGTACCCACATGCTCGATCCCGACCAGGTCGCGCAGTGGGACGTCGCCATCGACCCGGCGGCCGTGGCCGGAGTCCGCAAGAACGTCGCCGAGTGGCTCGCCGACCGGGGTCTGGACGAGGAGGCGTTCACCACCGAGCTGATCCTGAGCGAGCTGGTCACCAACGCGGTCCGCTACGGCAGCGGACCGATCGAAGTCCGCCTCCTGTACGACCGCAACCTGATCTGCGAGGTGTCCGACACCAGCAACACCTCGCCGCACCTGCGCTACGCGGCGACGACGGACGAGGGCGGCCGGGGCCTGTTCCTCGTCGCCCAGATCGCCGAACGGTGGGGCACCCGTTACACCGAGACGGGCAAGGTGATCTGGTCCGAGCAGACGGTCGGCGAACCGGAGGAGGAGAACGAGGAGGACGAGAAGAACGGGGGGAAGGGGAAGAACGACTGAAGCGTGCTGTGGAAGGCCCTGGGCGGTTGTCGCCCGGAGTGCCGACGCGGAGCCGCCGTGACACGCTGAAATGAAGGGGGACGGGATCTCGCCGACAGGGGGACGAGGATCCCGCCGGTCCCGGCATGGCCGCCGGACCGACGGTTCTGCCACCCGAGGAGATCGACATGGCCGGTGACACGAACGGGACCGCGGCAAGCCACACGTACCCGAGCCCTACGCACGCGCCCACATCCGGTACCACCGTCCTGGCAGCAGTCCTGATGGTCATCGGTGGAGCCATGGCGATCTTCGAGGGGGTCGCTGCCCTTACGAAGGGCCACCTGTTCGTCTTCACGCGCCACTACGTGTTCGAGTTCAGCCTGACGGGCTGGGGCTGGGTCCACCTCATCCTGGGCATCGTTCTCGTCCTCGCCGGCTGTGCCGTGTTCAGCGGAGCCCTGTGGGCGCGCTTCTTCGGTGTCGCCGTCGCCGGCCTGGGCGCGATCGCCAACTTCCTGTGGCTGCCGTACTACCCCTTGTGGGCCATGGTGCTGATCGCCGTCAACATCCTTGCCGTCTGGGCGCTGTGCATGGGCATGCACCGAGAAGCGCACGCGGGCCCGACCGTCTGACCCGGCACGTCTTGGGCCGAGCAGCGTCACCGTGTCAACCGCGACCTACGGCGGCGGAGAGTTCCGCCCGCAATTTCTCGTACGTCGGAGGGAGTTGACGAGGCAAGGGCCTCGAACGCGGCCCTGGGATCTGCCGCTCGGGCAAGCCGCCGTCGCCGCGCTGCCCCGCCCCCCGACGACGCCGAGCGCCCGTCTTCCGTCCCTGGCGGGGGAGGGGGAAGGCGGGCGCGCTCGGGGTCAGGCACGAGACGGCGGGACGTGTCAGGCCTGCGTCGCTGCGGCCTTGATCGCGGAGATGTCGAAGTTGAGCTTGACCTTGTCGCTGACCATCACGCCGCCGGTCTCCAGCGCCGCGTTCCAGGTCAGGCCCCACTCGGAGCGCAGGATGTCGGCGCTGCCCTCGAAGCCGACGCGCTCGTTGCCGTAGACGTCGGTGGCCGAGCCGTTGAACTCCAGGTCGATGGAGAGGGGGCGCGTGACGTCCTTGATCGTGAGGTCGCCGGTGATGCGGTAGGCGTCGCCGCCGAGCTGCTCGGCCTGCGTGGAACGGAACGTCATGAGGGGGAACTTCTCGGCGTCGAAGAAGTCGCCGCTGACCAGGTGGCCGTCGCGGTCGGCGATTCCGGTGTCGACGCTGGCGATCCTGACATCGATCGACGCGGTGGAGTTGGCGGGGTTGTGACCGTCGAGCTTCAGGCTGCCCTCGTGCTCGCCGAAGGAGCCGCGCACATTGGTGACCATGGCGTGGCGCACGGTGAAGCCGATGCTGCTGTGCGCCGGGTCGATCGTGTAGTCGCCGGTGAGGGCGGCCAGAGCCGGGTCCACGGGGGTGGCGATGGTGGCGGACGGGGCGTTGTTGTTCTTGCGGTTGAACAGAGCCATGGCTCCTCCTCGGGGGACGTGATCGAGCGGCGGTCGAAGTTGTTGTTTAACCTTCAACGAGATTGACTCTAGCGCGATCTAGTTCAAAGTTCAACATCAGGCAGGTGAATTGTCGCGGGAGGAGTCTCCGGTCTCGCCGCCCCCCTGGCGACGCGCGTAGAACTCGGGCAGTATCTCCCTGCCCCTTACTTGTCATGAGCAGGAGGATCCCCCCATGGTGTCCCGTATGACACTGCGTCCCGTCCTGACCGCCCTCGCCCTCGTCCTCGGCGTCCTCTTCGCCCCCGGCGTCGGCGTCCTCGGCGGCGGTGCCACCCAGGCCCACGCCGACACGAAGCTCACCCACGCCCAGGCCACCGCCCGGTTCAGCTCCTCCGGGATCACCTGGTCGTCCTCCGGCAACTGCTCCAACCGCAACGTGGCCACCTGCACCTCGTTCGACCAGCTCAACCTGGCCACCGCACAGGGCGCCCAGACCCTCAAGAGCGCCACCGGCTGCGCGCTGAACATCACCGGCGGCACCGAGACCGGGCACGCCAGTGGCACGTACTCGCACTGGAACGGCTACAAGCTCGACTTCGGCAAGTCCACCTGCCTCACGAACTACGTCCACGGCGTCTTCACCTACATAGGGCTGCGCGGCGACGGCGCACCCCAGTACAAGGCCGGTTCCGGCAACATCTACGCGGACGAGGGCAACCACTGGGACGTGACGTACTACAACTGCGGCGGCTGCTGACCGCGTCGTATCCGCTCGCACGGGGTGCCTCGTTCCGCCACGGACGCCGTTGGCCGATTCGGGGTCCGCGTGACCTCGGCCTCCACGACCTGCTCAAGCGGTCGTGGAGGCCGACGTCGTTGCGCGGGGTGAACGGAGAGGGGCAACTCGACGCGGACGCAAGGACGTTCATCGTGGTCGGTCACGGCGAACGGGTCGGCCGGCCGAGAGCCTGTGCCGTCGCCGTCGCCGTCGCCGTCGCCGTCGCTGTCGCCGTCGCTGTCGCCGTCGCCGTCCCTGGCCCGGAGCATGCGACAAACACTGTGCACGGTGGCCCGGAGGCAAGCTAAGGTCCCCGGCATGCATTTCCATCGGATCTACGGCTGACACGAGCGGGCGGAGCCCCCCGGCTCCTCTCCCGCGCGCCCGTGCGCCCGACGACAGGGCTTCCTCTCGGACGGTGGCGCAGCGGTTCGTCGTGTCCGTTTCGCGCTCGCGGTGCTGGAACAGGCCGACGCCTTTGGCACCCATGCGGGGATGGGCGGCAGCAGTGAAGGGCTGTTCACCGGTGTTGGGGGACTCAGGCCCCCACGCTCACCGTGAACCGCCGCGGGTTGCCGTCGTTCGCGGCGCCCGAGACGTCCGGCTGCCCGTCGGGGCGCACGTCGTCGTACGGGAAGGCGTAGCCGATCGGGGTGTTGGCGTGGACGACGCGCGACCAGTGGTTGGTCGCCACGCCCTGGTAGTAGTCCGCGGCCGAGGTGCCGTTCGGCTGGTTGGGGTGGGTGAGCATCAGGGAGCGGTTGAAGCCGGCCGCGAGCCGGGCCAGCAGCGCCTTCTTGTCGTCGGGGTCGCCCGGGTTGTTGGCGAACGGGCCGTGGTTGCAGGTGAAGACGTCCTTGGAGGCCGGCTTGGTGAAGGAGTGCCCGCCGTCGAAGGTCAGGAGATCGCCGCTCACCCGGCCGGTGCGGACACCGCGACCGCCCTGCAGATCGATCCGCAGATCGGTGGAGCGGTACTTCTCCCAGACCTGGTCGATGTAGGCCGTGAACACATCGCGGAACGGCATCTCGTCCGGCCGGTCGAAGAACGGCGCCATCAGGTTCTGCGGCGAGATCACCCGCAGCACACCGCCGTCCGCGCCGCGGATCACCAGCTTGTCCCACGGCTGCCCGTCGGCGGCGGCCTGGGCGGTGAGACCGTCGGCGATCCGCTGGACCGCGCCGTCCGGGAGTGGGGCCACGGTGTGCGTGCTGTCGCCCTCCAGGGCCAGACCGATCGGCAGAGCGGTGACGAGGTCGACGTAACTGATGTTCGCGTACAGCTGCTGAGGATTGAAGGTGAACTCGCAGAACGACCAGGTCCGACCGTAATTGGCGTCAGTGGAGGTGGCGAACGCCGGTTCGACGAGGGCGGGGCCGGGGTTGAGGTAGAAGGTGAGGGTGTCGTCGCGCACGAAGTAGACGCGGGCACCGTACATCTGGGGAAGAGTCAGCACGACCGGCGCGCCGCCCGCCGCGTTCAACGGGATCGCGCAGTCGACCGGCAGTGGCGTCTGCGGCGCGGCGGGGGAGTCGGGACGGTAGACACCGCCGTCGGCCCGCAGCAGCACCCAGCGGTCGGTGCCCTGCTCGTGACCGGTGACGTAGGCGTTGACCCTGCCCGGCAACGAGCGGTTCTGCAGGGCGAGTTCGCAGGTCGCTGGGGCTGCGGAGGCGCTCGGACTCAGGGCGCCGCCCCAGAGGGGATACGTGAGGGCGGTCGCGGAGGCGGCGACGGTGCCCGTCAGGAATGTTCTGCGCGAAGGCATGAGAGGGCTCCTGAGGTGTGTGGGGGGCGCGGACGGGACACGTCGTGCGGGGCTGGGGTCCGGGAGCCGTCCGCGGGTGTGCACCACTGTCGCGGTGGCCGGGGAGAGCGTCAAGACTTGTGACTGAGAGCGCTCTCAAGACCGTTGGTTCTTCACAACTCGTCAGTTCCGAGGCGCTGTTGACGGTGAGGAGCCCCTCTGTTGACCGCGCGGTCAACCGGGATAGCATTGACCGTATGGTCAATAGCATTGAAAGAGATGAGCGCGAGTCGGCATCACTTGCGTCTTTATCGCTCGCAAGGGTGAGGCGACTGGTAGCCGCCTACGTGGTAGTGGCCTTGAGCACACTGGCGGCGCTGGCTGTCCTGGCGGTGGCGGCACCACATCTGGCGACCTCAGAGGCATGGGGCCACGCCGTGATCGTCGCCGCGTTCGCGATCGTGCTGCCCCTACGGATGCGCGCCGCACTCAAAGGGAGTCCCTCCGGCCTTCGTGCACTCACCATCATCGGATGTGTCCTGCTGGCGGTGAATCTCGTCGAGGCCGCATTGCCTGGCGTCTTCCCTCCATGGATGCGCGTAGAGATGCTCGTCATCGCTGCGATGATGCTGACTCTTGCGATCCTGTCAGTCCGGGTTCGCCGTAACCGACAGCCGGTCGCCAATGACCGGGCCAGCGGTCCACAGTGACGGCATGACTACTTCGTCCTCACAAACCACAAGGTCGGGTACGCGTCGGCAGCGACTCGACGAGAATCAACGCCGGGCGCAAATCATGACCGCAGCCGTGGAGGAACTCGCCGACTGCGGTTATGACGGCCTGTCGTTGACTCGCGTGGCCGAGCGGGCCGGCGTTTCCAAGGGTCTGATCTGGCATTACTTCGCCGACAAGGACGATCTGATGGAGTCCACTGCCAAGGCCACGATGACAACCATCCGCGATCGCATCGCGAACTCGCTCGACCTGACCGAGCCCGTCCCGGACATCATTCGCGCAGCCCTACGCCGAGTTGCGGCCTTGACCGTCACCCATCGGGGAGAACTCACCGCACTCAACCGCATCGTTCACAACCTGCGTCACCCCGATGGCTCGCCGCGCCTGACACCTGAAGACTACGAAGAGACCTACCAAGCACAGGAATCACTGTTCCGACGCGGCCAAACCGAGGGAACTCTTCGCGACTTCGACACCCGCGTGATGGCCATCACCTACCAAGGCGCGATCGACATGATGCTCGGATACCTCGGAACCAACCACCCCCACATCGACCCTGACGACTACGCCGACCATCTTGCGGACATCTTGCTCGCCGGCATTCAGCGAAGCTGACTGTGGTGACGCAACCCCGGACTCGCCGAGCCACCTAAGGGCTGTCCCGTAATCCGTGGTGGATCAGCGCGCGGCGTGAGATGCGGTGCATCGCAAGGCGGAGGGGCGTCCGCATACTGGATGTATGCGGACGTTCCGACACGGCTCGAACTGAGGTGAGTCACCTCGCTGCCCCGCAGTGATCACGATCGACAGCGGCTTCTGCCCCTGCTCAACCGCAAGGTGGAGCTTGGTGGTCAGCCCGCCCCGCGAGCGCCCGAGCCCGTGGTCAGCTGATGGCATCGGGCGAGAGCGCGGTGAACCAGAGCAGGGCGACGGTGGCGACGCCCATGATCGGGGTGAGTATCTCCGTCTCCAGCTTGTTGCCACTGCTCTTGATCACCACGATCTCGTAGCGAGTTCTGAGCGGCCACAACCAGGGAGCGCCCCTCTTCGTAATGGAGTCCCCCAGCAGGTGCGCCACACAGCCCAGCCCGATCGCATAGGGCAGCCAGCCAGGTGCCGAGGGGATGAACTTGGCAATCACCCCGGTGCCGATACTGGCCATCGACACGATGGTGCCCCAGGCGGAGAACCCGTGTCCGGGCGGGCAGAGGTTGAGTGCCCGCACGGCCAACGCCAGCAGGAAGAAGGTCATGCCCAGCGTGAACGGCCGTCCCAGGTAGGTCACCCCCGCCCAGCTGCCGACGGTCATGAGGGCCACGAAGAACAGCGAATGCGTGGCATGGCGGTGACCGCCGGAGGCCCAAGCGACGAAGCGGCACAGGGTCTTGGACACCGGGCCAAGGAAGTTGGCGATGGTGCCGTCGTGGTGGTCCAGGTCAGGCAACAGTGCGGCACCGGCGCAGAGCACTGTGCCCATCAATATCTCCTGCGGCTGCAGGTGAGCGTGCATCACCAGCGGCGGCAGGTATGGCGCCGTGCCTGCGAAGAGCAGTGCACCGCTCACGGCATGCGAATGGCCCATCATCGTGTATGCATCCTCCCCCGGTCCGGCGGCACAGTCGTCTCGTGCCTCCACAATCGGCAGACGCTATCAGCATGATCCAACTGGCCATGAAACAGCGGCGCTCCTCGCCAGGGGGTGACGAGCGTCCCGACCGACGAGGCGGCCACAAAGCGTCTTGCGAGTGTCGTGAGCACGGCCCTGTGCGGCCGCTGGCCGCGCCTCCTGTGCTGCGACAGGATTCGCGGGACGAGGGGTGGACGACGCGGCAACGGTAGTGGGCGTAGGGGCGAGTGTGATGGGCTGCGCCTTCGTGTCGCCGCTGCTGCATGCCGAGGCCAGAAACGCACCTACTGCTGCAACTGCGGTCAGCCCACGTACAGTTGCGGGCGGGACGACGATGACCTCATGGGCCTGCGGCCAGACTTCACTACTGCTTCCCTCAAGTGAGTGCCGTGTGCGTGAACTGCCACTTGGTAACCACCGCAACCCCTCAACGGTCACCCTGTCCGTCGCTTTCGGGACCCGCCCGGCAGCCGCCGCGGCGAGCACCGGTTCTCAGACCGTGGCACCGAGGAGGGCGGTCCAGGCGGCGGGGGGAACGGTGAGGACAGGGCCGTCCATGACCTTGGAGTCGCGGATGTGGACGGCGGCGGGGTGGGCGGATACCTCGACGCAGTTGCCGCCCTCATCACTGCTGTAGCTGGACTTGCGCCAGTCGTAGGCGACTTCGACGCAGTTGCCGCCTTCACTGGCGCTGTAGCTGGACTTGAACCAGGCGAGCGCGGAGCCGTGGTCCGGGTGTGCTGCGCGAGTCATGACTCTCCAACAAAGTCGTCCAATAGGCGCATGCTCTGCTCAGGAGAGAGCGCCTGAGAACGCAGCATCCCATATTTCTGCTGGAGGACACTGACCTCGTCGAGGTCGTCGATCAGGAAGCTGATGCGCTGTCCCTCGATGTAGGCAAGTTGATCGTGATCGGGGGTCTCCAGGAGCACCATCGGGCCGTCGAGCGCGGCATGAGTCTCACGAGCGGTCGGCATGATCTGCAGGCTCAGAAAAGGGAGTTCGGCACAGCGTCTCAGGTTCCGAAGCTGCTCGCGGAGCACATGGCGGCCCCCGATGGGGCGGCGTAGGATGCTCTCCTCCAGAAGGAAGTTGGCTGTCGGCCTCGGCCTGCGCTCGAAGACCTTCTGCCGGTCGAGTCGCGCCATGACCCGTTCTTCGATCTCCTCTTCTTCCAATGGCGGATAGAGGGAGACGAAGACCGCACGCGCGTACTCCCGAGTCTGCAACTGCCCCGGAACGACCTGATTCTCATAGGACAGCAGTGTCAGGACGTCCTGCTCATAGTCCACGAAGTCCTGGACGAACGCCGGGAACCGCTCCTTCTGTGGCACCTTCGACACCGCGACCTGCAACACCCCCTTCGTGTCGAGCAGTTCGTCCAGCTGAGCCGCGAAGTCCGCCTGTAGTGGCCTGCGTCCCTGTTCGATCGACGCGATCGTGTCCTCACCCACGCAGCACCGATCGGCCAGTGCCGTCTGCGTCATCCGGGCCGCCTTGCGGAACGTCGCCAGCTGGGCGCCGATCAGGTGCCAGGACGTGATCCGCTTGTTCTTCTTCGCCGAGTGCATGAACTGCCTCTCCCCGTCGTGAAACCCGGATGACCCGTCAGGGCCCGTACAAGTGCGTTGTACGGCCCGACGCGCTGATCAACGCTAGTGACTTTGTGTGACGTTGGCTGCGTGAACGAACCAACTCAACTCCCCTGCTTCCGCGAGGCGTTCCACCGCAGGGAACGCCGTTCCGTGCCGCTCGTACGGCAGTTCGTGCGCGAGGCACTCGTCGACTGGGCGTGCGAGTCCCGTGTCGACGATGTACTGCTCTGCGTGAGCGAACTCGTCACCAATGCCCTGCTGCACGGGGTCCCGCCCGGTCGCGGATTCCGTGTCCACCTCTATCTGGAGCCGGTCGACGGTGTCCTGCGTGTCGAGGTCCACGACAGCGGCGACGGGGAGGTGCGCCCCGTCGCCGCGGACCCGGCCCCCGATGCGGAGGGCGGGCGCGGGCTGCTGCTGGTGGCGGCGATCGCCGACAAGTGGGGTGTGGGGGAACGGGATCCCGGCAAGGTGGTGTGGTGCGAGTTCGCGGTACGTGGACCGGACCCGTGCCCTGAGTCGTATCGGCTCGCCGACGTGCTCTCCGGATGAGGTGACACGGTCGCCGCCGACACCTCCGGCGGTCGGCCGGTCTCTCAGGGCCGTCCCGTAATCCCTGGTGGGCGCGCGACGACAGCTACGGCACCTCGCCGCGTTGTCGGAACGTCCGCATACATCCAGTATGCGGACGTCCCTCCGCCTCGCGATGCACCGCATCTGACGCCGCGCGCTGACCCACCAGGGATTACGGGACAGCTCTTCGCCGCAGGTGGAGGATTCCTGCTGTCCGACCTATTCGGCCGACAGTTGCTGCAATAGGGGATTAATGCCGACCGGGCCGAAGTGGCTGTCGTCGCACAATGAATACCTCACTGTCTCTCTCGGCCCGGCTTGTCTTCCTTGTCGCGTACCGATATCGGGCATCCCGGGCCGACGGTGCCGAAGGCCGGAAGATTCCCTGCCCGTGCGGTTTGCCGCCGGGCCGGGCGGTGTACTACTGGGTTGTTCGACGCGCCGCAAGATCGACCACGACCTGTCCACCGCTGTTCATTTCTTGTAATGTTCCTGCCAGTCACCGCGCGTAGAATTCCTGTGGGACACCGAGTCCTGACAGGTAGTCGTTCCACACCTCCGCGCCCGGACTGCCGCCAGTGCTGGACGGTCGCGGTGTTTGCAGTTGTTCCTGACCTGATCCCGGTTGTCAGGGGGCACCCGTACGGCCGGCCGAGAGTATGAGGCACGTTCTGTGAAGGTTCGTACGAGGCGGTCGAGCATCCTCATCGCCGGGGGATTAGCAATGGCGCTGCTGACAGGCTGCGGCTCCGACGATCAGATCTTTGCATTCGACAGCAAGGAGAAGATGGTCGTCGGGATGTCCGACGGCATTCTTGCGACAGATCCGGCCGCGGGGTACGACCCCGGGTCCTGGCTACTGTTCAACAATGTCTTCCAGTCCTTGTTGAGCTTCCCGCCCGGGGCTTCCATACCTGTGCCGGAGGCCGCCAAGAACTGCGGCTTCTCGGACGGCAGCAAGACCTACACCTGCACTTTGCGCGACGGGTTGAAGTTCAGCAACGGCCACAGCCTCACATCGGAGGACGTCAAATACTCCTTCGACCGGGCAATCGAAATCAATGACCCGGCGGGCCCGGCGCCGTTGCTCTCCACCATCTCGGCGATCAGTACCCCGGACGAAAAGACCGTCGTCTTCCGTCTCAAGGTGCCCGACGCCATCTTCCCCAGCAAGATCGCATCGGGTGCCGGTTCCATCGTGGACCATAGGGTCTACCCCAAGGACAGGCTGCTTCAGGGCGGTAAGGCGGTTGGTTCCGGTCCCTACATGCTGGATTCGATCAACAAGTCGAAGGCAGATTTCTCGGTCTATTCCGGCTACCACGGCACGGCCGAGGTGAAGAACGGCGGCGTGACGCTGAAACTCTTCCGCGGCGACCAGCAGGCCCTCAAGTCGTCCCTGGAGAAGGGCGATGTCGACATCGCCTACCGTGGCCTCACCGCCAAGGCGATAGCCGCCCTGGACATGTCGCCCACCGCGGAGAAGAACGGCATCGAGGTCGTCCAGGGCGACAGCGCCGAGGTCCAGCACATGGTCTTCAACATGGCCGATCCCGTGGTCGGCAAGCTCGGTGTACGCAAGGCCATCGCCTACCTCGTCGACCGCAACTCCCTGGTCAGCAAGGTCTACCAGTCCACGGCGGCGCCGCTCTACTCGATCATCCCGGCCGGCATCACCGGCCACGGCACCTCCTTCTTCGACACCTACGGCGACAGCGCGCAGCCTCAACGGGCGAAGGACGCCCTGGAGGCCGCCGGTATCACCGACAAGGTGAAACTCACCCTGTGGTCCACGCCGAGCCGTTACGGGCCCGCCACCGACGACGAGTTGCAGACCATCGCCGATCAGCTCAACAAGAGCGGTCTCTTCGAGGCGAAGATGAAGTCCGTCCCGTTCGACCGGTACGAGAAGGACATCGCCGACGGAAAGTACGGGATCTACGTCAAGGGGTGGGTGCCGGACTATCCCGACCCCGACAACTTCACTCAGCCGTTCTTCGGCAAGGGCAATGTCTTGTCGAACAATTACGAGAACAGCGAGATATCCAAGCAGATCATCCCGCAGACTTCGTCCGTGACCGACCGCTCGAACACCCGGGAGGAGTTCGGCAAACTGCAGGACATCGTGGCGGAGCAACTGCCGCTCCTGCCGCTGTGGCAGGGAAAGCAGTACGCCGTCGCCCACGAGAACGTCCGGGGCCTGCAGAACTGCCTGGACACGTCGACCGTCTTCCGGTTCTGGGAGCTCGGCACCGCACCGTGAGCGGCCGTCCCGTGATCCGTGACGAAGGCGGTGAAGCGGTCCGGCGCCCTCACCTCGCGCGGCCGGAATTCCTTTTGCTGCGAGGCGCCGGGCGTGCCGCCCCGGTCCTCGTGCGGTAGGCCCGTGGTGTGGTGCCCGTCAGCCGGGAGAAGTGGTGGCGCAGGCTCGCCGGGGAGGCGAAGCCGCACAGCGCCGCCACCCGTTCCACCTTCTCGTCGGTGGTCTCCAGCAGCTCCCGGGCCCGCTCCAGCCTCCGCCGCAGGAGGTACTGCGGCGGGCTGACGCCGGTCTGCGCACGGAAGCGACGGTTGAGGCTGCTGACACTGATCCCGGCGTGCGCGGCGATGTCCGCGGGCGTCAGGGGGAGGTGCAGGCGGGCCTCCAGCCAGCGCAGCGTCGGCTCGATGCCCGCGCTCTCGGTGAGTTCGCGGTCGATGGTCTCCTGGACGCGGTCGCCATGGGACAGGAGGGGGGTGAGGAGTTTCCGGGACGTCTCACCGGCCACGCGCTCCCCGTGGTCCTGGGCCAGCAGGCGCAGGCAGACGTCCATGCTGCCGAAGATCCCGGCCGAGGTGAGGAACCGGCCGTCCGTCACGACCGTGCCGATCGGATCGACCTCGATACGAGGGTGGAGGCGGGCCAGCTCCTCGGTGTGCCGCCAGCCGGTCGTGGCGCGGCGGGCGTCGAGGAGACCGGTGGCCGCGAGGGTGAAGACTCCCGTGCCGATCGCGCCGATGCGGCAGCCGCGTGCGGCCGCGGCCCGGAGCGCCGCGAGCACCTCGGGCGTGGGCTCGTCGCGGGGGCCGTCGCCGTCCTGGCCGGGGATCAGGACGACGTCCGCGCCGGCGAGGCCGTCGAGCCCCCACGGGACGGAGATCCGGAGCGGGGCGGGCGCGCCCGTGGCGGTGAGGCCGGGGGCGGCGCAGAGCCGCACTTCGTAGTCGGCGCCGGAGTGGGTGGTCGTCGCTGTCCCGAAGACCAGCCCGGGGGTGGTCAGCTGGTGTCCGGGGAGCCTGTCGGGCACAAGAACGGCGATGACGGACATATGCAGAATCTATCCGAAGGTAGGGGACGGGGGTGCCGCGGTGGTCGGGGGTGCCCGAGCGGGCCGCAGGAGCGTGTGCCCGCCCGGTGCGTGTCGCGTCAGCGGTGCGCGTGGACGGTCTTGTCGATCCACTTCGCGTACGCGGGAACGTTGGTGTACATGCCGGGGCCGGTGCCGCAGGTCGGGTCGGTGTCGCCGTCGCCCGACGTGGCGCCGACCAGTTCCCAGCGTCCGTCCCGGCCGCGCTGGATCTGCGGGCCGCCGGAGTCGCCGAAGCAGGCCATGGAGCCCGGTGTCTTGCTGATCGTGCAGATCCGGGTCTTGTCGGCGCGGCCGGGCGAGCACTCGTTCACGGCGCCGATGCGGGTGTCCAACTGCTGGAGCCTGTCCGGGAACACCGCGTCGGGGAGGTTGTCGGTGTCCAGGACGGTGCCGAAGCCGAGCAGGCGGGTCGGGGTGCCGGGTTCGCCCACCTTCTTGGCGATACGGATGGGCTGCTCAGAGACGGGGCGGTCCAGCTCGACGAGCGCGATGTCGTTCCTGCTGGGCTCGGACTCGACGTCGTAGGCGGGGTGGGCGACGGTCCGCTTGATGTGGCGCACGGTGCCGCCGGACTCGCGGTCGTTGGAGCCGATGCGGACGATGCCGTCCAGCGTCTTCGGGTTGACGCAGTGGGCCGCCGTCACCAGCCAACGCGAGTTGATCAGCGAGGCGCCGCACTGGGCGTGCACCTCGCCCGCCCACTGCGGGAGCGTGGCCATGAACGGGTAACGCTGCGTGGCCTCCTGCCCGTTGACGATGGCGTTGGCGCTGCCGGACATCGCCGTGACGCAGGCCGTCGCGGCCAGGGCGACGGCGGCGAACCGTCCCGCACGTCGGGAGCGTGACCTACGGGACCGGGTCGGGGCGGCGGACGGCGAACTGCGTGTGAACACGGGTGATTCCTTCGTTCCGATGCGCGTCGTGCGCGTGGTGGGTGTGCGAACCGGCTGCCGGGCGTCGTCTCGCTCCCGGTGCCGCGCACCACCCATCCTGCGTAACGGCCCTGTCCGGAAAAAGAGGTCCCGATGTCACCCTCGGCTAAATTCTGGACATGCCAGTGATCGCCGTCCTCGCGCTCGACGGGGTGCCGGGCCATGAACTCACCGGGCCCGGAATGTGCTTCGGCACAGCCGTCCGGCACCACCCGCATGTCGCGTACGAGCTGCGGTACTGCACCGCCCCGGGCTTTCGCGGGACCGGCACCCCGGCGCCCTTCGCCATCCACACGCCGTGGGGCCTGGAAGGGCTGGTGGACGCCGACACCGTACTGCTGCCCGGCCACGCCGCTTTCCATGACGAGCCGGACCCCGGGGTCGCCGACGCGCTGCGGGCCGCCGCGGACCGGGGAGCCCGCATCGGCGCGTTCGGCACCGGGACGTTCACCCTCGCCGCCACCGGGCTCCTCGACGGACGCCGGGCGGCCACCGGGCGACAGTACGCGGCGGAACTGGCCCGGCGCCATCCCTTGATCGACGTCGATCCGGAGGGCGCCGTCGTGGACGCGGACCCGTTCCACAGCGCGGCCGGAGTGCTCGGCGGCCTCGATCTCTGCCTGCACCTGATCACCCTGGACCACGGCACGCCGGTCGCCATCGAGACGGAGCGGCAGGTCTTCATGCAGCTCCACGCACCCGCCGGATCCGAGGAGACCCCGGGCCGCGCGGCTCCTCCCGCCGCGGCCCGGCACAGCCTCGGGCCCACCACCCGGTGGATGGAGGCCCACCTCGACCACCCGCTGACCCTGAAGGACATCGCCGACCACGCGGGGCTCACCGTGCGTGGCCTGAACCGGCGCTTCCGGGCCGAGACCGGTCTCTCCCCGCTCCAGTACCTGCTGCGCGCCCGCGTCCAGGCGGCGCAGCGGTTGCTGGAGCGCGGGAACGACCCGGTGGAACGCATCGCCGCACGCACCGGCTTCGGTACACCCGCCAACCTGCGCCACCACTTCCAGCACCACACGGGCACCGGGCCGCGCGTCTACCGGACGGCCTTCCGCTCCCTGGTGGCCGCCCTGACCTGGGCGGAAGGCAAGAACGCCGAATCGGCGGAGCCCGCAGCGTCCGGCAGCGCCGACGACCCCGGAGCGGACGGACGGCACGGCTGACGACCGCGCCGCGCACCCCGGGCGCCGAACCGCCAAGACGTACCGTCCACTTGGACTTACGCAAAGCGGTTCTTGGACTGGAGGGCCCCCAGGGGCCGCACGTCGTTGACGCTGTCCAGTCACGGGGACTACTCAGAGCACATGTCACGAAGATTCACTTCGGCGGGCGCTGTCGCCGCCGCCTCAGCCGCCGTCCTGGCGCTGGTGGGGACCGCGCTCCCCGCCGACGCCGCCGCCCCGTCACCCGCCGCAGTCGAGTCGGCCGTGCCCGCGGACGCCACCGTCATCCAGTCCGCGCAGCTCTCGGTCGCCGTCGCCGACGACTTCCCCCGCGTCCTGGCGTACACCGACAAGGCGAGTGGCAGCCGACTGCTCGGCAGTACGCAACCGGTCACCGCCGTCACCCTGAACGGCACCGCGCACCCCGTGAAGCTCAAGGGCTCGCCCACGGTCACCGGCGCGGTCGCCCGCTACACGCTGGTCTTCACCGACCTGCCCGGCATCGAGATCGACGCCTCGCTCTCCGTCTCCGGACGCGCCACCACCTTCAAGGTCACGGCCGTCCGCGACACCGAGGCGTTCCGCGTCGGCACCATCGACATACCCGGCCACGACCTGGTCTCCGTCGGCTCCACGGACACCGGCGCCGCCACCGCCTTCACCCGGCTGGACAACGACTCGACGAAGACCGCCGACGTCTTCGCCCCGGTCACCGCGGACACCGCGCCCGACAAGGCACCGGCCGGCGCCTCGTACGCGTTTCTCAACACCGGCTCCCTCGCGGCGGCCGTCGAGTCCAACTCCTCGTACGACAAGCCCTCCGGTGCCACCGGTGGTGACGATGCCCGGTTCTGGCACCAGGCCCGCAAGGCGGACGACGGCAGTGTCCGGGTCGGGGTCTGGTCCGGACAGTGGACCTACCGCGGCGACGGCGCGCCGAAGCCCGAGAGCGGGGACGACCTCCCCTGGGCGAAGGTCGTCGTCACGCCCGACGCCAACGGCGACAAGAAGGTCGACTGGCAGGACGGAGCCGTCGCGTTCCGCTCCATCGGCATCAAGGCGCCCGGCAGCGAGGACACCCCGGACCGGGTCATCACCCACATCCCGTTCAACTTCGCCAGCCAGGCCACCCACCCCTTCCTGCGCACCCTGGACGACGTCAAGCGGATCTCGCTGTCCACGGACGGCCTCGGGCAGTTGGCCCTCCTCAAGGGGTACGCCTCCGAGGGGCACGACTCCGCCCACCCCGACTACGGCGGCGACTACAACAAGCGCGCCGGCGGGCTGAAGGACCTCAACGAGCTCCTCAAGGACGGCAAGAAGTGGGGCGCCACCTTCGGCGTCCACGTCAACGCCACCGAGGCGTACCCGGAGGCCAGGGAGTTCGACGAGCAGCTCGTCGACAAGACCAGGCCGGGCTGGAACTGGCTGGGGCAGAGCTACTACATCGACCAGCGCCGCGACATCAACAGCGGCGACCTGGCCAAGCGCTTCCAGCAGTTGCGCGACGAGACCGACCGCAATCTGAGCTTCCTCTACATCGACGTCTACTACACGCACGGCTGGATCGCCGACAAGACCCTTCAGGCCGTGCAGAAGCAGGGCTGGAACGTCGGCAGCGAATGGTCCGACAAGTTCGAGCGCGGCACTCTGTGGTCGCACTGGGCCAATGACCTCGACTACGGCGGGGCCACCAACAAGGGCCTCAACTCGAAGATCATCCGCTTCATCCGCAACGGCGAGCGGGACACCTGGAACAACGACCCGGTCCTCGGCCAGACCGCCATCGACGAGTTCGAGGGCTGGACCGGCGAGACCGACTGGAACGCCTTCTACGACAACGTCTGGCAGCGCGACCTGCCCGCCAAGTACGCCCAGCAGCAGAAGATCATCCGCTGGGACGGCAACGACATCACCTTCACCGGAGACGTCCGGGGCACGGTCGAGGACGGCAAGCGGACCTTCTACGACCACGGCCGCAAGGTGCTGAGCGGCACCGACTACCTGCTGCCGTGGGACGGCGGCAAGAAGCTGTACCACTACAGCAAGTCCGGCGGTACGAGCAGCTGGGCGGTGCCGTCCAACGGCACGTACACCGTCTACAAGCTCACCGACAACGGCCGGGTCAAGTCCGGCACGGTCAAGCCCGTCGACGGGAAGATCACGCTCACGGCCGAGGCCGGTCAGCCGTACGTCCTCTACCCGGACCACGCGCCGCAGGCCGCCGACCCCAAGTGGGGCGAGGGGACCCCGGTCGACGACCCGGGCTTCAACGACGACGGGCTGGGGGCCTGGTCGAAGACCGGAACCGTCGCCCGTGACACCGACGACAAGGGCCGCAACAGCGCCGAGCTCTCCGGTGGTTCCACCGCGGCGCTCTCGCAGCGCGTCGACGGCCTCAAGCCCGGCCGGCGCTACACCGCGTCCGCGCTCATCGAGGTCCAGCCCGGAAAGACCCGGCACACGACGCTCTCGATCGGCGGACGCTCCGTCGCCGTGGACCGCTCCACCGCGAAGGACTACGTCGCCGCGTCCGACTGGCACGGCACGTACTTCCAGCGCGCCAAGGTCAATTTCACCGCCCCCGCGGACGGCCGCGCCACGCTCCGCATCGAGGCGGCGGCAGGCAGCACGGCGACGGTACGCGCCGATGACGTACGGATCGTCGCCCATGCCCCGGCGACCCGGAAGAACACGGTCGTGTACGAGGACTTCGAGGACGTCGACCAGGGCTGGGGGCCCTTCCTCAAGGGTGACGCGGGCGGCTCCACCGACCCCCGGACCGTCATCTCCCAGCTGCACGCCCCGTACACCCAGGCCGGCTGGAACGGAAAGCTCGTCGACGACGTGATCGGCGGCAAGGAGTCCCTCAAGGCCCACGAGGAGAACGGCGGACTCGTCTACCGCACCGCGCCCTGGACCGTGCCGATGACCGACGGCCACCGGTACAAGGTGGAGTACGACTACCAGTCCAGCCACGCCGGGGCATACGAGTGGGTCGACGGCTACGACCGGATCACCGCGGACGGCAAGCCGAGCTCGGTCGAGACCCGCGCCACCCCCATCGGACAGCAGCGCACCACCGGCCACTTCTCCGAGACCGTCACCGCGGGTTGCGGCGACACCTGGACCGGGCTGCGCAAGCGCGGCGACGCGCCCGACGGCGCCGACTTCGTCCTCGACGCGTTCACCGTGACCGACCTCGGTCCGGCCCCGGCCGGTGAGATCGCCGCCTGCGGCACGCTGGCCGTCGACGCGGGCGCCGAGACCCTGGAGCCGGGCGCGGCCAACACCGTCAAGGCGAGCTTCACCAACTACGAGGCCACCGCAGCCACCGGCGTCGCGCTGAGCCTGACCGTCCCCCAGGGCTGGAAGGCGGAGCCCGCGGGCGCCGTCGCCTTCGACTCGGTCGCGGCGGGCGCCCAGGTCACCGGCAGCTGGCGGGTCACCCCGCCGGTGGACGCCAAGTACCAGACCTACGGCCTGAGTTCCGAGGCGTCGTACACGGTCGGCGGCGCACGCCGCACGCTCGGCGCGCAGACCTCCGTACGGACCCTGCCGCCGCCGCCCACCGCCGACAGCTGGGCCAGCGACCTCGACTGGACGGTCGCCGAGAACGGCTGGGGCCCCGTCGAACGGGACCTCTCCAACGGTGAGCAGGGCAGCGGCGACGGGACCCCGCTGACCCTCGGCGGCACCGTCTACACCAAGGGCCTCGGCAGCCATGCCCCGGCGAGGATCCGCTACTACCTGGGCGGCCGGTGCACCAGCTTCACCGCCCAGGTGGGCGTGGACGACGTACAGACCTCACGCGGCAGCGTGCAGTTCAGCGTCACGGCCGACGGCACCGAGAAGGTGAAGTCACCGGTCCTGAAGGCGGCCGACAACGCCTGGCCGCTCACGGCGGACGTCACCGGTGCCAAGTACGTCGAACTCGTCGTCGGCGACGGCGGGGACGGCAACGGCAACGACCACGCGGACTGGGGTGACGCCCGCTTCCATTGCGGTAGTTGAGATCGCAGGATGCGGGGTGGGGGGGGCCCCGGGGCCCCCCCCCCCCCCCCCCCCCGGGGGGGGGGCCCCCCCCCCACCCCCCCCCCCCCCACCCCCACCCCCCCCCCAGGCCCCCCCCGAGCCCCCCCAC
>NZ_JBIBYR010000021.1:0-115639 GCF_043083485.1 Streptomyces sp. NPDC014727 | reverse complement strand
GCTGACCCCTCCGTCCCCGACGGAGTCCCGACGGTGTCCCGACGGTCCGGGGCCGTGTGGTGTGTACTCACCACACGGCCCCGGACCGCTTTCGAGCGCCGAGAGCCTTTCGGCCCACGCCCGGACGGCCGCCCGACGGGCTCGGCGGCCGCTCGGGGCGCTCACGGACACCTCGGAACGGGCCGATGCCCTCGTCGACGGCATGGAGGGCTCGGCCTTCGGGGCTCCGCGTGGCCTCCACGCCCGGCAGGCCGGGCCTGCCCGGCGGTCCGCGGGCAGGAGGTCCGCGGTGAAGGCGGCCCGCTCCGGTCGGCCGGCCCTGCCGAGCCTGTGGCGGGACGGTGACTTCCGCAGGCTCTGGGCGGGCCAGACCGCCTCTCAACTCGGGGCACAGGCCGCCCAGGTGGTCCTGCCGCTCATCGCCGTGGTGACCCTGGACGCCGGCGCCGCCGAAGTCGGAGTCGTGCGTGCGGTGGAACAGGCACCCATCCTGCTGCTCTCGCTCTTCGCCGGTGCGTGGGTGGACCGCCGGCGCTCCCGCGACGTGATGGTACTGGCGGACTTCGGCCGCGCTCTGGCACTGACCGCGATCCCCGCCGCGTACCTGCTGGGTCTGCTCGGCGCTCCGGCGTTGCTCGGCGTCGCCTTCCTCGTCGGTGTTCTCAGTGTGTTCTTCGATGTGGCGTATCAGGCCTTTCTCGTAAGGCTCGTGCGTCGTGAACAATTGACGCAGGGCAACAGCCTGCTGCAGGGCAGCAGGTCCGCGGCGCAGATCGGCGGCCCCGCTCTCGGCGGTGTGCTGGTCTCGCTGTTCTCGGCGCCGTTCTCCCTCGTGGCCGCCGCGTTCTTCTTCGCGCTGTCCTTTCTGTCGATCCGGCGCATCCGCCGCCCCGAGCCCGTGCCCCGGCACGCCGGGCAGCCCCCTCGAATCGGGCGGCGGATCCACGAAGGTCTCCGCCTCGTCGTCACCGATCCCTCGTTGCGGGCGGTGGGACTCGCCTCGGCCGTGTTCCAGTCGGAATGCTCGGCGGCCGCACAGAACCCACGCGGGGACGCTTCGCACCGTTTCAAATCCGTTGGATGACATGCGTGTGGGGCAGTCCCTCGGAGTGGTTCAGACGGCCGGTGCCCGCTCCACGGCTTCGAGGGGCGACCGCCCCGTGTGCTGATGTCTCTGTGCCCAGCGGACGGCGAGGGGCGCCACCAGGCCCGTCAGGGCGAAAAGTGCTCCGACGACGTACCACCCGGGACGGCCCCAGGTGATGCAGAGCGAGATGAGCAGGCCCGGCCCCAAGGCCTCGGCCAGACCGGCGCCCAGGCCGAACACACCGAGGTACTGTCCGGTGGCGTGCCCCGGCGCGAGGGCGAACGAGACCTCGAATCCTGCGGCGGAGTGCCAGAGTTCACCGATCGTGTGGATCACCATCGCGGTCATGAGCAGCGTTGCCGCGGCCCACGCCGGTATCCCCGCGGTCAGGGAGATCAGGGCGCAGGAGACGAGGAAGGCCACACCCGCTCGGCGGTAGGCGACTGCGCCGGCCGCCGGGGAATCGATGCTGCGGCTGGCTCGTACCTGAAAGGCGATGACGATGAGGGTGCTGGTGAGCATGGTGCCCGAGATGAGCCAGCGCGGGGCGGTGGTCGCGGTGACCAGCCAGAGCGGGATGGCCACAGTGAGGACCTTGAACTGGATGGCCATGATCCCGTCGAGTGCGGTGATCAGAAGGTAGGGGCGGTCCCGCAGGGCGATCCAGCGGGGGCCGTCGACGGTAGGGACGGGCTTGACCGGCGGCAGGAGGAACAGGACTGCCGCGGAAGCCACGAAGGCGAACGCGTTGCCGATGACCAGAAGCTGATAGGCCGTGAGGGTACCCACCTGAACGACCCACCCTGCCAGCAGGGCGCCGAGGGAGATGCCGACGTTGGTCACGGCACGGAGGTAGGCGCGGAATTCCTGCGGCCGGCCTCCTCCGTAGTGCCTGATGAGCGGGCTGCGTGCGGCAAGTCCGGCCGCCTTGGCCCCCGTGGCCGCGCATACCGCGAGGACGAACGGCCAAAAGCTGTCCGCCAGCACGAAGCCGGCCGTTGCCAGCGCCTGAACGACCAGGGTGGTCGCGTAGACGCCCCGAGCCCCGCATCTGTCGGCGAGATGGCCGACGGTGATGCCCACGGCCAGCGAGACGAATCCGGCGATGCCGAGCCCGAGCCCGACCTGGCTCGCCGGAAGGTGCGCCGCCTCGGTGAAGTACAGGACCCCGGCGGTCAGATAGAGGCCGCTGCCGACCGTGTAGACGAAGTTCGAGAGGGCGATGACGCGCTGTGGGGCGGAATCCGGCATCAGTGCGGGCATGACGGGGCTCCAGGTCCTGGGCAGGAAGTAAGGACCGCTCCAGCTTGGTGAACATTACTCGCATGTGCAAGAGAGTTGCGAATACTGACGGATGAGAACCGACCCGGTCTCACCGTGCGGCCGAGCGCAGCGGGCATGGTGCGGCGCAGTCCCCGTGGCCACCCACGCCCCTCACCGCTGCGGAACCGGTTCCCTCGCCCGGCCGGCCCGGAACGGACCGAGTCTCCCGGTTCGCATCAAGGCGGCGACCGCGGCAGCGCACATCAGACCCACACCGCACAACACCAGCCAGGGCAGACGCGGTTGCTCGGCGGAGGCATCCCACACGGCTCCGGTCGCGAGGTTCCCGACGGTGATCCCGACGCCCGAGATGGTGTTGTACAGACCGTAGTGGGTGGCGACCAGCCGGTCGCCGGAGAGCGTGACGACGGTGTCCATCTCGAACGGGTACACCAACGCCGTACCGAGGGCGAGCAGGGCGGCCGCGAGGAACAGCGGTACCAGGGCCGCCGCCCGGATCAGCGGCCCCTCTCCCCCGGGCGGCGCCCCGGCGACCACGAGCGGCGCGAAGGCGCCGCCCATCAGCGCCAGGCCATACACGACCGACCGACCGGGCGACCAACGCGCCCGCGCCCAGGCGGTGATGCGCAGTTGCCCGGCCGCGGCGACACCGGCGGACACGGCGAAGAGCGCGGTGGTGACGCCGTCCCCGCTCCCCGGAGCCACCCGCTGCGCCTGGAGCGGCAGCGCCAGATAGACCTGGAAGGACAGGACGTACGAGCCGGTCATCGCCGCCGAGAAGAGCAGAAAGGGGCGGTTGGACGCCACGGCGCGCCAGTCGGCGAGCACTCCCTGGAGCCCCTCGCCCGCTTCGGACGGACGTCCTCGGTCGGGCAGCGCCCTGATCTGTACCAGAGTGAGCCCGAGGAAGAGGAGCGCCGCCACCGCGCACACCATCCGGAAGTTCAGCGCGATCAAGGAGAGACCGATCAACGGACCGACGAACATGCCGACCTGGTAGAAGACGTTGAACAGTGCGAACGCTTCCACGCGGCGCTCCCCCGCCTCCCGTGCGAGATAGGCCCGCACGGCCGGGTTGAACAGCGCGCCCGCGAAGCCGGTCAGCGCCGACGCGAGGATCAGGGCGGGCAGCGAATCGACGAGGCCGAGCAGTCCGAAGCCGACGGTCCGCAGCACGCATCCGGTGATGATCACGTTCTTGCAGCCGAGCCGGTCGGCGAGCGTGCCGCCGATGAGGAACATGCCCTGTTGGCTGAAATTTCTCACGCCGAGCACCAGTCCGACCGCCCAGGCGGCCATGCCCAGGCCGCCCGAAAGGTGGATCGCGAGGTACGGCATCAGCATGTAGAACGCCGTGTTGATGGTGAACTGCTGGACCATCAACAGCCGGGCGGCGCCGTCGAAGGAGCGGAACTGCCGGACGAATCCCCTCATCGCGCGGCCACCTCGTCCGCGTGCGGCGCGGTGATGTTCACACAGCGCGTCCAGCGCTCCACGGCGCGCTCACCGGGATGGCCGATCTCGTCGGGGTCGTCCGCGGGCGGGCGTGAGAGGAGGTCGTGCGCACGGCAGTAGTCGTCGCTGTAGACCGTGTCCCAGTATCGATGGACTCCGTCGGGGAAGATCGCCGCGATACGGGTGCCCGGGGCGTGGGTGCGGGCGAGCCAGCCGGCCACCAGCGCGACGGCGCCGACGCTCCAGCCGCCACTCGCGTAGTGGTGTCTGGCCAGCCGCCGGGCCGCCCAGACCGCCTCGTCCGGTGCGACCCAGTGGGCCTCGTCGAACGCGGTGTGGTCGACGTTGCGCGGATGGATGCTGCTGCCCAGGCCGCGCATCAGGCGGTCTCCGGCGGGCTGGCCGAAGATGGCGGAGCGCACCGAGTCGACACCGACCAGCCGCACGCCCGGTGACATCGCGCGCAGGGCGCGGGTGATCCCGGCGGAGTGTCCGCCCGTTCCGACGGCGGCCACCAGCACGTCCACCCGGCCGAGCTGTACGGCGAGTTCGAGGGCGAGGTTCGCGTACGCCGCCGGATTGTCCGGGTTGTGGTACTGGTCGGGACACCAGGAGCCGGGAGCCGCGGCGAGCAGGGAGCGGACGCGGTCCCTGCGCGCCTGCTGCCAGCCGCCGACCGGGCTCGGTTCCTCGACGACCTCCACGCGGGCGCCGAGGGCCCGGAGCTGATGAACCATGAGGAGTTCCATGCCCGGGTCGGTGACCAGCGTGACCGGATGGCCGTAGGTGATGCCCGCGAGCGCGAGACCGAGTCCGAGCGTTCCGCTGGTGGACTCGATGACGGGCGCGTCGGGACGGAGCTCTCCGCGGGCTCGGGCCGCAGCGACCATGTGGAGGGCCGGACGGTCCTTGATGCCACCGGGATTGGCGCCCTCCAACTTGGCCCAGAAGCCGCGGCCGGCGGGGCTGAAGGGGCTTCCGACCCAGAGGACCGGCGTGTTGCCCACCATTCCGGCGGGGGTACGGCGGGGGGCGCCCGCAGGTACGGGGAGTTCGTGTGCCGCCACGAAGGCGCGCACGTCGTCGGGGGAAATGCTGCGCAGAGCAGTGGTCATGCCGACCTGGTCCTTCCACGGCCACGACTGGACGGGGCCGTTGCGTGAGAGCGGTACGGGTGAGGGCGCGGCTCGTGCGGGCGATCGGCGGAGCGACCGGGCACACGGAGCCGTGTCACGTACGGCTGACGCAGACCAGGCGCAGCAGAGAGCATCCCGTGGGGGACGACGCCCCCTCGGCTGCGAGACCGCGGGGGTGGTGCGCAAGACCCGAAAGGCCCGACTCCATGAGTCCCCACGCGGCCAGGGTGAGCAGCAGCGCCTCCAGGAGAGGGAGCACGGATCGCGTCGACACCTCGCCCAGGAGCGCGGCCGAATCGCAGCACCCGCCGGGAGCCGCCGGATGGTGCCCGGCCCCGGACGCGTCGCAGCCGGCGGGTTCCGGGGTGTCCCCCATGCTCTCCATGCCTCGCACATCAGGGGCGAGCGCGGACATCGAGCCGCTGATCGGCGTCACATGGTGCCCGTCCTGCGCCTGCACACCACACATCAGCACGTGAGCCACGGCGACGGTCGCCAGGCTCAGAAGAAGAGTGATGACGAGGCGGCGGACTCCCGGCCCCGGGGCAACAGCTGACAGCACGTCGTCGACCGTATCGTCAAAAGTGGAGTGATACGCATTTATGCGGACGTACGGGTGAAATTCCTTGTCGAGACAGTACGAGCCCTGCGCGCCCGCTACGGAACTCGGCCGGCGAGGCGGCGGGGGCGGAGGGGCACGCCCCAACACCCCTTGCCGACGGCGGAGTTCACCGCCGCGCCGACGGAGGGACCCACCCCCGCACCTGCGGAGCAGGGCCGAGGGACGCCACCGGACGCGACCCGCCCGCACAGACGTGCGGCGCCCCACGGAGTCCCGCACGCGACCACCCCGGCAGCGAACAGTGGGGCGCTCGCCCACCGGGCTGGCCATCAATACCTTCCGTCGCTCGGCACCGCACTGTCCGGTGCCCGTCCGGAGGAGGGCGGCCTCGCCTCGGGGATCGTCAACACCGGCTACCAGGTCGGCTCCGCCCTCTGCCTCGCCGCCATGACCGCACTCGCCGCCGCACACGGTGCCCGCGAGCCCGGAAACCCGACGGCCCTCACCAACGGCTTCTCCGCCGCCTTCCTCGGCGCCGCGGTTCTCGCCGCGGTCGGCGCTCTCACCGCCCTGCTGACGCTGCGCACCACACCCTCCGCCGACGAAGCCGCCAGGGGAGAGCAGCAGGAAAAGGCAACAGCCTGAAAGGGACTGCCGCCTTCCGGTGTCGGACAAGGAGGACGTCGCGGCGGGCCCGTCGAGTCCCGCGGCGAGCACATCCACCGATCGGAGCGACAACGGCAACGGCAACGGCAACGGAGACTCTGCTGGAGGTCGGCCCCGCCAACAAGGTCGGCTGACCCCTCAGGTGCGCGGCGCGCCGCACGGTCATGAGGCGCGCCGTGAATGCGACGTTCACCGGCTGAGCCGGTACGGGAGCATGCAGACAACGACGTCGGTATGGGCCATGAGTGTGGCGGCCAGCAGGATGCCACGCTGGTTCTGCAGGATCTGGTAGCGGCGGTGGAGCGGCTCGACCTCCGGGATGAGGACGGCGATCTGCCGCCCTTCCTCCACCGCCCGCTCGACGTACTCGACGATCGGCTGCACCAGAGAGCGCTGCGGACTGTCGATGATGTCCAGACGTACGCCGGGGTTCCAGCGTTCCCACCTGTCGCTCAGTTCCTGAGCCTTGACCGGGTCGGAGTGGACGGCGACCGCGACGACGTCGTGTCCGAGGGCGCCGGCGGCCGTCAGTGCGTGCTGGGCGAGCTTGCTGACTTCTCCGACCGGAACGATGACCAGGGACTCGGCGCGCCGCAGCGCCGGGGGGATCTCACCGAGACCGAGCTCTTTTCCGACCGCCGTGTAGTAACGCTCGACACGGGCGAACAGCAGCATCAGCAGGGGAACGGTGACGACCACCACCCAGGCGCCTTCGAGGAACTTGGTGGCCAAGAGGACCAGTCCGGCCACGGCGGTCAGCACCGCGCCCGAGCCGTTGAGCACCGCGCGCCGCAGTCGGCCCGGCGATCGTTGCCCCGCCCAGTGCCGTACCAGCCCGATCTGGCTGATGGTGAAGCCGGTGAACACGCCGATCGCGAACAGCGGGATCATCCGGTGCGTGTCACCGTCCACGGCGATCAGCAGCAGCGCCGCGAGCAGTGCCAGTGCCAGCACGCCCCAGCGGTAGACGGGACGTTCCCTGCGCAGCCCGAACAGGTGGGGCAGGCGGTGGTCGCGGGCCAGCAGGCTCATCAGGACGGGCAGGCCGCCGAAGCTGGTGTTCGCTGCGAAGGCGAGGGCCAGGGTGACCAGGAGGTTGGTCGTGTAATAGGGCCATCCCGTTCCGTACGCGCCGGCGGTCAGCTGGGCGAGGACGGTCACACCGCCGCGTGGGGCCACGTGGTCGCGGCGGATCAGCACCGCCAGGCCGATCAGCATCAGCCCGAGCAGCGCGCCCAGCATCAGCTCGGTGCGCTGCGCCCGCTTGACACGGGGCTCGCGGAAGACAGGCACTCCGTTGGCGATCGCCTCCACGCCGGTCAGCGCGGAGCAACCGGAGGAGAAGGCCTTCAGGAGCAGCAACGGCCCCAACGCCTCGGTGACGTGGACGGGTTGAGCGCTTCCCACGACGGCCGCGGGATGGCCGCGCAGCAGCCCCAGGGCGATGATGCCGAAGATGCTCACGACGAAGAGCACGGTGGGCAGCATCAGCACCCGGGCGCTGTCCGCCACGCCCCGCAGGTTCACAGCGGTGAGCAGGACGAGTCCGATGAGACAGACGGCGAGCAGGTGCGAGCCGAGAGCGGGGAACGCGGAGGCGAGGCTGGCGGCGCCGGCGGCGAGGCTGACCGTCACGGTCAGCACGTAGTCGACGACCAGGCTGGCCGCTGCGAGCAGACTGGTCCTCGGCCCGAGGTCCTTCTTCGCCACCGCGTAGGCGCCACCGCCATCGGGGTGCACGGCGATCACTTGGCCGTACGAGATCACCAGGACCGCCAGCAGCGCGGCGATGACCAGCGTCACCGGCAGCGTGGCGGTCAGCGCCCCGGTCCCGGCGGCGATCAGGACGAGCACGATGGCCTCGGGTCCGTACGCGACCGAACTCAGCGCGTCCAACGACAGCGCGGCAAGCCCCTCCAGGCTGGTCAAGTGGTACTTGCCACCCTCCCCGTGCTGGAGCGGAACTCTCGGCCGCAGTTGGCGGCGGGCCAGACCGTACGCCATGGGTGACCTCGCGGTGCAGGGTGCGGGGGCTGTCCAGCAACAGTGTGACCGGACCACTGCGGTGTGGGCCTTCAAGGACGCGCCAGGCTTCGCCCAGGTGCCTCGGAGAACCGTCAGCGCGTGGCCGGGGTGGTTCTGCACCCGCACGGGGCACCTGCCCCGTGCGGAGGAGGACGGCGCCCTTGCCCGGGACCGCCCGGGCCGGGACTTCGACCGTGGCGCGCCGCCGGGCAAGGAGCCCCGCCTTCCGGTCACACCAGCCCGGCCAGATCGTGGTTGAGCTCCACGACGTTGACGCGTTCCTGACCCAGGAAGCCCAGAACACGTCCTCGGACGTGCTGGGACACCAGAGTTCTGACCTCGGCGGGGACGAGGTGGCGGGCCTTCGCGACGCGGTCGACCTGCTCGTAGGCGTACGCCGGGGAGATCTCCGGGTCGAGCCCGGAGCCGCTGGCGGTGACCGCGTCGGCAGGGACGGACGTGGGCGGGACCCCGTCGAAGGCGGCGACGGCGGCACGGCGTTCCCCAACGCTCCTGATCAGGTCGGTGTTGTTCGGGCCGAGGTTGGAGGCGCCGGAGTTCGTGGGGTCGTAGCCGCCGGTGGACGGGCGGGGCTGGAACCACCCGGGGTCGGGGCGCAGTGGCTCCTGGGCGTCGTGGGGATTCTTCTTCGGCAGGGCGAAGTCCTGGCCGATCAGGGTGGAGGCCACCGGCCTGCCGTTCGTCGTCAGCATCGAGCCGTTGGCCCGGTGGGAGAGACCGGCCTGGGCGATGCCGGTGACGAGCAGGGGATAGGCGATGCCGGTGATCACGGTGAACGCCAGCAGCATCCGCAGGGCCACCAGATGGTGCTGGAGTACAGGGGGAAGGATGGTGCGCACGGTGGGATCGCCGTCTTCTCTCGTCGGGCCGTCTGTCAGCGCAGGCCGGGGATGAACTGGATGCAGAGGTCGAGCAGCTTGATGCCCAGGAAGGGCAGTACCAGCCCGCCGAGTCCGTACACCCAGATGTTGCGGCCGAGCAGTTTGGCGGCGGAGGACGGCCGGTAGCGCACGCCACGCAGCGCGAGCGGGATCAGCGCGATGATGATCAGCGCGTTGAAGACGATCGCCGAGGCGATCGCCGAGGTCGGGCTGTGCAGGCGCATGATGTTCAGCTTGTCCAGGCCGGGATGGACCACCGCGAACATCGCGGGAATGATCGCGAAGTACTTCGCCACGTCGTTGGCGATCGAGAACGTCGTCAGCGCGCCGCGCGTGATGAGGAGTTGCTTGCCGATCTCGACGATCTCGATCAGCTTGGTCGGGTTGGAATCGAGGTCCACCATGTTTCCGGCCTCCTTGGCGGCCGAGGTGCCCGTGTTCATCGCCACACCGACGTCCGCCTGCGCGAGGGCGGGGGCGTCGTTCGTACCGTCGCCCGTCATCGCGACGAGCTTGCCGCCCTCCTGTTCACGCCGGATGAGGGCCATCTTGTCCTCGGGCGTGGCCTCCGCGAGGAGGTCGTCCACGCCCGCCTCCTCGGCGATGGCGCGCGCGGTCAGCGGGTTGTCGCCGGTGATCATGACGGTACGGATGCCCATCCGGCGCAGCTCGTCGAACCGCTCCCGCATGCCCGCCTTGACGACGTCCTTGAGGTGGATGACGCCCAGGACCCGGGCAGTGCGCGTACCACCGGCCCGGGACACCTCGCCGACGACCAGCGGGGTGCCTCCGCTCGCCGAGATGCCGTCGACGATGCCGCCGACCTCCGCCGTGGGGTGACCGCCGTTGTCACGGACCCAGCGCATCACTGCCGTCGCCGCACCCTTGCGCAGAGACCGGTTCTCCCGAGGATCGTCGAGGTCGACACCGCTCATTCTGCTCTGCGCGGTGAAGGGGACGAACCGCGCCCGGTCCAGCTCTCCTTCGCTGCGGGCGCGCAGCGCGTACTGCTGCTTGGCGAGAACGACGATCGAGCGGCCCTCGGGCGTCTCGTCGGCGATGGACGAAAGCTGGGAGGCGTCCGCGAGTTCCTCGATGCCCACCCCGTCCACCGGCAGGAATTCGGCGGCCTGGCGGTTTCCGAGGGTGATGGTGCCGGTCTTGTCGAGCAGGAGCGTGTTGACGTCACCTGCGGCCTCCACCGCGCGCCCGGACATCGCGAGGACGTTGCGCTGCACGAGCCGGTCCATGCCCGCGATGCCGATCGCCGACAGCAGCGCGCCGATCGTCGTCGGGATCAGGGCCACGACGAGGGCGACCAGGATGACGATGGGCTGCTCGGCCCCCGCGAAGACGGCGAAGGGCTGCAGGGTCGCCACCGCGATCAGGAAGACGATCGTGAGGGACGCGAGCAGGATGTTGAGCGCGATCTCGTTCGGCGTCTTCTGCCGGGCGGCCCCCTCCACGAGTGCGATCATCCGGTCGATGAAGGTCTCCCCCGGCTTCGAGGTGATCCTCACGACGATCCGGTCCGAGAGCACCTTGGTGCCGCCCGTCACCGCCGACCGGTCGCCGCCCGACTCGCGGATCACCGGCGCCGACTCCCCCGTGATGGCCGATTCGTCGACGCTCGCGATCCCCTCGACCACATCGCCGTCGCCGGGGATGATCTGCCCGGCCTCGACGACGACGTGATCGCCGAGTCGGAGGGCCACGCCCGGGACCTCCTCCTCCGCGGCGTCGGCGGCGCCCGGCCGCCAGCCGACGAGGCGGCGGGCCGTCGCCATGGTCTTGGCGCGGCGCAGGGTCTGCGCCTGTGCCTTGCCGCGTCCCTCGGCCACGGCTTCGGCGAGGTTGGCGAAGACGGATGTCAGCCAGAGCCACGCGGTGATCACCCAGGCGAAGACGCCGGGCGTCCTGATGGCCGACAGGGTGGTCAGGACCGCCCCGACCTCCACCACGAACATGACGGGGTTGTGGAGCATCAGGCGCGGGTCCAGCTTGCGCAGGGCACCGGGGAAGGACGTCAGAAGCTGCTTGGGATCGAGCAGTCCGCCGGAGACCCGGTACTGCTGACTCCCGGCGCCGGGCGGAGTGGGGGCGGAGGCGGCGGTCGTGGACATCAGTGCAGACCCTCCGCGAGGGGTCCCAGCGCGAGCGCGGGGAAGTATGTGAGACCGACGACGATGAGGATCACCCCGGTCAGCAGTGCGACGAACTGCGGCCGGTGGGTCGGCAGGGTGCCCGCGGTGACCGGCACGGGCTGCTGCGCGGCGAGCGAGCCGGCGAGTGCCAGGACGAACACCATCGGCAGGAACCGGCTGACGAGCATGGCGACTCCGAGCGCGGTGTTGTACCAGACGGTGTTCGCGCTCAGCCCGGCGAACGCCGAGCCGTTGTTGTTCGCGGCCGACGTGAAGGCGTACAGGACCTCGGAGAATCCGTGCGGTCCGGAGTTGAGCATGGCCGCCCTCTCGCCCGGTAATGCCATCGCCAGCCCCGCACCGATCAGCACGATCGCGGGCGTGGTCAGGATGTAGAGCGAGGCGAACTTCATCTCCCGGCCCCGGAGCTTCTTGCCGAGGTACTCGGGTGTACGGCCGACCATCAGTCCGGCGACGAAGACCGCGACGACCGCCAGGACCAGGATCCCGTAGAGCCCGGAGCCGGTGCCGCCTGGCGCGATCTCCCCCAGCATCATGTTGAAGATCGCCATTCCGCCGCCGCCCGGCGTGTACGAGTCGTGGGAGGAGTCGACCGCTCCGCACGAGGTGAGGGTGGTGGACACGGCGAACAGGGCCGAGGCCCAGATTCCGAACCGTGTCTCCTTGCCCTCCATCATTCCGCCGGCGGCGTGACCGGCGGCGCTGCTGACGCTGTGCAACTCGTTCGCGGTCACGATGGCGACCGACGCACCCCAGATCAAGGCCATCACGGCGACGATCGCGTAGCCCTGACGGTTGTCGCCGACCATCGTGCCGAAGGTCCGCGGCAGCGAGAACGGGATGACCAGCATCAGGTAGATCTCGATCAGGTTGGTGAGGGCGCTGGGGTTCTCGAAGGGGTGCGCGGAGTTCGCGTTGTAGTAGCCACCGCCGTTGGTGCCCAGTTCCTTGATGGCCTCCTGGGAGGCGACCGCGCCCCCGGTCAGACGCTGGTGCCCGCCCGCGATGGTGGTGACGTCGTGGATGCCGTGGAAGTTCTGGACGACACCGGCGGACACCAGCACGATCGCGAAGACGAACGCGAGGGGCAGCAGCACGCGCAGCACGATCCGCGTCAGGTCCACCCAGAAGTTTCCGATGCGATCGGTCCTCTTCCTCGTGAACCCGCGGATCAGTGCGGCGACCACGGCGATGCCCACGGCCGCGGAGACGAAGTTCTGCACGGCGAGGCCCGCCATCTGGACCAGGTGCCCCATGGTCGACTCGCCGGAATAGGACTGCCAGTTGGTATTGGTGACGAAGGACGCCGCGGTGTTGAACGACTGATCCGCGGTGACCGGCTTCATTCCCAGGGACAGCAGGAGGTGGTTCTGCAGGCGCAGAAACGCGTACAGGAAGAGCACCGACACCGCGGAGAAGGCGAGGACGCTGCGCAGATACACCGACCACTTCTGGTCCGCGTCGCCGTTCACTCCGCCTGCCCGGTAGACCAGGCGCTCCACCCGCCCATGGTGATCGGTGGTCAGGACGCGCGCCATGTAGCCGCCCAGCGGGCGGAACGTGAGGCACAGCGCGATCATCAGGGCGAGCACCTGGAGCCAGCCCGCGAGGGTCTCGTTCATCCGGGCCCGCTCCTAGAACTTCTCGGGGAGGATCAGGCAGACGATCAGGTAGATCACGAGGCACACCGCGACGATCAGGCCGACGACGTTCTCCACGCTCACAGGCGTCCGACCCCCTTGGCGGCCAGGCCGATGAGGGCGAACACGACGACTGTGAGGACGACGAACAAGACGTCCGACATGCGCGAGGCACCTCGCAGTGCATCAGAGGCGGGACTGTTCACCTCGACCGGAACACGGTGTGATCATTCACTTCTGACGCTATATCAGCCGACTTCGGGAGTGCCCCGAAGCTCCACGGGCCGATCGGGTGGCGGTGGGCTGCGGAGAATCACCGGGCGCGGTCGGACGTCGCGCTGCCGCCGGGCGCGGCGCTCGGAAGGGTGAGCGTCGCCGAGAAGGCCGCACCGGCCCCCACAGAGGTCGTCTCCAGGACCCCGCCCATGGCTTCGGCCAGGTCGCGCGACAGCCGCAGAGCCAGACTGCCGGCCTCGGCACCCGATGCCCGGGAGACGGCCGCGCCCGGTTTCCGGCCCCGGTCGGGCATCCCGTCCTGCACGCGGATCTCCAGGCGGTCGCCCCGGACTTCGGCGGTGAAGACGGGCGGCCGGTCCGGCGGGCTGTGTCGCAGGGCGTCGGCCCCGAGGGCGGTCAGGGCGCGGGTGAGGAGGGCGGCGTCGGCGATCACATCGGGCAGCTCTTCCGGCAGGCGCACATCGATGGAGTGGCCGCCGGGCCCGAGGTCGTCCAGAACGACGCCCAGCACCTCGTTGAGGTCGACCGGGCGCAGGTAGAGGTCGAGTGCACCGGCGTGCAGACGGCTTACGTCATGGAGATCGGTGACCAACTGCGCCGCGCGGTGCACGGCCGCACGCGCCACCTCCAGCAGTTGCTGCTCCTCCTGCGGGGCGGGCTCGTCGGCGCGTCGATGCCGCAGCCGCACGAGAGCCTCTTCTGCGGTGTGCAGCGGAGCAGGCAGATCGCGGCCCGCCGCGAGGAGCAGAGACGCCCGGGTGCGTTCGGCGGCGGCGAGGGTGTCCGCGCCACCGGAACCCCCGGCGATCCGCCCCCGGGCATGGGACAGTCCCAGTTCGGCGGCGCACGCGGCGAGGACGCGCTGGTCCTGGGTACTCAGTCCGGCACCGCGGCCGACCAGGGTGAGATCGTCGTCGACCGGGCTCTCCACATCCGCCTCGTAGGGCCTTTCCGGCGGCCGCTCCCCGGCGCTGGCCACCACGTACCAACGGGGCACGGGAGAGGCGTCCGGATCTCTTTCGAGCAGGCTGATCGCGGCCAGGCCGAAGTACTCCCGGATCTGTTCGACGAGTGCCGGCAGATCCTGTCCACGCATCATGGCGGCGGCCAGGCGGCTCAACGCCCTCGCCTCCGACGTCGCACGCACAGCCTGGTGCGTACGTTGCGCGGCCGCTCCCGCGGCTGTGCCAACGAGAGCGGCCGTGGCGACGAAGACCACGAGCGCGGCGATCTCGTCGGGACGCTCCGTGACCAGCGAGTGCACCGGTGCCGTGAAGTAGTAATCAGCGAGCAGCGCCGCGGCGAAGGCGGCGAACAGAGCGGGGTAGAGACCTCCGACCAGGGCGATCGCGACGACGGCGAGCAGATAGATCACCAAGTCGCTGGAGAGGCCGAGCCGACCGCGCAGCGCTGTCGACGTCAGCAGGAGAGTCAGTGCGGGCAGCAGCACCACGGCACCGGCCAACGCGGACCAGTACCGTCTCGGACCCATGCCGCGGCTCGGATGCGGCAGCCTCAGCGCGGCAGGACCGACCGCCTCCTCGTGCGTGACGATGTGCACGTCGACCGGACCGGACGCCTTGATCGTCCGCTCCCCCACACCCGCTCTCAGGAAGGAGGCGAGCCGGCCGTGCCGGCTCGCGCCCAGCACGATCTGGGTGACGTTCTCCGCCTCGGCGAACTGGAGCAGCGCATCGACGACATCCTCGCCCGTGGTCTGGTGGTAGCTGCCGCCCAGCGACTCCAGAAGGGCGTGCTGGGCGTCCAGCACGGCCGGGTCGACCCCGGTGAGCC
Organism: Streptomyces sp. NPDC014727; assembly: GCF_043083485.1. Taxonomy (NCBI): domain Bacteria; kingdom Bacillati; phylum Actinomycetota; class Actinomycetes; order Kitasatosporales; family Streptomycetaceae; genus Streptomyces; species Streptomyces sp. NPDC014727. The sequence goes on along the minus strand of NZ_JBIBYR010000021.1, from coordinate 100,686 downwards.
CGTCCTCCGGAACCACATGGAGTGCCAGCAGTTCGGTGCCGGGGGTACGGGCGCTGATCCGCGCGGCTCGGCGGATGAGGGTCTCGCCCTCCGGGCCGCCGCTGAGGGCGACCAGGATCCGCTCCCGGGTCTCCCAGGGGGCGGAGATGCCGTGTTCGGCCCGGTAGCGCTGCAGCCCCTCCTCCACCCGGTCGGCGAGCCACAGGAGGGCGAGTTCGCGCAGTGCCGTGAGGTTGCCGACCCGGAAGTAGTGGGTGAGTGCGGACTCGATGCGGTCCGAGGGGTAGATGTCGCCGTGCACCATGCGGCGGCGCAGGACCTCGGGCGGCAGATCGACCAGTTCGATCTGGTCGGCGCGACGCGCCACCTCGTCGGGCAGGGATTCGCGCTGCCTGACCCCGGTGATCTGCCGGACCACGTCATTGAGGGATTCCAGGTGCTGGACGTTGAGTGTGGTGACGACATCGATCCCCGCGTCCAGGAGCTCCTCGACGTCCTGCCACCGCTTGGCGTTGCGGGCCCCCGGAACATTGGAGTGAGCCAGCTCGTCGACCAGCGCGACCTGGGGACGGCAGGCCAGCACCGCGTCGAGATCCATCTCGGTGAAGGCCGCGCCGCGATGGGCCAGGGTGCGCCTGGGGATCGTCTTCAGGCCCTCGGCCATGGCTGCGGTGGGCCGGCGTCCATGCGGCTCGACGAAGCCCACGACGACATCCGCGCCCAGTGAACGCAGCCGCTGTCCCTCCGCGAGCATGGCGTACGTCTTGCCGACCCCGGGGGCTGCCCCGAGATAGATCCGCAACCGTCCACGTGCCACCGGCGAACTCCTGCCAGGTCACCCCCCGTGTCATGCGCGCGCCCTTCCATGGTGCTCTTCTCCGGTCCGCTCCACCCGCCGGCACCGGCCCCGGACCGGGAAGGGGATCTCACGGTCCGGTCGGGAACGCTTCCGCACGGCGGGCACGGTGGTCCCGGACAGCGGACCCGTCGCGGTGAAGGGCACGGACTAAACCGTATGGTGGCGGTGTGTGCCTGATCGGAGTGGAAGAGTCGGGCGGACATGGAGGCATGGCTGTGCACGGTGAGTACAAGGTCCCGGGCGGCAAGCTCGTCGTCGTGGACCTGGATGTCCGGGGCGGGGCGCTGCGCGACGTCCGGGTGGCCGGGGACTTCTTCCTGGAACCGGACGAGGCGATCCTCGCGATCGACGCGGCGCTCGAAGGCGCTCCGGCCAACACCGACACCGCCGGGCTCGCCGCCCGGATCGACGCGGCTCTCCCCGCCTCGACGGTGATGCTCGGCCTCACCTCCGAGGGTGTGGCCGTCGCCGTACGCCGGGCCCTCGCGCAGGCCACCGAGTGGAGCGACTACGACTGGCAGCTCATCCACGAGGCGCCGCAGTCCCCCGCGCTCCACATGGCGCTCGACGAGGTCATCACCGCGGAGGTCGCCGCAGGCCGGCGCCCGCCGACGCTCCGGGTCTGGGAGTGGGCCTCACCCGCCGTGATCATCGGCAGCTTCCAGTCGCTGCGCAACGAGGTCGACCCGGCAGGCGCCGAACGTCACGGCATCACGGTCGTGCGCCGCATATCCGGTGGCGGCGCCATGTTCGTGGAGCCCGGCAACACCATCACGTACTCGCTCTCGGTCCCGGACGCGCTCGTCTCGGGCCTCTCCTTCGCCGACAGTTACGCCTATCTCGACGACTGGGTGCTCGGCGCGCTCGGCGACATGGGCATCAAGGCCTGGTACCAGCCGCTCAACGACATCGCCACGGACGCCGGAAAGATCGCGGGCGCGGCCCAGAAGCGTGTGGTGGGCGGGGAGGGGGCCGTACTGCATCACGTGACCATGTCGTACGACATCGACGCCGACAAGATGCTGGAGGTGCTGCGGATCGGCAAGGAGAAGCTCTCCGACAAGGGCACCAGGAGCGCGAAGAAGCGCGTCGACCCGCTGCGACGTCAGACGGGGCTCGCGCGCGAGGCCGTCATCGAGCGGATGATCGACTCCTTCCGGACGCGGCACGGCCTCACGCCGGGCAAGGTGACGGACGAGGAGATGGAGCGGGCCGAGGAGCTCGTACGCACGAAGTTCGGCACCGAGGAATGGACCGCGCGGGTGCCGTGAAGCGGGTGCCGTGAAGCGGGTCCGGCCGAGCCGGTCCCGCGAAGCCGGTTGCGCACAAGGTGACGGTGCGGAGCCGGTTGCGCGAGATCGTCCCGCACGGCCGGAGCCGCACGGCCGGAGCCAGGGATCGCGTGCCCCGGTCGGACCGGCGTCCCGGAATGCCCTCAGGCCGGCGGTGTCGGGATCTCCTGCTCGGTCCAGATGATCTTGCCTTCGGGGGTGTACCTGGTACCCCAGCGACGAGTGAGCTGGGCGACGAGGAAGAGGCCACGACCGCCCTCGTCGGTCGTCCTCGCGTGGCGCAGCCGGGGAGAAGTGCTGCTGGTGTCGGAGACCTCGCAGATCAGGACGGACTGGCGCAGCAGTCGCAGCCGGATCGGACCCGTGGCGTAGCGCACCGCGTTCGTGACCAGTTCGCTGACGATCAGCTCGGTGGTCATCTCCAGCTCCTCCAGGCCCCACGTCCTCAGCAGACGGGCCGTCCGGGCCCGGACGCCCGCGACGGCGGCGGGGTCGGACGGCACGTCCCACGAGACGACGTGGTCGGGGCTCAGCTCGTGGGTGCGGGCGAGCAGCAGGGCGACGTCGTCGGGCTGCGGGACCGGGAGGAGCTGGTCCACGACCGTCGCGCACAGGGCGTCGAGGGAGAGCCCGCGCTGGGACAGCGCGCCGCCGAGCCGGGACATCCCGAGTTCGGCGTCCCGGTCCCTGCCTTCGATGAGGCCGTTGGTGTAGAGGCCGATCAGGCTGCCTTCCGGCAGCTCGATCTCCGCCGTCTCGAAAGGCATCCCGCCCAGGCCCAGCGGGGGGCCCGCGGGCAGTTCCGGGAAGCTGACGCGCCCGTCCTGGGAGACGACGACGGGGGGCGGGTGGCCGGCGCGTGCCATCGTGCAGAGCTGGGTGACCGGGTCGTAGACGGCGTACAGGCAGGTGGCACCGAGCACGGTCGCGCCGCTCACCTCGCCCTCGGGTTCCTCCTCGCTCAGGCGCAGCACGAGGTCGTCGAGGTGGGCCAGCAGTTCGTCGGGGGGAAGGTCCATGTCGGCGAGGGTGTGCACCGCGGTGCGGAGCCTGCCCATGGTCGCGGCGGCGCTTATGCCGTGGCCGACGACATCGCCGACGACCAGGGCCACCCGGGCGCCGGACAGCGGGATCACGTCGAACCAGTCGCCTCCGACACCGTCCTTGGCGTCCGCCGGAAGGTACGAGGAGGCCACGTCCAGGGCCATGCCGCCGGGCAGCGTGTGCGGGAGCAGACTGCGCTGGAGTGTCAGCGCCGCCGCGTGCTCACGGGTGTAGCGGCGGGCGTTGTCCACGCACACCGCCGCCCGTGCCACCAGTTCCCGGGCCGGGAGCACGTCCTCCGGTTCGAAGGGGACCAGGTTCACCGATCGTATGAAGGTGGTCAGGCCGAGCACCGTGTCCCGGGCCCGCATGGGCACAGAAATGAGGGAGTGGAGACCGAACTCCCGGACGCGCGCCGCCCTGGCGGGCTGTTCGACCGCCCACAGATGGCGGACGGAATCGAGGACCGGGATCAGGACGGGTTCACCGTCCACGAGGAAGCGGAAGTCGTTGGGCGGGGGCACGAAGTCCACCGGTTCGCCGATCCGGGCGATCGCCTCCGGGCAGCCCTCCCGTACGGAGCGCAACCCGGCGCGGCGCATCCTCGGCCGGGACGGCGAGGCGCCGCTCGCGCCGGGACGCGCGGTACCAGCGTCGGGGAGCCCCGTACCGGCGAGCCCCGAGCCGGGGGGCCACGGCCCCGGCTCCTCGGGGCTGGCGACCGGCTCCAGCAGATCGACGAGGACGAGATCGGCGAACCGCGGTACCGCGAAGTCGGCCAGTTCCTGAGCCGTGCGCATCACGTCCAGCGTGGAGCCGATGCTGACTCCGGCGTCATTGACCAGGGCCAGGCGCTGCTGGGCCTTCCACCGGTCGGTGACGTCCAGGACCATGTAGCAGATGCCGGTGATGGTGTCGTCGCCGTCGGTCAGGGGGAAGAACGACGTGGAGTAGGCGCGCTGACGGTGCGGATCGGCCCAGCTCCACCCCCGGTACTCGTAGTCGACGACGGGGACGCCGGTCTCCAGCACGCTGCGCATCAGGGTCTCTATGGCGTCGGCCTCCAGTCCCGGGAGCACTTCGCTCATCCGGCGGCCCACGCGCTGCTCGCGCGGGACGCCGCCGAAGCGTTCCAGGGTGTCGTTCACCCATAGGTAGCGCAGTTGCGGACTCAACACCGCCATCCCGATCGGTGAGCTGGTCAGAAAGGCGTCCAGCACGGACTGCCCGAGCGTCCATTCCGGCCGTCGTTCGCGTCCCGAGACGAGGAAGCATTCCCGGCCGTCCAGGTGGAACGAGGCCGAGACCCGCAGATCCACATCGATCTCCCGGCCGTCGCGCCGCCGCACGGCTGCGGCGCCGCTCCACCCCACACCGGCGCGGCACCGCTCGGCGATCCCCGCCACGCGCACCGGATCCCCGGGCATCGCGAGGAGAAAGCCGGCGGGCCGCCCGACCACCTCGGCGGCGCGGTACCCCAGCAGGTCCTGCGCGCTCTGCGTCCAGCCGACGACCGTTCCGGTCCCGGCGACCACCGCGGTCGCGTCGTTCGCCGTGTCGAAGGAGTGCGGGGCGGTGCCGGACCGCGGCGGTTCGGCTCCGGGCGTCGACGGCGGGCCTGCGGACGCCATACTGGTCACCACCCATCCACTCCGGTCCCAGTCCATGATCCCGCCTGCGGCACTCCGGTGCGAATGTCCGCGACCGCTGTTCCGGGGGCGGAACCACCGGGGCGGATCATCCGGGGCGCGGTTCCCCGGACCCGGCGCCCTCGTTCGGATCACGTCGGACCGGCGTTCCGGCGCTTGGGACGGACGGGGTCCTCGAAAACGGGCGCAGTGCTCCAGTCGGGTGGTGTCCGACGCATGCGTCACACGGCGCGCGGCCTCCGGCCCGTCCCCGGCCGACCGCGCGGGGCGGGGCACGGGTCCGTCAGCGCCCGCCGCCCGGCCTGACGGAGAGGGACGGCTCGGGGGGCCGGTGCTCGTACCAGCGCCGGTCGGCCTCCAGTTGGGCGGCGAGGGAGATCAGCCGTTCCTCGCTGCGGGAGGGACCGAGCAACTGGGCGCCGACGGGCAGCCCGTCGGCGGTGAACCCGGCCGGTACGTTGATGCCGGGCCAGCCCAGTACGTTCCAGGGCCATGCGTACGGGCAGGCCTCGGCCATCGTCACATCGGTGCGCCAGGCGCTCAGCCCGTCGAACCTGCCGATCGGAGGCGGCGGCAGCGCGGTCGTCGGGGTGAGCAGCACGTCGTATCCGGCGCGGGTCCCGGACGTGTGGAAGAACGCACCGATCCTGCGGTGCTGACGCACCTCCCGTTCCCTGGCCGCCCGCACCACCCGGCCGCCGAGCCGGGTGCCGGTGCGCAGGGCGCTGCGGGTGCGCGGGTCGAGGAGAGCGGGGTCGGGGTGGCGGGCGGCGAGCTCGGCGATGCCGACGGTGGCGCGGGGGACGAAGCCGAGGCCGATCAGCCCGTAGCGGGGCCTGGCCTCCTCCACCTCGTGGCCGAGACGGGCGAGGGCCTCGGCCAGCGCGGTGACGGCCCGTCGCACCTCGGGGTGGGGCGCGGAGCCCGTGAGCGTGAGCGGGGGACGCCAGGCAAGGGCGATACGCAGTCGGCCGGGGTCGCGGCGGGCGGCGGCCGAGGCCTCGACGGGGGGCGGCCGGTGCGGATCGTCGGGGTGCGGTCCGGCGACCGCGTCGAGGAGCAGGGCGGCATCGGCGACGGTCCTGGCCAGCGGCCCGTTGACGGTCAGGCCCTGGAACGCGTCGCTCTGCGGGTGGACGGAGATCCGGCCCCGCTGCGGCTTGATGCCGACGAGGTGGGTCCAGGCCGCGGGGATACGGACGGATCCGGCGCCGTCCGAGCCGAGTGCGGCGGGGACGAGCCCGGCCGCCACGGCCGCCGCGGAACCGCCGGACGAGCCGCCGGGGGTGTGTCCGGTGTTCCAGGGGTTGCGGGTGGCGCCGAAGGCGGGGCCCTCGGTGAAGGGCCACTGGCCCAGCTCGCAGGAGTTGGTCTTCCCGACGATCACCGCCCCGGCGGCCCGCAGTCTGCGCACGGCCTCGCTGTCCGCGGCGGCGGCGGGCAGGTCGCCGTCGCAGCCGAAGTAGGTCGGCATCCCGAAGACATCCGTGTCGTCCTTGACGGCGACCGGTACGCCGAGCAGAGGCAGCCGCTCCCCCGCGGCGAGCCGGCGATCGGCCTCGGCGGCCTCGGCGAGCGCGGCCTCGGCCCGCAGGTGCCGGAAGGCGTTGAGGATGCCCTGGCTGGCTTCGATCCGGCTCAGGGCGGCACGTACCTGGTCGACAGAGGTGGTTCGGCCTTCGGCCAGCTCACGTGCGCTCTCGGTCAGCCCGATCGCGCCGGCCGGTTCGCCGGTTTCCACGGCTTCCGTTGAGGACATGGGCTGCCCGCCTTCCTCGAATGGCAGGTGCGCGCGCCCGCACCTGTACGCGAGAACGAACTTACCGGAGGGTAACGAGTTACGGGCGGTCCGCTCAACCGTTCGGAGGAGGGCGGCCGGAGACGGCCGCACGAGCCATGACGCACAACCGGGCACACATCACACTGTGTGTGCGCTTCGCCAGTGGTCCTCCGTCGCGCGGCCCACCACGCCCCGACGTACGCTCAAGGGGATCGGATCGCACACCTGGGCAGGCCCGACGGCCCTTCGAGGGAGGCACCGTGACCGGCCAACTCATCGGCACACGCGGGACCGCCCTGGCGGCGGTGTTCGTGCTGGGAATCACGAGCGGCGGCCTCGTCGGCGGCGGTGTGGCGCACGCGGACAACGGCATCGACACGCTCTCCGCCCAGCAGATCGCCGACCGCTCGCGCGACGCCCTCCTGAGCGCCCGGTCCCTGCACCTCGGCGCGCGTGGCGACCTGGACGGCGGCAACCCGTCGATGGTCCTGGGTCTCACGCTGGACCGGGACGGCAACTGCAACGGTGCGGTGGATCTCGGCAACCAACAGGGATCGGTCCGGATCGTGAAGCGCGGCGACGACATCTGGGTCAAGCCGGACGCGGACTTCTGGAAGAACCAGGTTCCCAACGGCGGCTCGGCCTTCGCCGCGATCCTCAACGGGCGTTACATGAAGGGCTCGGCCACCGACCCGAGGCTGCGCGACGTGGCCGCCGGATGCGATCTGACCACCTTCCAGAAGCTGGTCAGCGACAACGCGAACAACGACCGGGGAACGCTGAACAAGGGCAGGAAGACCACGCTGGGCGGGGCTCCGGTGGTGCCCCTGACCAAGGTCAGGGACGGCCGGACACTGACGGTGTACGTCGCGGACACGGGTAAGCCCTACCCGCTGAGGATCACGGTGCGGGGCGGCGGGGCGAACGCGGCGGTGGACCTCTCGGCCTTCGACAAGCCGGTGCCCACGGCCACGCCGCCGCCTGATCAGACGTACGACATCAGTGCTCTGCTGAACCGTACGACGTCGGCGCCGCTGTGATGTCGGCCCGTCCGCTGAGCACCACGTACAGCACCAGCGAGGAGGCCAGCCCGACCGCCCAGCCGTAGTCCGCGAGCGGCTTCAGGAACGGGATGAGTCCGCCGGACGGGAACGGGCCCGTGCCGGGGGCCGAGTGCGAGCCACCGATCGCCAGGACACCGCCGACGGCGAACGCGAGGACCGCCCGCCAGTTCCAGCCGTTGACGTACCAGTACCGGCCGCCGGGACGGTAGAGGTCCGCGAGGTCGAGCACGGTGCGGCGGACGATCCAGTAGTCGGCGATGAGAATGCCCGCGACCGTACCGAGGAGCCCGCCGACCAGTCCGAGCCAGGTGAAGATGTACAGCTCGGGGGTCCCGGTGAGTTTCCACGGCATGATGACGACGCCGACGACACCCGTGATCAGTGCTCCGGTACGGAAGTTGATGAGTTTGGGGGCGAGGTTCGCCAGGTCGTAAGCGGGGGACACGACGTTCGCCGCGATGTTCACGGAGACCGTCGCGACGAGCACGGTCACCAGGGCGTACAGCAGCCCGAAGACGTTGTCGGTCCTGGCGACGAGCTGGACCGGGTCCCAGATCGCCTGCCCGTACACGGCCTGCGAGCCGGAGGTGACCAGGACCGAGAGCAGCGCGAAGAGCGTCATCGTGGTCGGCAGGCCGAGCGACTGGCCTCGGATCTGGGCGCGCTGGCCGGCCCCGAAGCGGGTGAAGTCGGGGATGTTCAGCGAGAGCGTGGCCCAGAAGGCGATCATGCCCATCAGGGAGGGGAAGAAGACCGGCCAGAACTCCTTGCCCCAGCCGAGCCGGGAGGGCTGGTCGAGCAGCGGGCCGAGCCCGCCCGCCTTGACGGCGACCCAGACCAGCAGAACCACCGCGCCGACGATGACGAAGGGGGCCGCCCAGTTCTCGAACCGGCGCAGGGCGTCCATCCCCCGGTAGATGATGGCGAGTTCGAGCGCCCAGAAGAGGATGAAGCAGAGCCAGAGCGTCCACGGCTGACCGCCGATCCCGGACGCCGTCGCCCAGCCCCCGAAGACCTTCCCGAGCAGGGTGAAGATGCCGACGCCGCCGATCCAGGTCTGGATGCCGAACCAGGCACAGGCCACCGCCGCCCGGATCAGCGCGGGCAGATTGGCTCCGCGCAGACCGAAGGAGGCGCGGGCCAGCACGGGGAACGGGATGCCGTACTTGGGTCCCGCGTGCCCGGTGAGGAGCATCGGGCCGAGCACGATCAGGTTGGCGAGGGCGATGGTGAAGACGGCCTGCTTCCAGTCCATGCCGAGCGCCACCAGGCCGGAGGCGAGCAGCCACGACGGGATGTTGTGGGCCATGCCGACCCAGAGCGCGGCGAAGTTGTACGTCGTCCAGCGGCGCCGTTCCAGCGGAACGGGCAGCAGGTCCTCATTGACGAAACGGTTGTCGGTGGGCACGGCGCCGGGAGCGAGTCCGATGCGGCCCGACGGATCGGATATCGGGTCCTGTGGTGGAAGCGGTGGGGTGGGTGGAGTGGGCGGGACGGTCGACGTCATGGCGGCTGGACCCTTCGCTCGGGAACGGTGCCGTGCGGGGCGGGCGGCGCGGGGCGTACGTACAGCCGTGGGGGCGGTCGGGTCCGACGGTCAGCTGGACAGGGCGGGGATGATCCGGGAGCCGTAGGCGTCGATCGTCGCCTCGCGCGCGTCGTGCATGTCGTACACGGCGAACTGGTCGACACCCAGGTCACGCAGGACCCGGAGCTTCTCGATGTGGGCCTCGGCCGGGCCCAGCAGACAGAACCGGTCGACGATCTCGTCCGGCACGAAGGTCGTGTCGGGGTTCCCGGCACGGCCGTGATGGCTGTAGTCGTAACCGGACCGCCCGGCGATGTACGCGGTCAGGGCCTCAGGGACGAGACCGGAGTGCTCGCCGTACCGGGAGACCAGGTCCGCGACGTGATTGCCGACCATGCCGCCGAACCAGCGGCACTGCTCGCGGGCGTGGTCGAGGTCGTCGCCCACATAGGCGGGGGCGGCGACGCAGATGGTCACGGAGGCCGGGTCGCGGCCGGCCTGCGTCGCCGCGTCCCGTACCGCCTTGACCATCCACTCGGTGAGGAACGGATCGGCGAGCTGGAGGATGAAGCCGTCGGCCTTCTGCCCGGCGAGGGCGAGCGCCTTCGGACCGTACGCCGCCATCCAGACGGGCAGTCTGCCGTCCTTGATCCAGGGGATCCGGACCGGCTGCCCGTCGACGGTGGCCTCCCGCCCCTCGGCGAGGTCGCGGATGACGTCGATGGCCTCGCCGAGGCGGGCCAGGGTGTTGGGCCTGCGGCCGGCGACACGCATCGCCGAGTCGCCGCGCCCGATGCCGCAGACCGTGCGATTGCCGTACATGTCGTTGAGGGTGGCGAAGGTCGAGGCGGTGACCTCCCAGGTCCGGGTGCCCGGATTGGTGACCATGGGGCCGACGACGAGGTGTTCGGTGTGTTCGAGGATCTGGCTGTAGATGACGAAGGGCTCCTGCCAGAGCACCGCCGAGTCGAAGGTCCAGCCATAGCGGAAGCCGTTGCGTTCGGCGCGGCGCATCAGGCCGACGACGGACGAGGCGGGCGGGTCGGTCTGGAGAACGAGTCCGAAGTCCATGGCGGGTGCTCCTGGTCCAGGTACTGACAAGTGGCGCGCGGGGTGTACATGCCGTGGTCGGTCCGGCCGGTGAACTTCCTTTCGTCGATGACGACTTCGCCGCGCGAGAGTACCGTCTCGACCTGGCCGGTGATCAGCTTTCCCTCGTACGCCGAGTGGTCTGGGGGGGCACCGGGGTGCCGTCTTAGTCGCCCAGTGCGCATACCGCCCTCTCCCAAACTCCGGTCTCCAGGTACTCAAGCGCACGCCGGCAGAGGCTCTGGGGGGCGCTGCCCTTGAGTGACGTGCTCCGGGAGATCCTTCCACATCAGGCCGTGCCGAACCTTGAACAGCGACGCCTCGAACGCGAGTCGCGGGGGGACAATCCTGGACCGCTTTTTGGGTCTTGGGAAGAGGTCTACTGCACACGCCCACTGCTCGTCGGTAGGTACCGGCAGCACCAGAGGAAGTGCTTCCCGGCCGTCAGACCCGCGCTCCCCTCGTCCGCCGTGTCCGGTCCCCGGTCGGGGACCGGACACGGCACGCCAGGGCTGGGAATGCCGCCAGGCCGCCCCGCACCCCGATGCTCTCCTCCCCCACTGACGACAAGGAGGGGAAGAGTGAGGGTGACGACGCTTCAGCGGCCCGGAAACACGTGCTGACCTGGGCGAACGCGGTAACTCATCACCAGTGGCACCAAAGCGAGAGGTCGCACCTGCCCCCGTTTGGGCTCGCCTGCCACGATCCTGTCACGTCCGGTCGAAGGAGAGCCATGTACCGGCGAGGTCCTGCTGACCCACCCCGGGCCTGGACCAGTCGCAGACACCGTCCCGGAAGATCGCCTTCAGATCCCTGAACTGGCCTTCGGTCACCGGCACTTCGTAGTCCGAGCGGGTCACGGGGCGCTTGCGGCACTTGACGATGTCGTTGGCCACATCGGCTCCGGCGACCATCCGCGGCGATGTCCACACCGGGTAGAGGGTGTTGCACTCGGTGTTGTTGATGCCCTCGACCTGGGGCTCCGTGATCTTCTTCGCACCGATGCCACGGGTCCAGCAGGCGTCCGTGAGACCCTGCGGCTTGTGGCGGACGATCTTCTCGATGGGCGCTTCGTTGCCGGAGTCTCCCTTGATGCCGGTGAGCCACTGGTCCATGTCGGACAGCATCCCGGCGAGAGTGAATCCGTGCCCGTTGGAGCGAGTGAGCATGACCTGGTTGGCGTGTGTGCCGTTGGCCTTGTCCAAGCGCGCCCGGGTGGAGAAGGAATGGAAGCGCATGTGCATGTCGCCGGCCGCCGCGTCGTCCGTGTAGTCGCGGTAGTCGATGATCGGAACGTCGGCGAGGCCGGCACCGCCGTTCAGCATGCGACCCGTGCGGTAGGCCGTCCGTACCGCCTTGAGATCGGCGACGGTGCGCTCCGCGGCGGGTTTGGCGTCGTCGTCGAGGCCACCGATACGCCGGTTCAGGTCGATGAACTGGTCCATGTCGATGGTCCCCTTGTTCAGGGCCTCAAGTCCGTACTGGATCCCCGTGTTGTCGAGCGGCCTGCGCGCCTTCCCCGTCTCCGGTACCTCGCCGTACACGTTCACGGTGTGGCTGTAGACATCACAGCGGGCACCGTCCGGGTTGGTGTCGGGGTCGTAGCGCTGTCCCTCGGGCAGTTGGGGCGGGCAGAACACCGTGGGGTCGATACGGCCACCCGCCCTGGCCAGGCTGCCGATGCTCTCCCACTTGCCGAACCCGGAGACCGCCCTCTGCTGCTCCTTGGTGAACGCGTCCGGCGCGACTTCCTTGAAGTAGTGGTTCAGGAGCTGGGCGTCGCTGAGCGTGTGAATCGTCCCGAAGCCGACGTCGGGGAAGCTGCAGCCGGAGAGGATGCCGTCCAGCAGACCCGGGTAGTTGTCGGCGATCTGGTGGGTCTGGTACGAGCCGCCGGAGCAGCCGTTTCCGATGGTGAAGGCCGGGTCGCCGTACGTCTCCACGAAGCGTTCCTTGACCATGCTCATGGTCTCGGCGGCCAGCAGGTCGTTACAGTTGTTGCCGAAGACGTTCAGCGTGGACGATGCGACGCCGTAGCCCTTGCTCAGATACGTGTCGTTCATGATGCCGGCGGTGTTGCGGCCCTGGATGTACCAGCCGCTGTTACAGCCCCCGCCGAAGCCGTACACGAGGCGCCCGTTCCAGCCCGGCCCACGCTGCAGCGGGTCGGGGGTGCCGGACGTCGGGTCGTGCAGCACGGCCGTCTCGTAGATGCCGCGGTTGATGGTGCCGGTCTCGACGCGGACGATGTACGGCACCTCCTTGCCCGCGCTCGTCGTGGCGGTGGCCAGGTCGGCGGGACGGACGTCCTTGTCGGGCAACGGAACGAACTTGCCGGCCGTGGTGCGATACATGTAATCGACGCGGGTCTTGACCGAGCAGTCCTTGTCGATCGGCTGCCCGAGGGTGCCGCCGGTGACCGTCTTGAATTCGGCGGTGTCACAGACGAACGGCTGCTCGTGCGGCCCGGCGAACACCGGCCCCGTGATGGGGTGGTTCTTCAGGGTCAGTTGTCCTGTGTCCGCACCCTGAGCCCTGGCAGTGAGCCTGTTGTCGCCCTTGGACAGCTCCTTCACCACGCCCATCAGCGCATTGTCGCCGGAAGGCCGGAAGCTCGAGGTCACGTCCCGGCCTTCCACCTCGACCCGGACGTGGCCGGCCGCTATGGAGGCGGGCACCTCGACACGTATCAGGGCGTCGTCTCCCGACACCGTGCCGGGCCGCGACGACACGGCCGTCACCTGCAGCTTCTCACGTTCCTGACTGCCGGCCGGCGTCGTCGCGCCTACCAGCACGCCCATGAACGCTATGCCGGCAAGGCCCAGTTCGACCGGCCTCGCGGCTCCTGTGAACGACACGACGGAACTCGCCTACTTCCTGAAGTCGGAGATCGTGCTCAGTGTGCGGACGCGGGCTGTGGGCCCGCCGGGACGGTGATGCGAATGTCCCGTTGTCATGGTGTGCGGGTCAGCGCGGGGGTTGTCCGGAAGGGACCCGCGCCTTGTCCGGCGTCGGTCCGGAAGGGACCCGCGCCTTGTCCGGCGTCCTGTTCGATACCGTTGTACGCGGCCTTCGATTCCGCCGGGGCGGGGGCGGGCCCGCGCCGCCGACCGGCCCTGCCCGGCTACCAGTTGGTGAACGCCCCGTCCGCCGTGCGCAAGTGTGGGCGCTCGGCCGCCGCGGCCTGGTACCGGCGCGCCGCCTCCCGGTCGATGTCCACGCCGATGCCGGGCAGTTCACTCAGCTCCACCCGCCCCGGCAGGATCGTCGGCCGCGCGGTGAAGAGGGCGGCGATGGCCGGCTCGGGGTCGGTCTGGTGCTCCTGGATCGCCACATTGGGGCAGGCCAGGTTGAGTTGGAGCGAGGAGGCGGCGGTGACCGGGCCGAGCGGGTTGTGGGTGGCGAGCTTGATGTGGTGGGTCTCCGCCATCGCCGCGATCTTCTTCGCCTCGGTCAGGCCCGCGGCCACCCCGACGTCCACGCGCGCGTAATCGATGAGGTCGTCCTCGATGAGTGTCCTGAACTCCCATTTGGAGCCGTACTGCTCACCTGCGGCGAGCGGAACGCCGGTGCGGGCCCGCAGCATGCGGTAACTGTCCGGATTCTCACAGCGCAGTGGGTCCTCGACGAAGTACGGGCGGGCCGCCTCGATCTCCCGGCACAGGGTCAGCGCCTCCGGCGGATCCAGGCGCGTATGGACGTCGAGGATCAGCTCCACTTCGACGCCGGCCGCATCCCGCACCTGATGGAAGAGGTCGACCGAGTCGCGCAGGCAGCGGCGAGCGTCGAGCGTGCCGTCGGCGTCGTGCGGCGAGGCGAACCGCAGATGACGCCAGCCCTCCGCGACCAGGTCGCGGCAGCGGTCCAGGAACCGCGCGCGGTCGTGGTAGCCGTCGCCGACGTGCACATAGGCGGGTACGTGATCACGCACCCGGCCACCGAGGAGTTCATGCACCGGTACGCCGAACGCCTTGCCTCGAATGTCCCAAAGGGCTACGTCCACCGCTGCGATGGCTGCGCCGAGTATGCGGTCGGCGGGGAAGAACCCGCGCCGGAACATCACCTGCCAGAGGTGCTCGATCCGTCGCGGGTCCTCACCGACGATCAGCTCCGCGAGGTGCTCGAGACCGCCCGCGACCGCACGTTGGCGCGACCTGATGCCGACCTCGCCCAGACCGTGGATGCCCTCGTCGGTGTCGACCACGACCAGCATCATGCTGTCGCCGTGGTCGGGGAGAGTCAGCACTTCCAGGCCGGTGATCTTCATGCCACTCCTCTATGAAAACGTTCCCGCAATTTCAGTGCTGTTCTTGAGAACACATCATCGGCAGCAGTCGAGTCGAAGCGCAAGGCCCGTGCATCCAGAAGGTTTTCCTCGATGAAATAGTCCTGACACGCGTCTTGACACGCCCTGGGAACGTTCGCAAGCATCAACCGCATTCGCAGAATCCAGATGCGAGACGACCGGGGTCCCCGGCTCAAGACGACGAGGAGGCCGTCCGTGGCAGTCACGATCCGAGAGGTGGCGAGCGCTGCGGGCGTCTCGGTGTCGACGGTGTCCCGTGCGTTCACCGCACCCGACCAGGTGCAGCCGGCGACCCGGCAGCGCATCCTCGACGCCGCGGCCGAACTCGGCTACTCCCCCAACCCGGCGGCCCGTTCACTGCGCGGCGGCGGCACCGGAACACTCGGCCTGATCGTCCCGGACATCGCCAACCCGTTCTTCCCGCCGATCATCAAGGCGATGCAGGCCCGCGCCCGGCGCCTGGGCTACACGGTCCTGGTCGCCGACAGCGACGAGCGCGAGGCGGACGAGCTGGCCGCCATCGCGGCCGTATCGAAGCGGGTCGACGGCCTGATCCTGTGGGCCTCCACCCTCACCGAGGACCGGCTCCATGAACTCGCGGGCCAGATGCCGCTGGTGGTGGTGAACCGTCATGTGCCGGGCATCCCCGAGGTCCGGATCTCACTGTCCGCCGGCATCGCGCAGGCCGCCGAGCAGTTGAAGGCGTACGGCCATCGGCGCTGCGTCTTCATCAACGCGTCCCGCGCCGAGCTGAGCCGCGGCAAGTCCATCCAGGAGTCCTTCGAAGCGCTCGACCTCTCCCTGTCCGAACTTGGACCGTACGAGCCGCGGTTCGAGACGGGCGTGCACGCCGCCACCCTCGTCGCCGCCCATGATGCGACGGCCGTGATCGCCCACAACGACCTGGTCGCCCTCGGCGTACTGCACCAGATGGCCAACCTCGGCGTGAGCGTGCCACGCGACGTCAGCGTCATCGGCATCGACGACACACTGCTCGCCTCCGTCTCCACCCCCAGCCTCACCACGATCAGGATCGACCCCGAGGAGATCGCCACGCGTGCGGGGGACCTTCTGATCGAAACGATCGCGAGCACAACAGGCCGTGTTGGAAAGGGACTTGAAATCAGCTCCTCCTTCGTGGAGATCGGCTCCCGTCTGATCCCCCGCGCCTCGACGGGCCCCGCACCCGTCCACTGATCCACGACGCACACCACCGCAACGAGCAAGGCACCGCGCCGAGCCCACTCCTGCCCTTCTTGGAGCCGTTATGCCCAGAAACTCCCGCTGTGCGGCCATACTTGGCTGCATGGCGCTGACCGCGACCCTCGCGGGCTGTTCCTCCCTCACCCCGAGCAGCGCCGACGGGGACGGCGATCTCGTGCTGCGGGTGCAGGGCATGCCGCCGGCCACCGACAAGCCCGGGGTCGCCCTGTTCAAGAAGCAGGTGGCCGACTTCGAGAAGGCCAACCCGGGCATCAAGGTCAAGGGTTCGACCACGGTCTTCGACCCGCTGACGTTCTCCGCGAAGCTGTCCGGCGGCAATGTCGAGGACGTCATCAAGGTGCCGCTGACCGAGCCGCAGCGGCTCATCCAGCAGAAGCAGGTGCAGCCGATCACCGGGCAGCTCAAGGAGTGGAAGCACTTCAAGGAGTTCAACCCTCAGGTCCTCCAGCCGCTGACCGACAGCTCCGGCGACGTGTACGGCGTACCGCAGAATCCGTACGCCCAGGGCCTGGTCTACAACCGCGAGCTCTTCGAGAAGGCCGGTCTCGACCCCGACAGACCGCCGACCACCTGGGCGGAAGTCCGCACCGCCGCCAAGAGGATCAGCGACCGGACCGGCAAGGCGGGCTTCGTCCACGAGTCCAAGGACAACCAGGGCGGCTGGCAGCTGACGATGCTGTCCTACGCCTTCGGTGGCGAGCTGGAGAAGGAGCAGGGTGGCAAGTACACCGCCACACTCACCGGGGAGCCGACGAAGAGGGGGTTGCGGCTGCTCAAGGACATGCGCTGGAAGGACGATTCGCTCGGCAAAACCCTGCTCAACAATCAGAACGACGTGATCAAGCAGTTCGCAGCCGGGCAGGTCGGCATGTTCATGGGCAGCCCGGGGACGTATCGACTGGCGAAGATGCAGTTCGGCATGGAGAACACCGACGCCTTCGGGGTTGCCTCGATGCCGCAGTCCGGCGGCAACGCGACACTCACCGGCGGCGACATCTACATGGTCCCGAAGTCCGCCGACAAGAAGCACGCGGCAGCCGCCGTCGAGTGGCTGACCTTCGCCTACGTCAAGCCGCAATACAGCACCGACATCGCCGCCGAGCAGGCCAAGGCGCTCTCCGCCGACCCGAAGTCCGCGGTGGGCGTCCCGACGCTGCCGGTCTTCGACAAGAAACGGCAGACCGAGATCGACGCCGCGATCAAGCCGTACATCAATGTGAAGCTGCAGAACTTCAAGCCGTACATCGACGGCCTCTCCACGCTGAGGCTGAGGCCGGAGCCGCCGTACCAGGCGCAGAAGCTGTACATCGCGCTCGACCCGGTGGTCCAGGCGGTGCTCACCAAGGGCGATGCCGACATCGACTCCCTGCTGGCCTCGGCCGAGAAGGACGTCAATGCCAAGCTCGCCGCGGACCAGAAGTAGCCGGCCCATGGCCCTGCTCACTCCGTCCCGGCGCCCGGCCGCTGTGTCCAAGGAGCCCGCGCCGCGAACCCTGCCGCAGCGGCGACGTGGCACCGGCGCCCGCAAACAGCTCACGGCCTGGCTGTTCCTCGTCCCCGCGCTGCTGGTCTTCGGGCTCTTCGCCTGGTGGCCGATCGTGCGCAGCCTGCTGCTCAGCTTCCAGAAGACCAATTTGGTCGAGCCCGCGGTCTGGGTCGGCCTGGACAACTTCCGTACGCTGTTCGACGATCCGCTGCTCGGCACCGCCGTCGGGAACACCCTGTTCTTCGTGGTCCTCGGCCTGCTGATCGGCTTCCCGGCGCCGCTGATCCTGGCCGCGATCATGTCGACGGTGCGACGCGGCGCGGGCGTCTACCGCTTCCTGGTGTATCTGCCGGTGGTCATCCCGCCGGTGGTGGCGATCCTGCTCTGGAAGTGGTTCTACGATCCCGGGAGCGGACTCTTCAACAACGTCCTCGGCAAGGTCGGGCTCGGCCCGTACTCGTGGCTGGAGTCCTCCGACAGCGCCATGCTCTCGCTGGTCCTGGAGGCCACCTGGGCGGGCATGGGCGGCGCCGTCCTGATCTACCTCGCGGCGATGGTCGGCATCCCCGGCGAACTCTATGAGGCCGCCGAGGTGGACGGCGCCGGGATCTGGCGGCGGATCTGGCATGTGATGCTTCCCCAACTCAGGCCTGTCATCGGCCTGTTGATGCTCGTTCAGTTGATCAACACGGTGCAGGTCTTCACCGAGCCGTACGTCTTCACCGGCGGCGGACCCGAGAACTCCACCCTCACGGTCCTGCTGTTGATCTTCCGGTACGCCTTCCAGGACGGCGCGTACGGCCAGGCCGCCGCACTCTCCTTCCTGATGGTGCTCGCCCTCGCCCTGCTCTCCGCGGTGTATCTGCGGGCCACCCGCAGCTGGAGCACGTCATGACCACGCTCACCACCTTCGTCTCCACCAACGACCGCCAACGCCCCGGCGTTCGCGCCGCAGTGCGATCCATCCAGGTGTTCACCCTGGTCCTGCTGCTGCTCATCGGCATCGGACCGCTGTACTGGATGGTCAAGGGCGCGGTCTCAACGCCCACCGAGCTCACCACTCAGCCCCTGGCCCTCTGGCCGGACCGGCCGGCCCTGGGCAACTTCTCGGCGGCGTACACCGATCTGAGCGTCGGCCGCTATCTGATGAACACGTTCCTGGTGGTCGGTGGATCGTGGTTCGTGCAGCTCTTCGTTTCGGCCACGGCGGGCTTCGCCCTTTCGGTGCTCAGGCCGAGGTTCGGCAAGGCCGTCTACGGGGCGATCCTCGCCACGATGTTCGTGCCGTACACGGTGAACATGGTCAGCCTCTTCATGACCGTGATCGATGTGCCGTTCCTGAACCTCAACCTGGGCGACACCTACTGGGCGATCTGGTTGCCGGCCGGCACGAACGCCTTCACGGTGCTACTCGCCAAGCAGTTCTTCGACGCCCTGCCCAAGGAGCTGTTCGACGCGGCGCGGGTCGACGGGGCGAGTACCTGGCAACTGCTCACCAAGATCGTGCTGCCCATGAGCAAGCCGGTGCTCGCCGTGATCAGTCTGCTCGCGGTGATGCACTCCTGGAAGGACTTCATCTGGCCGCTGGTGGCCATCACCGACCCCGAGAAGCAGCCGATCAGCGTCGCTCTCGCCCAGCTCGCCACGCAGGCTCCGCAGGACCAGCTGATCGCCGCGATGGTGCTCGCCGTCGCCCCGCCGGTGCTCGTCTTCGTCGTCTGCCAGAAGTACATCGTCGCCGGGCTCGGCTTCACCGGAGTCAAGGGCTGAGTTCCACCGGAGCCGGCGGCCGAACCCTCAGCTCTCCCACCACACCTTCCGCTTCGGAACATCCGGAGCGTGCGAACACCCCGACCAAGAGAAGGGCACCTCCATGTCAGTCGCCCGCCGCAGATTCATCCAGGGCACGGCCGTCGCCACCGGCGCCGCACTGCTGCCGACCGTTCCCGCATACGCCGCGGATCCGGTCACCATCGAGGCCGACGGCATCACCCTGGTCGGCCGGAGCGACGGCAGCGTCCTCGTGCAGGACGGCGCGGGCGCCGACCGCATCCTGCTCAGCCACTTCATGATCAAGGACACCACGCTCGGCCAGCAGCGCACCTTCGGCGGTACCCCCGCCCGGATCACGCTCCCCGACGGGCGGCCCGCGATTCAGGTCACGTACACGATGGCGAGCGGCACGTCCGGAGTCACGGTGCGCGGCACCTTCGACGTCACCCCTCACAAAGCACACATGAAGTGGGAGGTCAGCGGCTCCAGCACGCTCACACCGGCCGGCTTCATGTTCTCCCGCACGGTGTACGGGGCGAGCGCGGCGGAGTCGTACACAGCGCTGACCGTCTGGGAGCGGGACGCCCGAGGTGGCATCCCCTACGAGGTGAACGCGGGCGGCGCGTACGTGGAGACGTGGGCTGGATCGAAGGGCTTCTTCTGCCTCTCGTCCACCAACCCCGCAAGCACGAACGCCACATGGGTCCATTCCCCCGGCACCTCGACCGGCGCGAACTCCGCGATCACCGAGGCCGATCTGGTCCTCGGCGATCTACGGCCGCGCGGGGCGGGAGCGCTCGCTGCCAAGAGGCCCCTCGGCGTGGAGGTGTGGACCGACCAGCCGTTCAACCTCTACAAGGCGGCCGGGCAGACGATGACGCTCAAGGCGCAGGTCGTCAACGGCTCCGCCGCGGCCAGGACGGTGACCCTGGCCTGGTGGGCGCGCGACTTCGGCGGCAAGAAGATCGCCGGTGGAACGCTCTCCAAGAAACTGGGGGCGGGCGCCGCCTGGAACGCCTCCTTCCCCCTCACCTCGCCCTCGCAGAACATCGTCTTCACCCAGGTGGAGGCAGTCAGCGGCAGCGACAAGGCACTGGCCCGCACGAATCTGAGCGTGCTCCCGGAGTTCACGTACAAAGCGGGCAAGGAGTCGATGTTCGGCCTCGCCAACTACCCCTGGCTGCTGCAGCCCGGCAAGGACGCCGTACTCGGGCTGGTCAAGACGCTCGGCATCAAGTGGATCCGTATCGCCTACGCAGGCGCCCCGGGCATCGACATCGCGACTCTGGACGCGAACGGCATCGGGCACAACGTGGAGCTGAGCGGCATCCCCGTGGGCGGCAGTCCGGAGCAGATCGCGGCCTGGGCCGACACGAATGTCGCCAAGGCCCTGGACGCCGGGGCCGCGTACTTCGAGGTGAGCAACGAGGTCAACCAGCCCTGGATGTCGGGCCGCGGCGCCGACGCCTACGTCCGGGACGGTCTGCGCCAGGTCACCACGCGCCTCGACGCGGCGGGCTCGCGGATGAAGATCATGAACGCCGGCCTCGGCGGCATGGACTACGTATGGACCAAGAACTTCCATGACGCGGGCGGCTGGGACCTCATCGACGCCTTCGCCTTCCACCCCGGGCGCGGCAACTTCACCCCCGACTTCGCGCCGCCGCCCGAGGAGTGGACGCAAGGGTCGTCCGGCTCGTACTGGAACTTCCTCGGCGCGCTGCGCAAGGCGAACCAGGTCCTGGAGGAGTACGGCGGCGACAAGGAGCTGTGGCTCACCGAGGCATACGCACCGACCAGGCCCAACGCGTGGTGGAGCGACACCTACCGTCACGCCGCCGAGAACACGCTGCTCACGCTCGCTCTCGCCAAGTCCGAGAACGTGCGCGCCGTCAACTGGTACCAGCTGCACGACTCGGTGATCCACCATCCGCAGGAGGCCGACCCGGCCAACCCCGAGTACCACTACGGCCTGATGAACCGCGACACCAGCGCCAAGCCCTCGCTCCTCGCCTTCGCGACCGCCGCCCGGGTCCTGGACGAGGCCGAGTTCGTCCGGCATCTCGCCTTCGCGGACCAGGACATCAAGGGGCTCCTCTTCACCACTCCCGGCGGACCGGTGTCGATCATCTGGAGCCGCAAGGACGGGTACATCCTCAACTCCGAGCACGGCGAGGATCCTTGGTACGCATCGCCCGAGCCCTGGATCGACACCTGGACGACCAAGACCGCCGTCGTCGCCCACTCGGGGACGGTCCACGGCACGGTGCGGGAGCTGAACTGCATCGGCCAGGAACGCTCTCTGAAAGCCTCCGGCGGCAAGATCACCCTCACCCTCGACGGTGCCCCGCGCATCTACTACGGTCTCGCAGCCAATCCCGACTGGAAGTAAGTGACGTACGACATGAGGAATGAAACCGCACGGCACGACATCACCGTCGTCGGCGGCGGCCTGGCCGGGGTCTGCGCGGCGATCGCCGCGGCCCGGCTCGGCCGGAGCGTCGCGCTGATCAACAACAGGCCGGTGCTCGGCGGCAACGCGAGCAGCGAGGTCCGGGTCTGGGTGTGCGGCGCGACCGGCCACGGCAAGAATCACCATGCCCGTGAGGGCGGCATCATGGGCGAGTTGCTCGTGGAGAACCAGTTCCGCAACCCGGACGGGAACCCCTACTACTGGGACGCCGTGGTCCTGGACGCCGTGCGCGCCGAGCCCGGCATCACGCTCTATCTCAACACCGACGTGCGCGAGGTCGACGCCGAAGGCCCGGACGAGGCCCGGCGGATCACCTCGGTCACCGGCTGGATGATGGGCTCGGAACGGCGGATACGTTTCGAGAGCTCCCTCTTCCTCGACTGCACGGGAGACGGCCTGATCGGCCACCTGGCGGGCGCCCACCACCGCATCGGCCGGGAATCCCGTGCCGAGTACGACGAGGCATGGGCTCCGGAGACGGCCGACGACATCACCCTGGGCTCAACCCTCCTCTTCTATACGAAGGATGCCGGTCACCCCGTCAAGTTCGTGCCGCCGAACTTCGCCAAGGACATCACCCGGACCTCCATCCCGCAGCGCCGCATCATCAAGGCGGGCGACAACGGCTGCGCGTACTGGTGGATCGAGTTCGGCGGAGAGCTCGACACCGTCCACGACAACGAACGCATCCGCGACGAGCTGTGGTCCGTGATCCACGGCATCTGGGACCACATCAAGAACTCCGGCGAGTTCGACGCGGCGAACATGACCCTGGAGTGGGTGGGCGCGGTCCCCGGCAAACGGGAGTACCGGCGCTTCCTCGGCGACTACGTCCTGCACCAGGGCGACATCCTCGGCCAGACCGAGTTCGCCGACCGGGTCGCTTTCGGCGGCTGGTCGATCGACCTGCATCCGCCGCAGGGCATGTTCGCCACCGAGGCAGGCGCCAGACAGCTCTACGCGGACGGCATTTACCACATCCCGTACCGCAGTCTCTACTCGGTGAACACCGCGAACCTGCTCTTCGCCGGGCGCAACATCTCCGCCAGCCACGTCGCCTTCGGCTCGACCCGCGTCATGGCGACCTGCGCCACGATCGGCCAGGCTGCCGGCACGGCGGCGGCACTCTGCGCCACCGGGCATGTCACCCCGCGCGAACTCCCCGTACCCGAGCTGCACAGGGCGCTGCTGCGCCAGGATGCCTCGCTCATCGGCCTCGCCTCGACGGACCCGGAGGACTTGGCCCTGCGGGCGACGGCCACGGCCTCATCCACCTTGAGCAGTTTGGCAGTCGAGGACTCCGACGAGCGATGGCCGCTCGCGGCGGACGCCGGACTCGTCCTCCCCGCGGACCCGGGCCTCTCGGGGGTGGAACTGCTCGTCGACGCCGACCGCGACACCGAGATCGTGATCGATCTGTACGACCCCGAACTCGGCCAGAACTACGTCCCGCGCCGCCTCGTCACCTCCACCACCCTGCCCGTCGCCGCCGGTGCCCGGCAGTGGCTCAAGACGGGCCTGAACTGGTCTCCCGAATCCCCGCGCAACGCCTTCCTGGTCGTCCGCGCCAACGACGCCCTCGCTCTGCACCGCTCCGACCACCCGACCCCCGGCGTCCTGTGCTTCACGCGCGTCCCGCCGCGCCCGTCGGACGAATCGCCGCAGTTGCTGCGCGAGTGGACGGACACGGGTCTGCTGCGCCGCACCTTCTGCTTCCGTACGGGAGAGACCGCGGCCTACTCCCCCGCCAAGGCCACCGACGGCTACGCCCGCCCGTACGCGGGACCGCACATGTGGGTCTCCGCACCACTGGCGGACGTCCCTTCCCCCTGGCTCGAGTTGGCCTGGCCCGAACCGGTCGCCCTGGGCCGGATCGAGGTCATCGCCGACGACGACGTCAACGAGGACCTGATCAACTTGCACCACCACCGCACGCCCTTCGACACCCTCCCCACCCTCCTTCGCGACTACCACGTCGAGGCGCTGGATACCGACGGCGCCTGGCGCGTCATCGCCCGTGCGGCGCAGAATCGGCGTCGACGCGCATTGCACACGCTGGCGGAGCCGGTCACCACATCGGCGATCCGGGTCGTCGTGGAAACCACCAACGGGGCGGCGTCGGCGCACGTCGTCGCCGTGCGCGCCTACGAGTAGAAGCACCGAGGCAGGAGAGTGACTGGATGGTTGGCAGAGCGATGGTCACCGGGGCCGCCGGGCGGATCGGGCGAGCGGTCCTCGCTCTGCTCGCCGAGCGCGGGATCGAGGCGAACGCCTTGGTCCTCGATGATCCCGGCGATCTCGCGGCGCGCCTGGTCGTGACCGGTGACGCCGCCGACGCGAAGACCGTGCAGGCGGCTCTGGAGGGCGCCGACGCGGTCATCCACCTGGCGGCGATCCCGACTCCCGCGCGCAACACCGCGCTTGAGGTCTTCGCGGGCAACAGCCTCTCCACCTTCACCGTCCTGGAGGAGGCAGGCCGGGCCGGGATCCGGCATGCGGCGGTGGCGAGCTCCTGGGGTGTCACCGGCCTGCCCTGGACGGACGTCGAGGATCCGCACCCGCCGTACGCACCGGTCGATGAGGCGATGGCTTCCCAGGTGGCCGACCCTTACGGCCTCTCCAAACAGGTCGACGAGCTGACAGCGCAGATGATGGCGCGGCGGCACGGGATGAGCGTGGTGTGCCTGCGCTATCCGTACGTGGGCGGATTCGAGGAGCGGCTGCGCGCGCATGCCGCCCGGCTCACGGCCGACCCGGCCGCGGGGGCAAGGGACCTGTGGACGTACCTCGAGGTCCATGACGCGGCGAGGGCCGCGCTGCTGGCCTTGGACGTACCCGGCCGTGCAGCGCACGCGGTACACCTCTGCGCCCCCGAGATCATCGTGCCCTACCCGACGGAGGAGCTGCTGCGCCGCTACCACCCCACCACCGTGCTGCGGCGCCCGCTGCCCGGTCGCGCGGCGCCGGTCGACACCTCGGCCGCACGCAGGCTGCTCGGGTTCACGGCACGGAATCTTCTCGCTCGCGGTGCGGCTGCACCGCAGTGAGATCACGACGGCCGCCGAACCACCGCAGGCGGCCACGGCCCGGGTCGCGGCCCGCAAGGCGCGCGCGACCTTACTCGCCGCAAGGGCCTGCTGGAAACTCCGGCGCTGTAGGCCGTATGCACGGTCCGGTGCGCCGCCCCGGGGCGGCGCACGCTGCACCGGCTGCGGCCTGCCGCGACCACGCCGGGAGCGGTTGCGGCTCGCCCTACCGACGGGCGGGCCGCAACCGAGCAGCCGCGCCGGCTCTCGGCGCATACCGAGCATCAAGATCTGTCCGGCGCTGCGGGCTCAGTTCGAGCGTTGGCCTGTCGCCGGGGCCCCGGCGAGGAGAGGCAGGATCAGGTGGCGGGCAGTACCTTCCAGGAGCCGGTGCCTGTGCCGCGGTCGGTGTAGTGACTGGTGGACACCTCGTACTTGGCGCCCTGCTGGGTGGAATGGCCGTTGGTGTCGAGGAAGCCGCCGTTGGCGGAGCCGTAGTCGTTGAGCAGGTGCACGATGTCGTCGGTGCGGATGTGGCCGTCCCTGGGGGAGGACGTCTTGGCGAAGATGTGCCACTTACCGGTGCCTGGGCCGCGGTCCTTGGTGACGGTGGTGGACACCTTGTACTTGGCGCCCTGCTGGGTGGAATGGCCGTTGGTGTCGAGGTAGGTGCCGCTGCCGTACTGGTTGACGAGGTAGACGACATCGCCGCTGGTGACACGGGTGCCGTTCGTCTTGCCGGTGGCGGAGACGACCTTCCAGACCGACGTCGCCGGACCGCGGCTGTTGGGGGTCTGGTTGGTGCTGACGTTGTAGGTGGCGCCAGGCTGGGTGGAGTGGCCGTTGGTGTCGAGGTAGCCGCCGTCACCGCCGTACTGGTTCTGCAGCAGGATATCGCTGCCATAGGTGAGATCGCTGCGGGCTGCGGCGCCTGCGGCCGCCGTCGGGGCGGCGAGCGCGGCGCCGGCGACGGTGAATGCCGCGGCGGCACCGACTGCCACGCGCTGCTTCATGGTGCGAAGCACAGGTCCCCTCCATCACTTTCTGTGCGTGAATGATTGCCAATAGCGAGCATGGCCGACATCGGAGACTTACGCACACAGTGCATGACCTTCGCTTCGCTAAACCCCTCTATATGGGGAAGCTTGGGGCGGCAGGCCAGGGGCGAGGGCGCACACACGAGTGGAGACGGATGTGGTGGAGGTGCCGGCCGGGTCCGGTCGGCATGGGACGCTGACCGTGACCCGGATGGGATGACTTCAGGAATGTCGTGGGCGGCTCTGCCGGCACCTCCGCCCGGCGTTTCCTGGGCCGACTCGCCCCGGCCGCCCGGACCCAGTTCCGCAGCATGGGGCTTCACCCTTCGAACTGGTCAACCTGCGCCCCTGCGGCTTTCACCGCACACAACGGCAGCTTCAGCTCGCGTACTGACAGATCCCTCGCGGCAAATACACACCGTGTCCCGACTGACCCACATAGGTGCGCTTGTCGATCACCGGAACACCGCGGGACAGCACCGTATCCACCCGTCCCATTACACGCTTGCCCTCATACGCCGAGTAGTCCACGTTCATGTGATGCGTCTCGGCGGACATGATCTGCTCGGCATGCGGGTCGTAGATGACGATGTCGGCATCAGCCCCCGGAGCGATCGTGCCCTTCTTCGGATACAAGCCGAACATCCGGGCCGGCGCCGCGCAGGCGATCTCAATCCAACGACGGCGGCCGATATGCCCGTCCACCACGGCCTGGTGCAGAAGGTCCATGCGATTCTCGACACCCGGCATGCCATTCGGAATCTTCGAGAAGTCCCCACGGCCCATCTCCTTCTGCCCCTTGAAGCAGAACGGGCAATGGTCCGTGGAAACCACCTGCAGATCATTCGTCCGCAGCCCACGCCACAGCGCCGCCTGATGCTCCTTCGGACGCAGCGGGGTGGAACAGACGTACTTCGCGCCCTCGAATTCAGGCTCGGCCAAGTTGTCGGTCGACAGGAAGAGGTACTGCGGGCAGGTCTCGCCAAATACCGGAAGGCCCTGGTCCCGAGCCCGCGCCAATTCAGCGACGGCCTCCTGCGCCGACACGTGCACCACGTAGAGAGGAGCACCCGCCACCTGACTCAGCTTGATCACCCGATGCGTCGCCTCCGCCTCAAGGAGGGCGTTGCGGACCTCACCGTGGTAACGCGGATCCCTCTCACCACGTGCCAGAGCCTGTTCCACCAGCACATCGATAGCAAGACCATTCTCCGCGTGGGTCATCACCAACCCGCCGTTCGAGCCGGCGCGCTGCATAGCCCGGAGAATCTGACCGTCGTCGGAAAGAAAGACCCCCGGGTACGCAGTGAACAGCTTGAACGAAGTGACGCCGGCCGAGACGAGCGTGTCCATTTCCTTGAGCGAAGACTCGTTCACGTCGGACATGATCATGTGGAACGCGTAATCGATCGCGCACTTGCCATCCGATTTCTCGTGCCACGCATCGAGCCCTTCACCGAGCGAACCGCCCTTGGACTGGATGGCGAAATCGATGATGGTCGTCGTGCCACCCCAGGCCGCAGCCCGAGTCCCGGTCTCGAAGGTGTCGGAAGCGAACGTGCCGCCGAACGGCATCTCCATATGCGTATGGGCGTCGACCCCGCCCGGGATCACGTACTTCTGTGCAGCGTCGATGACGTGATCGGCGGTCCAGTCATGACTGCCGTGGGTGGCCAGGGCCACGACGCTGCCACCGTCGATGAGTACGTCGGCGTGGAGTTCGTCGGAGGCCGTGATGACCAGGCCGCCAGTGATCAGAGTGCGTGCCACAGCTTTGTCTCCATTCGCGTCGGATACGGGGTACTTGCTTGTGGGCCGCCACACCTGTCCGATCTGTTCCGTGAGGCTCGCCGGCAGGGCGGATGGTACGTCGGCATGGTTTCGTCGGACGCGGCGATGACGAGACCGCCGTGGATGACGGTGCGGCTCATGTACCCCTCCTCACGGTGGCGGAACGGGTCTACGCACGTAGATGAGGTGCGTGGTGAAGAACGTAGAAGTGGGTTACCCACTGTGGCAATACCGCTGCGGCTAACCGCTGAAGACGTTTCTGTTTCCCCCGCCCGGCACTCCACCGGCCCACAGCGGGACGCGGCGCGGCGCTGCTCCCGGACGGGGAGCGGCGCCGCGCCGCTTCGTGTACGCGCCTTCCCGGGGGTACGGCCCGTCGGGACGGGCTGCGGGGAGTACGTTCAGCGCCTGACGCGGATCAGCTTCTTGTTGGCGAACTCGTCCATGCCGTACCTGCCGAGCTCACGGCCGATGCCGGACCGCTTGATCCCGCCGAAGGGAAGTTCGGCGGCGGTGCCGGGGGCGTCGTTGATGTACACCATGCCGGCTTCGAGACGGTCGGCCACGCGCAGCGCGTGTTCCTCGTCCGCGCACTGGACGACCGCTCCGAGGCCGTAGGGGCTGTTGTTGGCGAGTGCGATGGCCGCTTCCTCGTCCGCCACCCGGTGGATGAGGGCGACAGGGCCGAACAGCTCCTCGTGGAAGGCGCGCATCCGGTCGGTCACCCCGGTGAGGACCGTCGGCTCGAACCAGGCACCGGGCCGGTCGACGCGGTGGCCCCCGGTGAGGACCGTGGCGCCGAGCGCCACCGCGTCGTCGACCTGTGCGGCGAGCGCGTCCGCCGCGGCGACGGAGGAGAGCGGGCCCAGGAAGGTGGCCGGATCGGTGGGGTCGCCGGGCTCCACCGCCCGCACCGCGGCGGTGAACTGCTCGACGAAGGCGTCATGATGCTCGTCGAGGACGATGATCCGCTTGGCGGCGTTGCAGGCCTGGCCCGCGTTTCCGAACCGGCCGATGAACGCCTGCTGGACGGCTCGTTCGAGAGCGGCTCCGTCGAGCACCAGGAAGGGGTCGCAGCCGCCGAGTTCCAGGACGACCTTCTTCAGGTGCCGTCCGGCGATCTCGGCGACCGCCGCGCCGGCCCGTTCGGAGCCGGTCAGCGAGACGCCGTGCACTCGCGGATCCGCGATGACGTCGGCCACCTGCTCGTTGGAGGCGAAGAGGTTGACGTACCCGCCCTCGGGCAGACCCGCGTCACGGAAGATCTGCTCCATGGCGAGGGCGGACGCGGGGCACTGCGGGGCGTTCTTGAGCAGGATCGTGTTGCCCAGCATCAGATTGGGCGCGGCGAACCGGGCGACCTGGTAGCAGGGGAAGTTCCACGGCATGATCCCCAGGAGCGGCCCGACCGCTTCCTTCCTGACGACGGCGGTACCGCCCGACGCGACGGCCAGTTCCTCGTCGGCGAGGAACACGGCGCCGTTGTCGGCGTAGTAGCGGTAGATCGACACGACGATGTCGATCTCCATACCGGCCTGGGCGACGGGCTTGCCCATCTCCTGGGTGATCAGGGTCGCCAGCCGGTCCTTCCGTTCGGCGTGCAGATCGGCGACCCGGTGCAGCAGTGCCGCCCGGTCGTCGAGGGCACGACCGCGCCAGGCGGCCTGCGCGGCGGCGGTCGCGGCCAGGGCTTCCGCGATCTGTGCGTCGCTGGCCTGCGGGTACTCGCGGACCCTCGCCCCGGTGGCCGGGTCGACGACGGCATACTGAGTGGTGGTCATGTGCGTGCTCCCTTACGGCAGGGGAATGTTCTGGTCGACGACGACGTGGATGACGGCGGGCCTGTGCTCGTCGGTCACGGCCTTGAGGGCCCGCTCGACGGCTCCGGCCGCCTGGTCGTCGGAGGTGACGGTCTCGCCGTGGGCCCCGAAGGCGCGTGCGTAGGCGGCGAAGTCGGGGTTGGCGAGCTGGGTGCCGCTGATCCGGCCGGGGTAGTGGTGTTCCTGGTGTTCTCGGATCGTTCCGTACTGCTGGTTGTCCATCAGGATCACCAGGAAGGCCGCTCCGTGCTGGACCGCCGTGGCGATCTCCTGACCGTTCATCAGGAACTCGCCGTCGCCCGCGACGGCGACGGTCAGGCGGTCCGGGCTCTCCAGCGAGGTGGCGACGGCGGCCGGGACGCTGTACCCCATCGAGCCGTTGCGCATGCTGAGCTGACTGGGGAAGACCCGGGTCGGCAGGTAGCGCTGGGCCCAGACGCAGTGGTTGCCGGCACCGAAGGTGTACACGGCGTCGTCGGGGAGCCGCTCGACGAGTTCGGCGACGACGGTCGTCATGTGGGCGGTGCCGGGCGCGGTCGCGGGGAGTCCGGCGCCGGTACGGACCTCGGCAGGCAGTGCGGCATGCCGGGCCTCCTCGTCGCGGGCCTCGGCGGTCCACCGCGTCCAGTCGGGGTGGCCGGTCAGGTCGAGGCCGGTCAGGGCTTCCGTGAAGGTGTCGGGGGCCGCGAGTATCTGCCGGGTGAGACCGCCGCTGCGACCACGCAGCGTCGCGTCGATGTTGGCGACCACGGTGACGGCCGCCGGGGACTGGCGCAGTGTGTAGCCGTCGCTGGGTACGTCGCTCAGCACGCCGCCGACGCAGAGCAGCAGGTCGGCCTCCTCGACGCGACGGGCCAGCGAGTCGCGTCGCCCGTATCCCAACTGGCCGATGTTGACCGGTGAGTCGAAGGGAACCCGGTCCGAGGCGCGCCAGTCCTGGGCCACCGGAATGCGGTGCAGCTCGGCGAAGGCGGTGAGCCGCGCCGCGGCACGGGAGGTCCAGCAGGGTCCGCCGGTGAGGATGAGCGGACGTTCGGCGCGGATCAACAGTTCGCGCAGCGCGTCGAGTTCGGCGGGTGCGACGCCGCCGCCCGTCACCGGGAGGACGGGATGGATCTCCGGCGGCGCGGGGCGCGTGATGATGTCCTCGGGCAGGCCGACGACCACGGGGCCGGGACGGCCGGAGCGGGCCGCGAAGAACGCCTCGGCAACCAGCTCGGACGCACGTTCCGGCTGGTCGAGGAGGAGGACGCGCTTGGCCTGGGTACCGAACCAGGCGCGCGGGTCGAAGTCCTGGAACGCCTCCCGGTCGCGGTGGTCGCTGGGTACGAGGCCGACGAACAGCACCATCGGGGTGGCGTCCTGCCAGGCGGCGTGGATGGCCACGTAGGCGTTGGCGGCACCGGGGCCGCGGGTGACCATGGCGACGCCGGGCTCGCCGGTGAGCTTGCCGTGGGCCTCCGCCATGTAGGCGGCGCCGCCCTCGTGCCGGCAGACGACCGTGGTGATGTCGGAGTCGTGCAGCCCGTCGAGAAGTTCGAGATAGCTCTCGCCGGGCACGGCGAACACCCGCTCCACACCGTGCAGCGCGAGGGCTTCGACGATGGCGTGACCGGCCGACCTGGCGGATGCCGGGTCCGATTCGCTCTGCCCGCTCGCGGGGGTGTGGACGGGGGCGGACACGGGGGCGGGTGACGTGACGGTCACAGGGATGTCCTTCGGGTGGTACGGATGGATCGAAACGGGTGTCGTGGTGGTCGTCGCCGTGGAGGGTGACCCGCACGTGCACGACGGGCCGCGTGGTGAGCGGTGCGCATCGCCGAGAACGGTGGGCGTCGCCACGAGCGGCGGCCCGCTCGCCCGGCCGCCCTCGCACTGTCCGCTCAGTATCAGGAGGGCGTCTTCATGCCGTCCAATACATAGATGGCAAGGGGACCATGCGGTTCAGGCATGATGGCGGGCTTCCTGCGGAATGCTTCAGCTCGTCGGCCGTTCCGGCGGAGCAAGTGAGTCCGGTTGTCCCGCGAGGTAGTCCCGCAGCCGCAGCGCCATCGACCTGATCAGATCCGTGGCGAAGTGCCCCGGCAACCAGGCCACATGGAGTGGCACCTGCAGCGCGTCCGTGCCGCACGCGCCCGGCGCGGACGGGCCACCGCCCTTGATCCGCAGCCCGTAGCCGCCGAGCCTCGGCAGATCCGTACTCACGCCGATCCCGTGTCCGGCGACCGCGAGGGCCTCGACGGTCGGGCCGTCGTCGCATTCGGTCAGCCGGGCGGGCACCAGCCGCCGCTGCCCCAGCGCGTTCTCCAGTACGGCCCGGCTGACGCTGGACCGGGAGTGGGCGAAGATCCGGCTGTCACAGAGTTCAGCCAGGTCCACCTCCGTACGCCCCGCGCGGGCCCAGGCGTGCCCGGGTGCGACAAAGGCCTTCAGTGGCATGCCGCCCAGGTCGACCGTCTCGAATCCGGCCGCCTTCGCCGCCGGGGAGACGATCAGGTCCGCCTCGTCCAGCAGTTCCTCGTCGAGACGGAAGTGGCTCGCCTGCCGGGTGAGCAGCGGCGGGTCCTCCGGTCCGGTGGTGGCGATGAATCCGGCCAGGAAGCCGCGGATCGACGCCGGCGTGGCCGCGACGACCAACTGGGAGACCTGTCCCGAGCGCAGCGCCTCGACCGCTTCCTCCATCGTCCGGGTCTCGGCCATGAGCCGTCGGGCCAGCGGCACGAAGGCACGGCCGGCCGGTGTCAGCGCCAGCCGGTTGCCGCGCGGCTCGAAGAGGGTCATCCGCATCTCGCGCTCCAGCGTCTTGAGCTGACGGCTCAGTCCCGGCTGGGCGACATGCAGGCCGGCGGCGGCGGAGGTGATGGTCCCGGCCTCGACGACGGCGAGGAAGTACAGGAGGCGCCGGTAGTTCATCGGCCGATGATAACGACGCCCGAAGGTCACGGATTGATGACGGATCTGGTCCAGATGTTGAGTGCGGTTCATGCGCTCGTCCCGTACGCGGCGTGGTCCGCTCACCACCGACGGCGAACTCGGACACATCACCGGACGACCCCGAAGTCCGGTGCCCACCGACCGATCCCGGAGGATCACGTGTCCCTGTCGCGCGCCGCGCGGACGGTGCTGGCCGCCGCGGCCGTCGCCCTGCCGCTCGCCACCACGGCCGCCCATGCCCAGGAGTCCGCGGCCTCGGCCGCGGCCCCGTACGCCGGTCTGCCGTCCGGCACCAAGCAGGCGAAGACCCTGGTCATCGGCATCGACGGCGCCACCTTCGACACCTTCTCGCGCGCCGACGTACGCGAAGGCGACCCTTTCGTACGCCACGAACTACCGTGTCGACGGTCCGCAGACCGGCGATGTGTACGTCGCCTACGACGGTGGTGTCCCACAGCTCGTCAAGGCGTACCGGAGCGATGTCAACACCGTCGAGCGCCTTGAGCTCGACGTTCCGGCAGGCGCGAAGTCGGCCCGGCTGAGCTTCCGCTGCACCGGTACGAACAGCGCCTTCTGGGCGGTCGACCAGGTCGCCCTCGGCCGGCCCAACCCGCCGTCGCAGCTCGCCGTCGCCTCGCTGGAGGCCGACACCCGGCTGCTGGGCCGGCCCGGCTCCGACGCCGCCTGGAAGGTCACCACGAACGGTGTGGTGAGGACAGCGCAGGGCAAGCCGGTGAAGGGTGCGAAGGTCACGGCCGAGCTGACGGCCGGGAGCCAGGTGCGCCGGCTGACCGGTACGACCGAGAAGGACGGCTCGGTGCGCTTCAAGACCACCGTGGACCGAGGCGTCGCCGAGGCCGCGCTCACCGTCACAGAGGTGCGCTACAAGAACCTCGCGTACTACGGCGAGCTCGACCCGGTCCGCACCCTGGACCTCACCCGCCCCACCGGCCACCGGGACTGACCGTTCGGCCGGGCCCCGGAGTCACCCCGGGCCCCGGCCGCGCCCCGTCGCTCATGCCACCGATCGAAGGGCCTCGGCCAGGATCTTGGCGCCCTCCTCCGCCTCCGCGACGGTCAGCGTGAGCGGTGGTGCGATCCGCAGCACGCTGGTGTTGTGACCGCCACCCTTGCCGATGAGCAGACCGCCCTCACGGGCCGCTTCGAGTACGGCGGTGGCCGCCCGCGGATTCGCCTCGTCGGTGCCGGGCTCGACCAGCTCGATCCCGATCATCAGGCCCCGGCCGCGCACCTCCCGTACGCACTCCGAGGCCGCGCCGATCGCACGCAGCCGCTCGATCAGCAGTCCGCCGACACGGCGGGCGTTGCCCTGCAGATCGTGGTCGAGGAGGTACGAGAGGTTGGCGAGGCCGGCCGCCATGGTGACCGGGGAGCCACCGAACGTCGAGATGGAGTTGGCGTCGAGGCAGTTCATGACGTCGGCGCGGGCCACGACGCCGCCGATCGACATGCCGTTGCCGATGCCCTTGGCGAACGTGAGGATGTCCGGCGGGCCGCTCTCGCCGTGCGCCTGCCAGCCCCAGAAGTGTTCGCCGGTGCGGCCCCAGCCGGTCTGCACCTCGTCGGAGATCCACAGGATGCCGTGGCGGTCGAGGACCCGGCGGAAGGCCGCGTACAGACCGTCCGGTGGTGAGGTGAAGCCACCGACGCCCTGGATGGGTTCGGCGATCAGGGCGGCGGGCTCGCGGGTGTGGCCGAGCAGGTCCTCCAGATCGGCGACGCAGGCCGCGACGAACTCGGCGTCGCCGAGGTGCGCGTAGGGTCCGCGGGTGCGGACGCCACCGTGCACGTACAGCGTCTGCAGCGGCGACAGATTCGTGGGCGACCAGGCGCGGTTGCCGGTGATGGAGACCGCGGAGAAGGATCTGCCGTGGTAGCTGTTGCGCATCGCGAGGATCTGGTTCGACCTGCGGTACGCGGTGGCGAGCAGCAGGGCCGTGTCGTTGGCCTCGGTGCCGGAGGTGGTGAAGAAGACCCGCGCGTCCGGGATGCCGGAGAGCGTGGCGACGCGTTCGGCCAGCTCGACCATCGGCCGGTTGAGGTAGAGCGTGGAGGAGTGGATGATCCGTCCGGCCTGCTCGC
Source organism: Streptomyces sp. NPDC014727 (assembly GCF_043083485.1). NCBI lineage: Bacteria > Bacillati > Actinomycetota > Actinomycetes > Kitasatosporales > Streptomycetaceae > Streptomyces > Streptomyces sp. NPDC014727. The sequence continues at coordinate 66,408 of NZ_JBIBYR010000021.1, read as the reverse complement.
TGACCGCTTTGGTCACCTCGGGCAGGGCATGGGCGGTCATGGTGGTGAGGATGCCGCCGAAGAAGTCGAGGTAGCGCCTGCCGTCGGCGTCCCAGACATGGCGGCCCTCGCCGTGGGTGATCTCCAGCGGGTCCTTGTAGTAGAGCGCCAGCCAGTCGGGGCTGACGGCGAGATGGCGTCGGTGCAGGCTGCTCACGGCTCCACCAGTCCTTCGTACGCGTCGGGTCGGCGGTCCCGGTAGAACGCCCACTGCTGCCGGACCTCTTCGATGAGGCCGAAGTCGAGGTCGCGGACGACGAGTTCCTCCTCCTTGTCGCTGGCGACCTCGCCGACGAACTGGCCGCGCGGATCGACGAAGTAGCTGGTTCCGTAGAAGTCGTTGTCGCCGTACTCCTCCTGGCCGACGCGGTTGATCGCGGCGACGAAGTACTCGTTGGCGACAGCGGAAGCGGGCTGTTCCAGCTGCCAGAGGTAACTGGACAGGCCGCGCGAGGTAGCGGACGGGTTGTACACCAACTGAGCTCCGTTGAGGCCGAGTTGACGCCATCCCTCCGGGAAGTGACGGTCGTAGCAGATGTAGACGCCGACCTTGCCCACGGCGGTGTCGAAGACCGGCCAGCCGACGTTCCCGGGCTTGAAGTAGTACTTCTCCCAGAACCCCTTGACCTGCGGGATGTGATGCTTGCGGTACTTGCCGAGGTAGGAGCCGTCGGCGTCGATGACGGCGGCGGTGTTGTAGTAGAAGCCGGACTGCTCGATCTCGAAGACCGGCACGACGATCACCATGCCGGTCTCGCGGGCGAGTTCCCGCATCCGCAGGACGGTCGGCCCGTCCGGAACGGCTTCCGCCCAGCGGTAGTGCTCGGGTTCCTGCACCTGACAGAAGTAGGGGGCGTTGAACACCTCCTGAAAGCCGATGATCTTCGCGCCCCGGCGGGCGGCCTCGCGCGCATGCTCCTCATGCTTGGCGATCATGGATTCGGTGTCGCCGGTCCAGGTCGCCTGGACGAGTGCGGCGCGTACGACTTGGGACATGAGCTGCTCCTTCGACGCGGCGTCAGAGAGCCTCTACGCGTTTCTACGCCCGTAGACACGTGCGTAGAGGAGAACGTAGGCCCCGTCACACAGCGGGGCAAGACCATCGCCGTGAACCGGCGGAGTCGATCATGTTTCACACCCGTGCGGGCCACACGTCCGCACCGGCCCGGGGCCCGTACGGCACCCGGCTCCCGGCCCGGTCCCGCGCGCCGGTTTGTATTCTCGGCAGGCGTCACCCGACAGTGCGGCACCTGCGAGAGGAAACACCATGACCACCGAGCTGAGCCCCGTCGCCCCGACGGAGCCCCTTGAGCGGGCCCGCCAGGACTACCGGGTCCTCGCGGGACTCGGACTCTCGCTCGACCTCACCCGGGGCAAGCCCGCGCCGGAACAGCTCGATCTCTCCGACGACCTGCTGAGCCTGCCCGGCGGGCGGCACACCTCCGCCGACGCCACGGACCTGCGCAACTACGGCGGACTGCAGGGATTGCCCGAACTCCGGGAGATCTTCGCCGGGGTGCTCCAGGTACCGGCCGGGCAACTGCTCGCGGCCGGGAACTCCAGCCTCGAACTGATGCATGACTGCCTGGTGCACGCGCTGCTGAGCGTGCTGCCGGGTGCCCGGTCGCGGTGGGTGGAGCAGGAGCGGATCGCGTTCCTGTGCCCGGTGCCCGGCTACGACCGGCACTTCGCGCTGTGCGAGAGGTTCGGGATCGACATGATCCCGGTGCCGATGACCGCCGAGGGCCCGGACATGGATGCCGTGGAACGGCTCGTCGCCGAGAACCCCGCGATCAAGGGCATCTGGTGCGTGCCGAAGTACAGCAACCCGGACGGCGTCTGCTACAGCGACGAGACCGTGGCACGGCTCGCCTCGATGAACACCGCGGCTCCCGACTTCCGAATATTCTGGGACAACGCCTACGCCGCTCACCACCTCACCGACGAGCCCGTCGAGATCGCCGATCTGCTCGCCGCCTGCACCGGAGCCGGGAACCCGGACCGGGCCTTCGTGTTCGGCTCCACCTCGAAGATCACGACGGCGGGCTCGGGCGTCGCCTTCTTCGGTTCCTCGCCCGCGAATGTGCAGTGGCTGCTCGGCAACAACGCCAAGCGGTCGATCGGCCCCGACAAGATCAACCAGCTGCGGCACGTCCTGTTCCTGCGGGACGCCGACGGGGTGCGGGCCCACATGGAGCGCCAGCGGGCCCTGCTGCAGCCCAAGTTCGAGGCGGTGGCGCGGATCCTGGAGGCCGAGCTCGGCGGGACAGGGCTCGCGACCTGGACCTCGCCCAAGGGCGGTTACTTCGTGACCCTGGAGGTGCCGGACGGCTGCGCCGAGGAGGTCGTACGCCGCGCCGCCGCGGCGGGCATCGTACTGACCCCGGCCGGCGCCACACACCCTTACGGCGACGACCCGCGCGACGCGGTCATCCGGATCGCCCCCAGCTACCCGCGCCTCGCGGAGCTGGAGCAGGCGATCGAGGGACTCGCCGTCTGCGTCCGCCTGGTGGGGTACGAGCAGCGGGCGCGCTGAGCCGTTCCGTCCGGACGGTCGGGTCACGACGCCGATGAGGATCCGAACCGGGCCGACGCGACGGATTCCACCCGCGTGCGCGCCCACCGGCGCTCGGCCGGGACCCGTGAGGAGGGGGTCCGGCCGGGCGCTTCCCGGTGCGGCCTTTCGTTCGGATCGGGCCGGACCCCGCGCGCCCGACGTGATCCGGACGAGAGCTCCTAGGCGAACTGGCCGGGCCGGTAGTCACCGGCCGGCTGCTGGGTGATGACGTTCACGCGGTTGAAGGCGTTGATGAGGGCGATGAGCGACACCAGGGCGCCGAGCTGCTCCTCGTCGTAGTGCTTCGCGGCGTTCGCCCAGACCTCGTCGCCGACACCACCGGCGGCGTCGGCGATGCGGGTGCCCTGCTCCGCGAGCTCCAGGGCGGCGCGCTCGGCGTCGGTGAACACCGTGGCCTCCCGCCAGGCGGCGACCAGGTTGAGACGCACCGAGGTCTCCCCGGCGTGCGCGGCGTCCTTGCTGTGCATGTCGACGCAGTAGGCACAGCCATTGATCTGACTGGCGCGGAGCAGTACGAGTTCGCGCGTCGAGTCCGGCAGCGTCGAGTCCGCGATCACTTTGCCCGCCGCGACGACATGCTTCAGGGCCTTGCCGATGACCGGGTTGCCGAAGAGGTTCAAGCGAGCGTTCATGGTGCACTCCTTGCCGTTGTTGGCGGTTACACCTCTCTGACGGAACGGCACCGCGCGATGTGACAGGCGCAGATGTGACGTGCGTCTCCCTGCCGCATCACCGCAGGGTCCTCCCACGCAGCGTTCAGGACCGCCACCCAGGCCGGCGATCCGGAAAGTCTCTGGATCCGCACGGGCGGGTCCGTTATGGTCTGACGAGACGGAACGGTCCGTCTCGTCGAGCGGCGAACATGCCCTGCGAGGACGCCGTCGTGGAGCGCGGCATTCGCCGCGGACGAAGGAGTGGGTTTCCGTGCCTGGTGCCAGGGTTTGGTTCATCACCGGTGCTTCCCGTGGCCTGGGTCGCGCGTTCACCGAGGCGGTTCTGTCCGCAGGAGAGCGGGTCGTTGCAGCCGCCCGCCACGTCGAGCCGCTCGCCGGGCTGGGCGAGAAATATCCGGACGATCTCGTACGGCTCCCTCTGGACGTCTCCGACCGCCGGGCCGTGTTCGAGGCGGTGGAACAGGCGGTGGCGGCGTTCGGCCGACTCGATGTCGTGGTCAACAACGCGGGCGGTCTGCTGTACGGCATGGTGGAGGAGGCCACGGAGGAGCAGATCCGGGATCACCTCGACGTCAACTTCTTCGGGGCGGTGTGGGTGGCGCAGGCCGTGATCCCCCACCTGCGTGCGCAGAGTTCCGGGCGCGTCCTGCAGATCACGTCGATGGGCACCGGCGGCGGCATGGCTTCCGTCGGGTTCTACGGGGCGGGCAAGGCGGCGCTCGACTCGGTCAGCGAGGCGCTGGCGATGGAGGTCGAGCAGTTCGGGATCAAGGTCACGGTCGTCCAGATGGGCGGCTACGCCACGGGGCTGTTCACGGCGGGCACGACGACGACGGCACTCGACCCGGCCTACGACACGCTGCGCGCCCGGCTGGCCGAGATGTGGGGCGAGGACGCCGGTCCAAACCCGAGCACGGCAGCACCCGCGATCATGGAGCTGGCCGCACTGCCGGACCCGCCTCGGCGCCTGATTCTCGGCGGCCGGTCGTTCGACCTCGTCCAGGAGATGAGCCGGGCGCGTGCGGAGCAGTACCGGGACTGGGAATCCCTCAGCCGCATGGCACCGGGCTGACCCGCGGGGTCGGGGAGTGCGGCCCTGCCGAGTCCGTCGCCCGGGGTTCTCCATGGGACAGCCGGGCGGCCGCTGTGCACCAGCGGCGGACCCTGGACGGCGCGACCGCGGACGACGTCAAGGCGTTCCGCGTTCTTTCCCGTTCGGGTGATGTGCGGCGTACCGGGAGGATCTCGGAGCGCTCTGGGCAGCCTCCAGGCGACCGATCCTGAGAGGGGAAGCAGTGGGGCTGTCACGCGCGTACGGGCACGCCATCAGCGAGGGGCCGACGCCGGCCGATGCGGCGGGGGCACCCGCCCTGCCGTATCCGAGCGGCTGGGCCGCACTGGCCTTCTCCGACGAGTTACGGCCGGGCACGGTGCTCACCCGGCCGTTGGCGGGGCAGGACGTGGTGCTCTACCGGCTCGGTACGGGGGCGGTCCGCGCCATCCGCCCGTACTGTCCGCACCTCGGCGCCCATCTCGGTCTGGCGAAGGTCGACGGCGACGATCTGGTCTGTCCGTTCCACTTCTTCGCGTTCGGCCCCGACGGCGCGTGCGTGCGGACGGGATACGACACGAAGCCGCCGAAGTCGCCTCTGACCCAACTGCCGGTGCACGAGGTCAACGGTGCTGTCTTCGTCTGGCGGCACCACGACGGCCGGGCACCGGACTGGTTCATCCCCGACTGGCACGAGGTGGGTCACCGCCCGGCCCGCAGTGCCGCCTGGGAGCTGGCCGGCAATGTCCAGGAAGTCATCGAGAACTCGGTGGACCTCGGGCACTTCGCCACCCTGCACGGCTGGGCGAAGGCCGAGATCGGCGGGCCGGTCGTCTACGACGATGCAGCGTTCCATGTGTCCATGCGGGCCCACGAGTCGGCGCCGCTGCTGGGCGATTTCGTCGTCGAGGTGGAGGTGGACGGATACGGACTCGGTTGCCTGCACGCCGATGTGCACACCCCTCGGATCGGGCTGCGGATGTGCACGATGGTGCTGCCGACGGCGATCGCGCCCAACCGGATGCAGTTCCGGCAGAGGAACCGCATCGCGTTCACGGAGCCGGCCCGGTTGCCGGCCCCGCTTGCGCGGGCGGTGAGCCGGACCGCAGCGCGACTGCTGGACCGCGCGGTCTTCCGCTCCAGTTGCGAGTTCACCGCCGCCGACTTCCCGATCTGGAACCACAAGCAGTACCAGCAGCCGCCCCGGCTGGCTCCGGGCGACGGCCCGATCGGCCCGTTCCGGCGCTGGGCCCGGCGGTTCTACCCGCCGCCGGGAGAGAGCGAGGGACGCGGCTCGACCGCTGCGGGCGAGGTCGGCCGGCCTGGCGCCGCGACGGAGTGGACGCGGCGTGAATCCTCCGGAGTCGCCGCGTCGGGACCCGAGCACGGCTGAGCCCAGCACGGTGTCCGGCGTCGGCGCCCGGGTACCCCGAACTCCGGCTGCTGCCCTCCCTCGTTCGAGAGCACCGCACCGTGCGGTCCTCACCGGCCTCCCGTGGATCCGCCACCCCGGGGCGCGCCCGCGACGCCGGCCACCCGTAGCGCATGGGGACGGTGCGGGCGGTCCGACCGTCCGGCGGACGACCCGATCACACCTATCCCGCCAGCGGCACCTCGTCCGGCACCGGGGCGCAGCGTCTGAGCAGTTCGTCCATCGACAGTCCGAGCGCCCCGGCCAGCGCCGCGACGGTGAAGAAGGCGGGGGTCGGCGCGCGACCCGTCTCGATCTTGCGCAGTGTCTCGGCGGAGATTCCGGCGCTCGCCGCGATCTCGACCATGCTGCGCCGACCGCGCGCCTCACGGAGCAGCGCTCCGAGGCGTTCGCCGCGGAGGCGCTCTTCCGGGGTCAGGGGCGTCCGTACCATGCCGTCATTCTAATACCGCCACGACCGGTATAGTAATTGGCATGGTGCAGCTCAAGACAGACACGTCCATCGAAGCGATGCGCGAGACGGGCCGAGTCGTGGCACACGTACTGACAGCCGCGCGGGAAGCGGCGGCGGTCGGCGTCTCCCTGCGCGAACTCGACGAGGTGGCCCGAAAGGTTCTTCGCGAGGCGGGCGCCGGCTCGCCGTTCCTGAACTACCGGCCTCATTTCGCCCCGACCCCGTTCCCCGCGGTCATCTGCGCGTCGGTCAACGACGCGATCGTGCACGGCATCCCGACCGATCAACGGCTGCGCGACGGCGATCTGGTGAGCATCGACGCGGGCGCGACGCTCGGCGGCTGGGCAGGCGATTCGGCGATCAGTTTCACCGTCGGCCGCGCCCGGCCGGCGGACACCCGGCTGATCGACACGGCGTTCGCGGCGCTGGAGGCGGGCATCGCGGCGGCGGTGGTCGGCAATCGCGTCGGCGACATCGCGCACGCCATCGGCACGGTCTGCCGTGCGGCCGGTTACGGCATCCCGGAGGGGTTCGGCGGCCATGGCGTAGGCCGATCGATGCACGAGGACCCGGCCGTCCCCAACGAGGGACGACCGGGCCGTGGCATGCGGTTGCGGCACGGGATGGTGCTGGCGATCGAGCCGATGCTGATCGCCGGCGGCAGCGACGACTTCTACCCGGACCGGGACGGCTGGACCTTGCGTACGTCCGACGGCAGCCGCGCGGCACACGCCGAGCACACGGTGGCGATCACCGACGACGGCCCGCGCATCCTGACCGCGTTGTGAACACCTGGTGACCGCGTTCCTTCCGCGTGCCGCCAGGACCTCTCGTTCGGATCACCCAAGTCTCCCGTGCCCCGGCGCCACGCCTCGCCGATCCGAATCGAACCGATCCGATCCGAACAAAAGACCCTAATTGTTCTGGATGAACTGCTTGGCCAAGGCCTCGCCGGCGGTGACGGCGGCACTGTGGCTCTCGATCGGCGACACCTGGGAGTTCTTGAAGAGGATGTAGGTGACGCCGGAATCGGCGCCGCCGGTCTCCGGGTCGGGGTCGATGCCGAGCGCCTCGGCGGTGGCGTACGACGCTTCACCGACGATCTTGCTGGGACCGGTGTCGCCGACGACGGCGTACTCGACCTTGTTGTTGTAGATGACGGCGACGACGCCACCACCTTTGATCCCCGCACTGCCGTAGTTCCAGATGCTGCTGCTGCTCGGCACGACGACGTACGGCAGCTTCTCGGCACTCAGCGGCTTGTCGCCGGAGGTGTGGAACGCCGTGTCGTCCTGGAACCACGGGTCGGTGTTCGCGTTGCAGGCGGTGGTGATCTGACCGTCGCAGTCGATGTCCATGTCGGCCTTCCAGAACACGGCACCGTTCTTGCCGCAGACGGGTATGGTCGCCGACGCCTCCTCGTCCGTACGGTACTTGCCGTTGGAGATCTGCGAACACGAGGTGACCTTGGCCAGCAGATCGGCCGCACTGACGGAACCCTCCTTGATTCCGGCCCCGCCATGGACGGCGGCGCCGGAATCCGCCCTGAGTGCGACGGTGGATACGGCACCCGGGGTCGGACTGGCCTCGGCGGGGGTCAGCGTGGCGGCCGCGAGCAGGGCCGCGCCAAAAGCGGCGGCGAGGGCGAGCGTTCGAGTACGCACAGTGGGGGTGCCCTTCCATTAGGAAACTTTCCTTACCGACGCGGCCAAGATGACCCCTGAGTCATGTCCCCGTCAAGACCCGCGGGGCCGGCCCACGCGTTATGCACACGCAGAACCGGCCCCGCACAGAAGGCTATTGACTTATCGTCAGGGACGGTCGCTCGGATTCACGACCATGGCCGAACCCCCTCCGCGGCGTACCTTCTCCGCAGCCGCCAGCCACCGTCCGTCCGGCAACCGCTGCACTCCCGTCGCAGCCCCGATCTCCGGGTTCAGCTTGAAGACATGCCCCAGCGCCTCCAGTTGTCCCCGTACCGGGCTGTTCCACAGTCCCGGTTCGAGCTCGGTCGTCGCCGAGTTGCGCTGACTGGCGCGCGGCGCCGCGATGGCGTCGACCAGCGGCAGCCCTCGGTCGACCTTGCCGATGAGCGACTGCAGCACGGTCGTGATGATGGTGGCGCCACCCGGCGACCCCAGGGCCAGCACCGGCTCTCCGTGCTTCAGCACGATCGTCGGCGAGATCGACGAACGCGGACGCTTGCCCGGACCGGGCAGATTCGGGTCGTGGACCGCCGGGTCGGCGGGCGCGAACGAGAAGTCCGTCAGCTCGTTGTTGAGCAGAAAGCCACGTCCCGGCACGGTGATGCCGCTGCCGCCGGTCTGCTCGATCGTCAGGGTGTACGCGACGACGTTGCCCCACTTGTCGGCCGTCGTCAGATGGGTGGTGTTCTCGCCCTCGTACGTCGTCGGAGCGGCCTTGCCGCCGGCCCGGCAGTCGGCCGGGTGGCGGGGGTCTCCCGGCGCCAGCGGGCTGGTCAGCACCGCGTCGTCCTTGATCAGGCACTCCCGCGAGTCGGCGAACCGCTGGCTGAGGAGTCCCTGCGTCGGTACGTCCTCGAACGCCGGGTCGCCGACCCACCGCCCCCGGTCGGCGAACGCGATCCGGCTCGCCTCGATGTAGCGGTGCAGATACCGCGCCTCGCTCGCCTTCGAAAGGTCCGTGGACTCAAGGATGTTGAGTGCCTCGCCGACGCTCGTGCCGCCGGATGAGGAGGGCGCCATGCCGTACACGTCGAGGCCCCGGTAGCCGACCTTCGTCGGAGCCTGCCGCAGCGCCCGGTAGGACCGCAGGTCCTTGGCCGTGAGGTCGCCGGGACGTACGACCCGGGTGGACTGCGGGTCCACCGGCGGGTTGCGCACGGTCCGTACGACGTCCTCGGCCAGCTCGCCCCGGTACAGCTCGTCGACGCCCTTGCGGCCCACCTGCTCGTACGTACGCGCCAGATCGGGATTCCTGAAGACGGAGCCGACCACCGGCAGTTGTCCGCCCGGCAGGAAGAGCTTCCTGGTCGCCGGAAAGTCGGCGAACCTCGCCTGATTCCCCTCGGTCTGCGAGCGGAACGTACTGTCGACGACGAACCCGTCCCTGGCGAGCCGCTCGGCCGGCTTCAGCACCTGTCGCAGCGATTTGCTGCCCCAGGTGTCGAGCGCGGTGTCCCAGGTGGCCGGGGTGCCGGGGGTGCCCACGCTCAGTCCGCTGGTGACGGCGGCGTCGAAGGCGATCGGCTTGCCGTTCTCCAGGAAGAGCGAGGAGTCCGCGCTGCGCGGTGCGGTCTCCCTGCCGTCGATCGTCTCCACGGTGTGCTTCCTGGCGTCGTAGTAGACGAAGTAGCCGCCACCGCCGAGACCCGCCGAGTAGGGCTCGGTCACACCGAGCGCGGCCGCGGTCGCCACAGCGGCGTCCACCGCGTTGCCGCCCTTGCGCAGCACCTCGATGCCCGCAGCCGACGCATCCGCGTCGACACTGGCGACCGCCCCTCCGTACCCCACCGCGACAGGCGACTTGGGGGGTGGCGCGGTCGGTGGTGCGGACGAGGAAGGGGCCGCTGCCCCGACCGTGACGACAGCGGCGAGAACAGCCGACAACGACACACTCCGCGCGACGGAACGTCGCATGCACACCTCCAGTGAAGGATTGTTCGCCGCAGGGTAGCGCCGCTCCGACCGCCTCGTCAGGACCCGCCGTGAATCCCGAACCACGTGCCCGCCGACATGCCCGCCCATGCGTCAGGAGAGGTCTTCGCGCAGCGAACAGGCCGGCGCCCACCGGACTGCAAGGACATGTCCGATGGGCCGAGGGTGGCGCGGGCGCCCACCACGAGGCATCGCCACGCGCCCGGCAAATCAGTGGAACCACACTGCCGCGTGCCGTTAGCGTGCTCCCGCCCATAGCCATCCGGTCAAGGACATGCCGTTGTACACCAAGTGAGACCCCTCGAGCGCTGATCCGTCGCGCGACGCACATGTGCGCCGCGCTCCTTTTCGCTGCGGTCTTCTCACTGGAACCGGTGTATTTCTGTGTCCAAAACCTGGGTGGTCGTGCCCACCTGCCTGACCATCGTTCCCCGTCGTTGCCACAGGTGCGCCTCCGAGCGCTTCCGGGCGAACGGCACATCCCGCGTCGACGCGAACCACAAGCTCCTCGACGCGTGGCTCCTCGCGCTGTGCACCGCGTGCGGGGGCACCACCAAGCTCACTGTCCTGGAACGGATGAACGTCCGTTCCGTACCACCCGAGCTCCTGGACCTGCTGCACGACAATGCCCCCTGCCCGGCGGCCGAAGAGTTCCAGGACCCGGACGTACGGCGCCGCGACGTGGCCGGCTCGGGTCGAACCGAACGGCCTGCCTGGCAGTCGCCGTACGGTCCACCGCCGCACCGGACGCACCGCGGCCGGTGGGAGCCTGTGCCGACAGTGGCCAGGCCTCGGGCTGTGCGGCGCGGATACCGGTGCGGCCGGTGCGAATGATCGCCGAAGGCTTCGGCTTTTCGCGAGTCGAGGTCCGGAGACTACTCGCCGAGGGGAACCTCGTATCCACCGTGCGTCTGAGCGGCAAGCTCTCCGGCGACTTCCCCTTCATGCTCAGCGAAGCGGCCCCTCGGATACCGGTCACGGCCACCCGGGATCGCCGTCCCCGTGTGCGCGATCAACGGTGCCCCGGACGCACCGGACCACCTCGCCATGGCAGGCCGCCTGGCGAAACTCGTCCCCGGCGGGCACACTGCCACAGTGCAGGCGGCCGCGCACTCCCCGAGCAGGGAGAACCCGGCCCGCTTCAGCGCGAACCGACGTCGTTCCTGGAGACCGTATGAGCAGCGCCCTTCTGGTGATGGACGTCCAGCGAGCCGTCGTGGACATTGCCGACGACGGCTCCGGATACCTGCCGCGCCTGCGCAGGGCGATCGATGGTGCCCGTGCGGCAGACATCCCTGTCATCTACGTGGTCATCGCATTGCGCCCGGGCTTTCCGGAAGTCGGCCCGCACAACAGGGCACTCACCGCCGTCGCGCGAGCCGGGCTCCATGTCGAGGGCGACCCCGGCACCGAAATCCACCCCGATGTCGCGCCCCGGCCGGGCGAGGTTGTGGTCACCAAGAGACGGGCGAGCGCGTTCTCGGGCAGTGACCTCGACGTGGTACTCAGAGCGCACGGCATCGACAGCCTCGTCCTCACCGGCATCGCCACCAGCGCCGTGGTGCTGCACACCCTGTGCCAGGCCAACGACCTGGACTTCGACCTCACCGTCCTCGCCGACGCCTGCCTGGACACCGACGCCGAAGTTCACCGGTTCCTCACCGAGAAGCTGTTCCCGCAGTGGGCGGACGTCGTCACCGTCGACGACTGGCTCAAAGCGACCGCGCCTCGTTAGCGGCAGACCAGGGAGAGACTGGTGTGTGGTGGCGCATGTCGGCACATCGCTGCTGCTTCGGGCATGACCTTGCCATGACGCCGCGTCACGGCACCTGCGAATCCTCGTAGGCAGCTGTGCTCTGATGCGGCGCCAGATCGGGCTCGCGAGGGCGACGCAGGCCTGTTCGATGCGAGCTTGTGGCGGGACGGTCGCTGAGGTGGCTCCGGTTGGTCAGGCTGCCGTCGGGCTCTGCGGTACCTACGCTCGCGTGAATCCGTGGCTCCGCTCCACTTTCGCCACGTGCAGCGTGTAGCTCTGGTACCACTCGGCTCGCCCGCGCTGCTGCGCCGCGCGGTGATCGACGTTGCTCCGCCACTCTGTGAGGGCGTCGGCGTCGCGGAAGTACCCGACGGTGATGCCCAGCCCGCCAGGAGTCTGCGCGTGGTCCATCCCCAGGAACCCAGGGACGTCCTTCACCAGGTCTTCCATACGTGCGTTGGTCTCGCCGTAGCCGCTCTGGTCCTGCGTTCGCACCGCAGTGAAGACGGCCACGTAGTAGGGGGGTTCATAGGCCTCGACGGGCGCGACAGGCGCTTCGGGATGATCACTCATGGCGCCACCGTAAGGCGGGAGGCGCCCAATAATCCAGCGTCATTCCTGAACGGGATGCATAAGCGACCGGGCTCTTGGCCAAAGCTGTCCGATCTCTCCTCCAGCTCCCGGAGACGGCCACGAGGCTACCGGCTCACAGAACAGCGCGAGGGGCGGGGAACACTGGGGCGATCGTCGGCTGATGCGGCACTGGCCGAGGTGGATGCGATGACGGGCGCTGAGTTTGAGGGGCTTGTGGCAAGCCTGTGTCGGCGGGACGGCCGCACTGAGGTCCGACGAGTGGGCGGTGCGAACGACGACGGTGCCGACGTCGTCGGTCGGCTTTCGGACGGCCGGGCGTCACCCATGACGTCAGACCCGGGTGAATGCCTCCCTTGTGATGTCACGCTCCAGGGCGGCGGCCTGGAAACCGTACGTTCTGATGGCCGGCACTTTGATCAGGATGCAGAAACGGTCCAGCGATTCGAGGGAGCGAGCCACGTCACGGTGGTGCCGCTTGAGGTAGTGGATGGCGGCCTGGTTCGCCAAGGAGCTATGTCCGCATATGAGGAAGACCGGGCGGGTGGCCTCCGGTGGCGTGAATTTGGCCACCAGCGTGAATTCCACGCTGTCCTTCTCGAACACATACCGGTGACCGCCGACGATGAAGGCCCCCGACTCGGGCTCCTCGCTGTACGGAAGGACGGTGACTCCCGGCAGATGCGCGGCCAGGTGGCCACCCGTACGGATGTTGGCGTCACCGAGCGGGCCACCGATGCAGAACTCCGTCCGGACGTCGTTGCTGCCGCGGAAGTCGTTGCTGGATTCAGTGACTACATCACTGCCGAGCTGGCTGGCCAGTGTCGCCACCTCGACGATGGCGCGGACGTCCTTGCGGTTCGTCGCGTCCGGCAGGTTGTACTTGTTGCCGATGACGATCACACAGGTCTCGCCCGGCACCACACCGAAGAAGTCTGCCTTGCGCCGTACCACGCGGGACCGCTTGCCGCGTTCCCAGAGCCATACGCACGCACCACCGATGAGACTGGTCGCCAGGCCGATCAGCACATTGACGATCACCGAAAGAATAGCTGCCCCCTTACCCCGATGCCCCTGGAGGGACGCGGCCGCCGCCTCCGAGATCATTCACTACACACCCAGTGGTGGCAACCATCGGTGACCTGCCCCAGGCCGCTCTGCCCCCACCCAGAACCGCGGTTGCAGAAGCCTGTGAGAAGCCCGATCGCAACTCCGGCCCGCACTCCTGCAAACAAGCCCACAGCAGCCCCGAAAAGCGCCGCGCGATCCGACGGCCGACCCGCGAGGGGCCATCGGAGTAGCCGAGCAGCCCATCGAGGCGACGGCGAAGACGGCACTCCGGGAGCTGAGCATGGAGGTCGACACCCCACGGACCGGGCGGGCGTCAGATGGAGCAGTGGGCCGCTGCGATGACACCGTCGGTGCCGATCACCTTCACCGCCGCACCCCGGTCCGCGGTACGGGCCTGGGCGGCCGTGCAGATCAGCTGCTGCCGGGCGACCTCGGAGAGTTCCGTGACGGCTGTGTTCACCCGGACCGTCACCCCGTCCGGCCCCAGAGTCAGATCCAGTGCCCGGATGTACGGCAGTTCGGTGCGCAGCCCCGCGTCGGCCTCGGCCTTGGTGGGGCCGTCGAAGAGCATGATCATGGCCTTGTCGGATCCGCGCCACACGTGCACCGCGCCCCCGGAGCCGGCATCGCCTTCCGTCGTCAGATCGACCTGCCGCACCACCGGCATCAGCCGGCCGGCGGAGGACGAGGACACGAAGTAGAGCAGCGTGCCCTCCGGGCCGCCCGGCGCCACGTCCACCGTCGCCGGGTCGCCGACCTCGACGACATCCGTCGCCCGTATCCCGCATCCGGCCACCGTCAGCACGAGGGGCAGCAGGAGGCCGAGGACTCGTACGCCCCTCACTGCCCCTCCAGCGGGAGTTCCACGGTGAGGACCGCGCCGCCTCCGGGCTCGTTGGACGCGTGCACGGTACCGCCGTGCAGCCGAACGTTCTCCTGAGTGATCGCCAGACCGAGCCCGCTGCCCGCCGAACGGGTGCGGGCCGCGTCGGCCTTGTAGAACCGGTCGAAGATGTGCGGAAGCACTGCCGGGTCTATACCCGGTCCGCTGTCCGCGACTTCGGTCACCAGCCAGGAGGTTGCGCCCCGCGACTCGGTCCGCAGCCGTAGGGTGACGGGCCGTGCACCGTGCCGGAGGGCATTGCCCACGAGGTTGGCGACGACGACATCGAATCGACGTGGGTCGAGCAGCGCCCTCACTCCGTCGGGAAGTTCGGTGTCCACCCTGTCCTCCCAGTGCCTGCTCTGCAGGGTCTTGCGGATCGTCTCGGCGACATCGACCTCGTCGAGATGGAGATCCGCCGCCTTCGCGTCGAAGCGGGAGATCTCCATCAGATCCTCGACGAGGGTGGCGAGCTTCCCCGTCTCGGCACTGATCAGCCGGACGGCCGCCGCGGTGTCTGCGTTCAGCTGGGCGGCGTCCTCGTCGAGCACCTCGGTGACGGCGAGCATGCCGGCGAGCGGGGTGCGCAGTTCGTGCGAGACGTCCGAGGCGAAGCGTCTGGCCCGCGCCTCCGCCCGCCGGAGCTCCTCCACCGACTCCTGGAGCTTTGTCGACGACTCGTTGAACGTCCAGGCGAGTTCGGCCAGTTCGTCGGAGCCCCGGACCTCGATACGGGTGTCGAGCTCGCCCCGGCCGATGCCCGCCGCCGCCCGCCGAAGATCGCGTACCGGGCGCAGCACGCTGCGGGCGGCGAGCAGGGCGGGCACCAGGGCGATCAGAAGTGCGGGCAGGGCACCGTCGCGGGCTGCGGTGACCATGGCCTTGACATTGGCCTCCTCGGTGGTCAGCGGTATCACGGCGTAGAGGAAGAGCCCGGTGGGTTGACGCCCGTCTCCGCGGTCGAACAGAGCGGGCATCCCGACGGTCAGCCAGGCCCTGCCGTCCTTGACGACCCGTTGGAAGGAGCCGCTCGCGTTGCCCTGGACGGCGTCGCGCAGTGCGGGGGTGATGACGTTGGAGGTGGGCCGGTCCGACGAGGAGACGCGGATCTTCCCGTACTCGGCGAAGACGCGGGTCTGTGGCTTTCCCTCCCTGGCGAGGTGCTGACAGTTCCGCCGCAGTTGCTCCTCGTCCATGGGCAGGGTCACGGCCAGCGCACCGATGCGGTCGCGGAACTGGTCGACGGCCGTGTCCTGGGCCTGTTGGAGGATGGCGGAGCGGGCCTCGCGGTAGGTCAGGGTCGCGGTGGTGACGGCGCTGATCGCCGCGACCAGGAGGAAGGCGGCTATGAGACGGGTCCGCAGTCCGAACCGGGCGGCGAAGAGCTTCACGCGAGCGGCCCGAAGCGGTAGCCGAAGCCGCGGACGGTCTGGATGTAGCGCGGGCTGCCCGCCACATCCTCGATCTTCTGTCTCAGCCGCCGCACGCAGGCGTCGACCAGTCGGGCGTCTCCGTGGTAGCTGTGCTCCCAGACGCATTCGAGGAGCTGCTGCCTGCTGAACACCTGCTCGGGCGAGGCCGAGAGGTGGAGCAGCAGCTTCAGTTCTGAGGGCGCCAGGAGAAGCCGCTCCCCCGCCTTGGCGACCGAGAGCCCGGTGCGGTCGACGACGAGTTCCCCGTGGTGTTCGAGGCCGCTGCGTCCCGCGGGCTCGGCGAGCCTGCGCAGTACGGCACGGATCCTGGCCTCGATCACCTCGGTGCGGGCGGGTTTGACGATGTAGTCGTCGGCCCCGGCCTCCAGACCGACGACCACGTCGAAGTCGTCGCCGCGCGCCGTGAGCATGATGATCGGGAGCTGGCTGGTCTCCCGGACCCGTCGGCAGACCTGGACCCCGTTCATTCCGGGGAGCATCAGGTCGAGGAGCACCAGATCGGGCCGGAACTCTCCCAGCGCGGCCAGCCCCGCCTCACCGGTCTCGACGGCCCGCAGTTCATGGCCGCGCCGCCGCAGCCCCAGCTCGACCCCTTCCCGTACGGAGGGGTCGTCTTCGATCAGCAACACGCGAGGCATGGCAGCAGTATCCCAGCGATCAAGGAGTGGATTCGAACCGATGAGCGGGCCGTGCGCCCGGCGGATCAGGCCCGCCGCAGCCGCCCGCGGCCCGCCGCGATCAGGGCGCTGATCTCCCGCAGCCGGAGCGGCCGGGCCAGCAGCGCGACCGTGAGCAGGAGCACGGCGGTCCCCGCCCCCACCGCCGCGAAGTCACCGAATCCCTCGCAGGCGCGAGCGGCCAGGTATCCCAGCAGCCCGGCGGGCACACTCGCCACCACCAGCCGCAGCTGCGCCCACAGGCCGGCCGAGCGCAGCAGCGAGGGCCGGGCGGCTGCGCCGGCGCAGACCCTGCGGTGCAGCACGTACGCGGTGACGCCGAAGCCGGCGAACAGGGCCACCGAGTACGCTCCGGCCATTCCGGTCACGGCCCAGCGGACCGGCAGCAGCAGATACGCGACGACACAGAGTCCGGCGTTGAGCGCCGCGATGACCAGATTGAGGAGGAACGGCGTGCGGGTGTCGCTCATCGCGTAGAACGCGCGGGAGAGCACGTACTGCCCGGAGTAGGCGATCAGCCCCGGCGCGAATGCCATCATCATCCCCGCCATGGCCGTGATGTCCGCGGCGCCGGTGCGCCCGTATCCGTACACGGCCCCCATCACCCACGGCGCCAGCGCGCACAGCACGGCCACGGCGGGCACCACGACCGCGGCCGAGGTGCGCAACGCGTACGAGACGTCGCGCCGCACACCCGCCAGGTCGTCATCGGCCGCCGACCGGCTCATCCGGGGCATCAGCGCCGTGACGAGGGAGACGGTCACGATGCCGTGCGGCACCACCCACAGCTGATAGGCGTAGCTGTACGCGGTGTAACCGACGCCGCCCGACACGTGCTGTTCGACGGCATGCTGGCCGGTGGCGGTGGAGAGCCGGGTGACCACCCAGTAGGCGATCTGGTTGGTCAGCACGAGCATGACGAGCCAGCCGGCCGCGCGCAGTGGTCGGGTGAGACCGCTGCCACGCCAGTCGAACCGCGGTCGCCAGCGGAACTTCGCGGCCCGCAGCGCGGGCACCAGGGCGAGCGTCTGCACCGCGATCCCGGCGGTGGTTCCCCAGCCGAGCCACCCGGCCTGCGTCGAGGTCAACGTACCGTCGGAGCCGGTCGCTACGCCGAGATAGATCCCGAACACGGCAATGATCACAACGTTGTTGAGGACCGGGGTCCACATCATCGCGCCGAACCGGTCGCGGGCGTTGAGCACTTGGCCGAGCAGTGTGAACAGTCCGTAGAAGAGGATCTGCGGCAGGCAGTAGCGGGCCAGGGCGATGGTGAGATCGGCCTGTTCGCCGTGGTAGTCGGGGGCGTAGACCGAGACGATCCACGGTGCGCCGAGGACCGTCAGCGCGGTGAGGGCGAGGAGCCCGATGGTGCAGAGGGTGAGCAGCCGGTCGGTGTACGCGGCTCCGCCGTCGGCGTGGTGCCTGGCGGCCCTGACCAGCTCCGGGACGAAGACGGCGTTGAGCGCACCGCCGATGAGCAGGGTGTAGAGGATGTTGGGCACGGTGTTGGCGACGGTGTACCCGTCGGCCTGGAGTCCGGTGCCGAGCGCGGCGACGACGACCGCCGAGCGTACGAAGCCGGTCGCCCGGGAGACGACGGAGCCGGACGCCATGACGGCGCCGCTGCGCAGCACCGAGCCGGACGTGCGTTCCGCGGCCTTCGAGGCCGCCTCGGTGGCCGTCATCGGCGGGCCAGGTATGCCTGGAACGCACGGTACAAGGTGTTGTTGGCGGCTCCGCCCACCGATGTCTCCCACTCTCCGAGGGTCTCGACGACCTGGCCTCCGGTGCCGAGTTTCCAACGGAGCAGCCCGAAGGGGCGGTCGTCGGGGTCAAGGGTGGAGGGTACCCCGCGCATGTCATGCACATCGGCACCGAGCTCATGGGCGTCGAGCATCATCTTCCACTGCAACGCGTTGCTGGGACGGACCTCGCGGCGGTGGTCGGCGGAGGCGCCGGTCTGGTACCAGACACGCCGACCGGTGCTGATCATGGTGTGGGCGGCCAGGATCTCGCCCTGGTGGACGGCGAGGTAGAGTCTCATCCGGCCGGGCCGCTCGGCGTTGAGTACGGCGTACTGCCGCTGGTAGTAGGCGAGGGAGCGGCCGAGCCGGAAGCCGTCGCGCTCCTCGGTGATCCGCAACAGCCGGTGGAATTCCGTGAGTTCGGCCTCGCTGCCGATGACGATCCGCACCCCTGCCTTCTGAGCCTTGCGGACGTTGCGGCGCCATTCCTGGTTGAGTCCCGACCACAGTTCGTCGGGGGTCCGCCCGGCGAGCGGAACCCGGAAGACGTAGCGCGGCTGCGCGTCGGCGTCCTCTCCCCCGTCGCCGCCGCAGCGGCGCCAGCCGCGGGCCCGGAGCCGTTCGGCGACGGCCGTGCCGAGCGGGTCCACCTCGGTGGCGAGCACGTCGCCGATCCTCCGGCCAGGGCCGCTGGCCGCCTTGAGGCGGGCGGTGTCCCAACGACGGTACGCGGGTGAGGGGCCGATCCGAACGGCGAAGGCACCCGCCTTCCGCAGGTGGGTCACGAGCGGTCGCAGCCAGCGGTCCATGTCGGGATCGGCCCAGTCGGCCACCGGGCCCTCGGGCAGATAGGCGAAGTACTTGCGGGTTCCCGGCAATTGTCGGTACAGCACCAGAGCGGCCCCGGCCAGTTCGCCGAGATCGCTGTGCCAGCCGACCATTTCCGAGGTCCACTGGTCCTTCACCCCGGCCCAGGACGGATACTGCAGAAAGCTCGCCTCCGTGCGGGTGGCGACGAATGCCCGGTGCTCGGCGGCGGTCAGGCCGCGTATCCGTAGCTCCTGGTCGCGGCTGCGGTCTCCGGTCGCGAGCAGCGCTGACATGTTCGTGGCCCTCCCTGGTCCGCCCCGCTGTCGGCTCCGCAGGGCTGCACAGGATGCTCACAGCGGTCCGTGACGGAGCCGCGCGGCGTATGTGACCGGACGATGACCGTTGAGCTGCGGTCCATGTCACACAGAGGATTTCCTGGTTTTCAGCCGATTTGTGGAACCTATCGTCGGTGGTAACGCCTCTTCATCGATGAGAAGCAATGCCTTGGAGGTTTCCGTTGTTCTCCGCACGTCGGCGCATACGCCGTACCGCCCCGCTCGTCCGCCCGGTCCGGCTCGCCCTGATCGCCGGCACCACCGTGCTCGGCGCCACGCTCACCGCCTGTTCCGGCGCCTCCGCGTCGGACTCGGGCAAGGGGGCGACCGGGGTCGCACCGGCGCACGACACCAGGATCTCGGTGAACCTGAAGGGCGCTGAGGCCGCCCCCGGCGAGCCGGTGAAGGTGACCCTGGGCGCCGGAAAGCTGAAGACGGTCACGGTGAACGCGACCGGGGGCGACGCGCTCACCGGCCGGATATCCGCCGACGGCGGGACCTGGACATCGGACCGGCCGGCCGCGCCCGGCACCACGTACAGTGTCGAGGCGAAGGACACCGAGGGCGGCAGCGCCAAGGCAGGGTTCACCACCTCGGCAGCCGAGAAGGTCAACAAGCTGACGCTGGCCCCCGGCAAGAACACCACGGTCGGCATCGCCCAGCCGCTGTCGATCGTCTTCGACAACCCGGTGAAGGACAGGGCCGCGGTGGAGAAGGCCCTGAAGGTCTCCACCTCGAACAACACCGTGGGCTCCTGGGGCTGGCTGCAGGACTACTCCGGCAAGGACCGCGTCGACTGGCGGCCCAAGGAGTACTGGACGCCCGGTACGAAGGTGACGCTCGACGCCGATCTCAACGGCATCGACTCGGGCCCGTCCGGCGGCTGGTTCGTCCGCGACTACCGAACCACCTTCGCGATCGGCGCCGACCAGGTGGTCAAGGTCGACCTCGACCGTCACCGGCTGGCGCTGAAGAGGGACGGAAAGACCGTCATGAACGTGCCCATGTCGGCCGGCACCCCGGGCGGCGAGAAGGCGTCCTGGCGCGGCACGGCCGTGCTGATGGCCAAGGAGGGAACGATCAACATGCGCTCCGAGACGGTCGGCCTGGGCGATGCCTACGACAAGATGGTCGACTCGTCGATGCGGCTGACCTGGTCGGGGATGTACGCCCACGCGGCGCCGTGGAACGCCGCCTACTTCGGTGTGGCCAACCACAGTTCGGGCTGTGTCGGCATGAGTGACGCCAACGCCGCTTCGCTGTACCAGCAGGTGCGGGTCGGCGACCCGTTCGAGATCACCGGCGCCGATGCCAAGGGCACGGTCGCGGAGGGCAACGGATACGGGGCGTGGAATGTGAGCTGGACCGACTGGCAGGCGAAGAGCGCGCTGAAGTGAGCCGCACGGCCGCGTCGCGCCACCGACGCCGCAACCGGGGCCGGTGCGTACGTCTGCCGGATCCTTCTCCCCCCGCGGGAACCGTCCGAGCCGCTGCCCTCCCCTCCGGACTTCGGGCGGGAGCGGGAAGGCAACGGCACCGAGGACGTCCCGGACGGTCAACGGTTCGCCGCATCGACCGGCGCCGTCGGCCGCCCTGTATCGAGCACGGCCCGGCCGACACGCAGCTGACCTTCTTCTCGCCCATGGACGACCCGTCGCACGGATCCGTTGTCCTGCGCGAGAAGTGATCACCGGCTGCTGCCGGGCGGGCACCACTCCTCGGGACCGCTTCGCGGCGGATCCCGGCTACTGCACTCCCGGCAGCAGCGTTCCTGGTTCGGCCGGTGCGACCTCCACGGCCTTCGTCTTCGGATTGCGCCGCTCCTGCTTCGCCACCCAGGTCGCGAACCAGGAGAGCAGCATGCACATCCCGATGTAGATCGGCGAGATCACCATCACCACGGGGATGAAGGGAAGATCGTAGTCGAGATTGGAGGCGATGAGCTTGCCCGCATGGAGGAATTCCTCGTAGGTGATCAGATAGCCGAGCGAGGTGTCCTTGAGCGCCACCACCAGCTGGCTGATGATCGTGGGCAGCATGGCGCGCACCGCCTGCGGGGCCAGAACGTATGTGGTGACCTGCGTCTTGCGCAGCCCCAGCGCGTACGCGGCCTCGCGCTGGCCCCGCTCCACCGAGTTGATTCCGGTACGGAACACCTCGGCCAGCACGGAGCCGTTGTACAGCGTCAGACCGGTGACCAGCGCGGGCAGCGGCTGCACCTTCAGCGCCACGAAGATGAAGAAGATCATCACCAGTACGGGCATGGCCCGGAAGAACTCGACCAGGAGCGTCGAGACCCAGCGCACGGCCCGGTGGACGGAGAGGCGTCCGACGGCGAGCACCGCCCCGAGCACGAGGGAGAGCACCGCGGCGTACGCGAACGCCTTGAGGGTGTTGCCCAGTCCGCGCAGCAACAGCTCCTGAATGCCCTTGTACTCGAAGGGGGTCCACTTGGCGGCGGTGAACTGCTCGGTGTCGAAGAGCAGATAGACGATCCAGCCCACCAACGCCAGGATCAATGCCGTCGAGACGATCCCGTAGACACGGTGGCGTCTGCGCGTGACCGGTCCCGGGATGTCGTAGAGCGCGGTGGCGGACGGCGGGGTGCGGGTGGTCATCGGGCGACTCCCCAGCGCTTCTCCGTCATGTGGAAGAGCGCGCTGATGGACAGGGTGATGATCAGGTAGCCGACGGCGATCCAGACGAACGTCCAGATGATGCTGTACCCCAGCTCATTGAGGGTCTTGTAGGTGCCGAGCAGTTCGATGACGCTGAACGCCCCGGCGATCGCCGAGTTCTTGGCGAGGGCGATCAGTGTCGAGCCGATCGGCGGGATCACCGAACGGAACGCCTGTGGCAGCACGATGTGGTTCAGCGTCTGGCCGAACGTCATGCCGAGGCTGCGGGCCGCCTCGCCCTGCCCCGTCGGCACGGTGTTGATACCGGAGCGCAGCACCTCGCAGATGAACGCGGAGGTGTAGCAGCCGAGGGCCAGGACGGCGAAGACCTTGAAGGGAAGCACCAGCCCGAAGCGCGGCAGTCCGAGCAGGACGGCGAAGAAGAGCAGCGTCAGCGGGGTGTTGCGCAGCACCGTCACCCAGACCGTGCCGAGCACCCGGAGCGAGCCCACGGGAGCCACCCGGCAGGAGGCCATGAGGAAGCCGAGGAGCAGGGCCAGGACCGAGGAGTAGACGGTCAGCTCGACCGTGCCGAGGAAGCCCTTGCCGTAGAGCGAGAAATTCTGCGTGAGTACGTCCATGTCGGTCCCCGCCCTCTCAGGTCGCCGGGTAGCGGTCGATGGGCGGCGGGGGCGGCGCGGGCACTCCGGACAGACCGAGTGTGGCCTCGAACGCCTTCTTCCAGTTGCCGTTCTTCTGGTTCGCCTCCAGGGCGTCGTCCAGGGCGAAACGCAACGCGTTGTCGCTGCGCGGGACGCCGATGCCGTACGGCTCCTGGGAGAAGGGCTTGCCCACCACCTTCAGCTCCGTGGGCGCCTTGGCGGCGAAGCCCAGCAGGATCGCGTCATCGGTGGTGACTGCGTCGACCTGGTAGGTCAGCAGGTTGTCGACGCAGATCGAGTACGTGTCGTAGGCGACCAGGATCGCCTTCGGGTAGTCGGCGGCGATGCGCTGGTACGGGGTCGATCCGGCCGCCGAGCAGACGGTCCTGCCGGCCAGGTCCTGCGGGCCGTGGATGTCATGCTCGTCGGTGCGTACGAGCAGCGACTGTCCGGCCATGAAGTAGGGGCCCGCGAAGCCGACGAGTTTCTTGCGCATGTCGTTGATGGTGTAGGTGCCCACGTAGTAGTCGATCTGACCGTTCTGCAGCGCCGTCTCGCGGTTGGCGGAAGCGATGGTCCTGAAACGGATCGTCTTGGGTTCGAAGCCGAGCGAGGCCGCCATCATCTTGGCGATCTCGATGTCGAAGCCTGAGTAGACGCCGGTGGCCGGGTCCTTCTCGCCGAGGTAGGGCTGGTCCTCCTTGGCCCCGACCCGGAGGTATCCCCGCTTCTTCGCCTTCGTCCAGGTCGGTGATGCGGGCAGCCGGAAGCTCGTGTCGACCTGATACACCGGCAACTGATCGGCTTTCGGGCCCTTCACCGGCGGGCTGCCCTCCTTGCCGCAGGCGGCGGCGAGCACGGCCAGCAGGAGACCGGCGCAGGCGGCCAGGACCTTTCTCGTACGCAACACGGAGCCCCCGTCAGTGCTTGAGGATCTTGGACAGGAAGTCCTTGGCGCGGTCACTCTCCGGAGCGGTGAAGAACGCCTCGGGAGTGCGGTCCTCGACGATCCGGCCGTCTGCCATGAAGACCACGCGGTTGGCGGCGGAGCGGGCGAAGCCCATCTCGTGGGTGACGACGACCATGGTCATGCCGTCCCGGGCGAGCTGTTGCATGACCTCCAGCACCTCGTTGATCATCTCCGGGTCGAGTGCCGAGGTGGGCTCGTCGAAGAGCAGTGCCTTGGGGTCCATGGCGAGAGCGCGGGCGATGGCCACACGCTGCTGCTGGCCGCCGGAGAGCTGGGCGGGGAACTTGTCGGCGTGTGTGGCGAGTCCGACCCGTTCCAACAGCTCCCGGGAACGCCGGTCGGCCTCGTCCTTCTTCCGCTTGCGGACCCTGAGCTGGGCGAGCGAGACATTGGCCAGCACGGTCTTGTGCGCGAACAGGTTGAACGACTGGAAGACCATGCCGACTTCGGCACGGAGCTGGGCCAGTCCCTTGCCTTCCTCCGGAAGCGGTCTGCCGTCGATCGCGATCCGGCCCGACTCGATGGACTCCAGCCGGTTGATGGTCCGGCACAGCGTCGATTTACCGGAGCCGGAGGGGCCGATGACCACCACCACCTCCCCGCGGCCGACGGTGAGATTGATGTCGCGCAGTACGTGCAACTGTCCATAGAACTTGTTGACGTCCCGCAGCTCGATCAACGGATCGACGGCCATACGCTGCCCCACCCACTTGTCGCTATGTCGAGGTCAGCGCAAACTATCCAGCGCGAAAAGGGACTTCACTCCCGACACGCACAAATGGGGCATAAGGCGTCTTATTTGGTTTTAACCAAAGCGCTACCCCTCGGCCGACTCCGAATAGACCTGCGAGAGCTCGGGGCTGCCCGCCATCGCCCAGTCCAGCCCGGCCTCGACCACGTCGATCTCCCGCCCCGAGGCGAGCCGCACGACGGGCTGCCCGCTCGGCCAGATACTCCAGACCGCACCGGGGACGTTGCGTACCAGGACGGTGCCGAGGTAGAGCCCCGCGTCGTTGCCCAGCCAGGGCAGTTCCTCGGGATCGTCGCGCCAGCGCGGCGGCAACTGGTCGAGTGCCGCCAACGAGGCCGGACTGTCATCGAGTTCGAGCCCCCGCTGCCCCGCCCGGACACGCAGCAGCTCGCACTCGGCGAGAAGCTCGGCCACGCCCTCCGGATCGGCCGCGACGGCGGCGGCGAGCCCCGTCCCTCGCGTACCGTCGTGACGCTTACGCCAGTTGTCCAAGAAAGGGATGTTCATACCACTCAGGGTCGCACCCTCGACGTGCTGCGCACCACAGGGCGCGCGGTCTGTCGTTCGAGTGCCGAACCGGATGCGCGCGCTCCTGCCGCGCGCCGAAGTGCGCGCCGTCCGCGACCACTCGGGGAGGCACACGGTCGCGCGCCCCCTCGCAACCGCCCGCGCGGCGGGTCCCGGCCCGGCACAAAGTCGCCGTCACCGCGGGCTTCACGGCGGAAAACAGGTGGAGCCGGAGGATCCGAGCTGGTAGTTTCGCGATCATGTCCAGCCCCGAGTCCGACAGACACTAGCCACCGGTCCGCCGGTGGCCGAATCGTCGGCGAACCGATCCCGCACGGTCGAGTACCGGTCGCGAGGTCGTTTCGGCCCGGCTGCCGCCGCCGGACCACCGCAGTGTGGGCTGCGTCTTCCCGTACGCGCACGTGACGTATCCCTGCGCGGATTCTCCGGCTCCGGCTCCTTGCGCGTCGCCGGGTTCCGTCCATGACCACCATGGACGTTCTTCCGCGTTGCCGCTCGTCATCACGTTCGGGCGCGGCCCACACCCCCTGTCTGGTCCATCCATCAGCCGTCCATGGGGTTCCTCATGCCATTCGCTGTGTACGCGCTCGGGCTCGCCGTCTTCGCCCAGGGCACATCCGAGTTCATGTTGTCCGGTCTCGTCTCGGACATCGCCGCCGACCTCCACGTATCCATTCCGGCAGCGGGGCTGCTGACCTCGGCCTTCGCGGTCGGGATGATCGTCGGAGCGCCCGTGATGGCGCTCTTCAGCCGCAACTGGCCGCGCCGCCGCGCGCTGCTGTTCTTCCTCTGTGTCTTCAGCGCCGTCCATGTCGTCGGCGCGCTCACCCCCGGCTACGGGGTGCTCCTCGCGACCCGGGTGGTCGGGGCGCTGGCGAACGCCGGCTTCTGGGCCGTGGCACTGGTGACCGCGGTTTCCATGGTCGGCCCGGAGGCCCGAGCGCGCGCCACGTCCGTGGTGGTCGGGGGCGTCACCATCGCGTGTGTGGCCGGAGTGCCCGCCGGTGCGGCCCTGGGCGGGCACTGGGGGTGGCGGTCGGCGTTCTGGGCCGTGGCCCTCGTCTCCGTACCGGCCGTCGTCGTGATCGCCAGGACGATTCCGCAGGAACGGCCGAAGGCCGCCCCCGCGCGCGCGGGCGTCGAGCTGCGGACCCTGGCCCGGCCACAGCTGCTGCTCACCCTCCTGACGAGCGCCCTCGTCCAAGGGGCGACGTTCTGCGCGTTCTCCTACTTCGAACCGCTCGCCACCCATGTCACCGGGCTCGGTGACGCCTGGGTGCCGGCCCTGCTCGCGCTGTTCGGCCTGGGCTCGTTCGTCGGGGTGACCGCCGCGGGCCGGCTCGTCGACGCACGGCCTCTCGCCCTCACCACGGCCGGCCTCGTCTCGCTCGCCGTCGGCTGGACCGGTTTCGCCCTGAGTGCGGGGAGCCCGTTCGCGACGATCTCGCTCGTCTTCGTCCAGGG
Organism: Streptomyces sp. NPDC014727; assembly: GCF_043083485.1. Taxonomy (NCBI): domain Bacteria; kingdom Bacillati; phylum Actinomycetota; class Actinomycetes; order Kitasatosporales; family Streptomycetaceae; genus Streptomyces; species Streptomyces sp. NPDC014727. The sequence continues at coordinate 40,245 of NZ_JBIBYR010000021.1, read as the reverse complement.
GCTGCTCGCGTTCGGCACCGGGACGGCTCTGATCTCATGGGTGTTCCGGCTGGCAGCCGACGCACCGACCCTGTCCGGCTCGTTCGCCACGGCCGCGTTCAACGTGGGCGGCGCGCTCGGCCCCTGGTTCGGCGGCCTCGCGATCGATGCGGGACTCGGCTTCCGGTCACCACTGTGGGTGAGCGCGCTGCTGATGGTCCTGGCACTGGGAACCGCCTGGGTGTCACTGGGAACGCGCCGGGCCGTCGACCGCGGTCGGGACGGCGTTCCCGCGGTGTGACCGCCGATGGATGAAGCCCCGCCCGGCGCTGAACGGGCGGGGCCGTCCTGATCACAGCAAGCAGCCAGCGAGCGGGACAAGGACATGGACCACCGTATCGGCGGCCACTGACAAAGGCGCCGTAGGCCGGGGTCCGCCATCCTTCGGAGCCGACGGCGCACTAAAATCTGCCGCACACACGCGAACAGGGGGATCCAGTGACCGAGGACCGCGATGGCATGGTCGTCTACTGGCGGCCCGGCTGCCCGTACTGCATGAAGCTGCGCCTGCAACTGCGGCTCACGAAGTTGCGGTACACCGAGGTGAACATCTGGCGCGACCCCGAAGCGGCGGCTTTCGTCCGGTCCGTGGCGGACGGGAACGAGACCGTGCCGACGGTCACCGTGGCAGGCAGGCCCATGGTGAATCCGTCCAGGCGCCAGGTGCTGGAGGCCGTCCGCGCGGGGGCTCGGCAGAAGTGAGCCCCGGCGGGCAAGCCGTCAGAGATCCAGGTCCACGACGACCGGGGCGTGGTCGGACGCGCCCTTGCCCTTGCGCTCCTCGCGGTCCACATAGCTGTCCTCGACCGCCGTGACGAAGGGCACATTGCCGTAGACCAGGTCGATCCGCATGCCCTTGTTCTTCGGGAAGCGCAGCTCGCGGTAGTCCCAGAAGGTGTAAGGACGGTCGTACTTGAGCGGGCGGGGCATGACGTCGGACAGCCCCTCCTGGCGCAGAGCGGCGAGCGCGGCCCGCTCGGCGGGTGTGACATGGGTCGCGCCCTCGAACAGCGCCGGATCCCATACGTCCTCGTCGGTCGGGGCCACGTTGAAGTCGCCCAGGACCGCGAAGGGCTGCGAGCCGGCGGCGTCCGCCGCGACGGATTTCTGCAGGGCCTCGAACCAGCGCAGCTTGTAGGCGTAGTGCGGGTGCTCGATCTCGCGGCCGTTGGGCACGTACACCGACCAGACACGGACCGGGCCACAGGTCGCGGAGATCGCCCGGGGCTCCTCCACTCCTTCGTACCCGGGGCCCTCGGGCAGCCCCTTGACGACATCGGCCAGGCCGACCCGGGAAACCAGCGCGACCCCGTTCCACCGGCCTGTGGCATTGACCGCGGATTCGTAGCCGAGCTCGCGGAGCGCGTCGGCCGGGAACTGCTCGGCGGTGCACTTGGTCTCCTGGATGCACAGCACATCCGTGCCGGTGCGCTCCAGCCAGGCCAGCAGCCTCGGGAGCCGGACGGTGATCGAATTGACGTTCCAGGTGGCAATGCGCATGTACGTAAACCTAGCCGCTCCCACTGACAGTCGCCGGACCGGTGCCGGTCACAGGCCGGTCGAGTCCCCCGGGGTCAGCCGGCCGTGGTCGGTGCGGCCGAGGCTGCCGATCTGGGTGTCGTAGATCGGGCGGGCCAGATCGGTGAGCAGTGCGTCGTGGATGTCGATGGCGCGGCGCGGCCCGACCTCGCGTACGTAGTCGATGACCTCCGAGATCTTGTTCCAGGGCGCCATCACCGGCAGCATCAGTGTGTCGACCGGCCGGTCGGGAACGGTGAGGGCATCGCCCGGGTGGAAGACGGAACCGTCCACCAGGAACCCGATGTTCGTGATCCGCGGGATGTCCGGATGGATCACCGCATGAAGTTCGCCGTGCACCTGTACCTCGAAACCCGCGGCGGAGAAGGTGTCGCCGTGACCGACGGTGTGGACCCGGCCGGGGTAGGCCGCGGCAAGCCGGTCGGCGACACTGCGCAGGGTCCAGATCTCGGCGGCCGGGTTGGCCTCCATGCCGGCACGCAACCGCTCCTCGTCGAAGTGGTCGGGGTGCTCGTGCGTCACCAGCAGCGCGTCGGCGCCGACGGCGGCGTCCTGCTCCGAGAAGCCGCCCGGGTCGATGACGAGGGTCTGCCCCTCCTTCTCCAGGCGGATGCAGGAGTGCGTCTTCTTGGTCAGTTTCAGGTGCACGGGGTTCATGGCCCCATCCTGCTACGGACGGGGCGTCGTTTCTTCCTGAATCACGGTCTGGGCGATCGAGAAGGCGGCGCTCGCGGCCGGTACGCCGCAGTACACGGCGGTCTGCATCAGCACCTCCTTGATCTCGGCCGGGGCGAGTCCGTTGCGCAGTGCGGCCCTGACGTGCGCGGCCAGGCTCTCCAGACGGCCGGAGGCGACCAGCGCGGTGAGCGTGACACAGCTACGGGTACGGCGGTCCAGGCCCTCGCGGTTCCACACCTCGCCCCAGGCGTAGCGCGTGACCAGCTCCTGGAAGTCACCGGTGAAGTCGTCGGCGGCGGCCATGGCCCGGTCCACATGGGCGTCGCCCAGCACCTCGCGGCGCATCTTCATGCCGGGCTCGTACGGGTCGGTGCGTCCGGTGGCCCCGGTCTCGGGCTGTGCGGTGGCGGCGGTGATCTCCGCGACGGGCAGCACGGGGGCGGAGAGTTGCGGGGTGTGCGGCGGTACGGGGATGGCGGCGAGAGTGTCCTGCCAGGCCGTGGAGAAATGGGTCAGGAGCAGGTCGGTGACGGCTCCGGGCTGCTCGACCGGGGCGAGGTGCGAGGCGCCGGGGACGAGGGCGAGCCTGGCGTCCGGTATGCCCGCGACCAGAGTGCGGGCGTCTCCCGGCCCGGTCACCTGGTCCTCGGCACCGACCAGGACGAGGGTCGGGACGGTGATGCGGCCGAGTTCACCGCGGATGTCGAAGGCGGCGAGGGCCTCGCAGGCGGCGATGTAGCAGCCGGGGTCGGTGGTGCGGACCATCTGGACGGCCCACTCGACGATGGCCGGCTGGGCGGCGGCGAAACCGGGGGTGAACCAGCGCTCCGGTGCGGTCCGGGCCATCGGCTCCAGACCGTTGGTACGGACGACCACTCCGCGCTGGCGGAATTCGTCGGCGCTGCCGAACCGGGGCGAGGCTGCGACCAGGGCGAGTGAGGCCACCCGGTGCGGGTGACGCAGTGCGAGGTCCGCGCCGATCGCGCCGCCTATGGAGCAGCCCGCGTACCCGAAGCGCTGGACGCCGAGTCCGTCGAGGGTGGCCAGCAGTCGGTCGGCGAGCTCGGTGACGGCGGAGGCCGGGCGGGCGGGTGCACCGCCGTGGCCGGGGAGGTCGAAGCGGAGCACTCTCCAGTGCTGGGTGAGCTCCGGAATCTGCCGGTCCCACATATGCCATGTGGTACCGAGATAGGGGCCCAGGACCAGCACCGGTGCGTCTTCTGGCCCGTCAAAGCGGTATTGCAGGGTGTTCGGTGGTGTTTCGCTCACCCGTCTGACCCTCTCATGTATCACGAAATCCCACATCGCCGGGGCGAACCAAGCGGGCCTTGTCCCTCTCGCGACGACAGGTCCGGCACTGCCGGAACCCTCGAGAGTCCAGGTACGTGTTCTCCGGCGTGTACTCGTGGCCGTGTCGACAATGGGTCCTCCCGGCGCGCGCCCTCTCCCAGTTTCTACGAGCGAGAGCTTCCTCCTTGGTCACGGGGCAGACCCGGTCCTGACCGTCCACCCGGCCATCACCCCCGATCGCCGGCCGCCCGCCGGGGATGTCCTGGACAATAAGCACGCCCGACTGGTGTTCCAGTGGCCCGGGCGTGACGCCCGGCTCCCGGCCCCCGTTGAACGGACAGAAGCCGTCACCGCGGCCCGGGAGGGCGTCTGAATCGTCCGGCTCAACAAACCGTCCCGTTCGAACAGAATTGTCCTCGCTATCGATACAGCACGGCTTCTCGACGCATAGGGACGTGGCTAACGCTTGTAGCGGGCGTGCCCTATGTGCCACACGTAGGAGGCTGCGATGCCTTCCATGGCGCGAGCGTGATCCGGTAGCGAGTTATTGCCGTTGACGGTGAGTTCGGTGATTCGAAGGCGTGCGGTGGAGGCTTGGTCTTCACACATGCGGGAGGCCAGGCGGAACGCCCCTTCGAGGTCGCACTCATGGTGTCGGATCAGCAGTGTCGGCAGACTCAGGGGAGTTGAGACACCGCGACGTGTCTCCTTCCCGTACGAGGCAAGGTCGTTGATCCACCCGGCAAGGTTGGCAACGGCCTTCTCAAGTTCCCGCACCGCTGCCGAGGCTCGCTGGTCCTCGGTGAGTTCGTACCTGAGCGCGACTTCCGCGGTCGCCATAACGGTCCGGACGAAGACTGTGTGCGGGCGCATCGCGCAATAGTCGCTCAGGGTGACCTGGTCGGGCCTGTCGAGGTGATGGGCTTCCCAGAGGATGCCGAAGAGGTTGTCTCTCAGGTGCGCGGTGAGCCGTAGGTACTGCGTGGATGTGGCCCGTTCCCGGAACCGGCCAAGGAGGTCCCGTAGGGCGGCGGTGTAGACGGTGTCCTCGCCTGCCGACTCGTCATGCCCGGTGAGGAGGTGAACACATTGACTGATGTGGTGGACCAGGCGGGTGGTGTCGCGGGCTCCTACGGCCTCGCCGTGTGTGTCGTCGAACGCGGTGAGCCACAGGAAGAGATCGGCACAGAGGAAGACGCCGTCCCGGTCGGCTGTCGGGAGGAGGCGAGCCACCCCCTGGGCCGTGATGTTGCAGAGAGTCTTCAGCTCGCTCGGTGAGCGGACCAGGGGGAAGGTACGGAGCCAGTCGGCGGTCTGCCGCTCGATGGCCTCGGCATACGGGCTGGTTGCGAACGGGCCGGGAAAGGAACCTCCGAGGTCCGGCATCGGGAGGGCGGCGCTGGGCCCAGGGGCCGAAGTGAGGGGAGAGTCGTTCATACCGTGCTCTCCGTGACCGCGTGCTTTCTGGGCTCGGCGATCATGTCGAGGGATGAGGGATGCACGGTGATCTCTGGAACCGGCCGGACGGTTGCGCCGGGTACCGGCCGCAGCCGCCAGCGTGACGCAATGAGCGCCGTGATGACGACAGCTTCCATCAGGGAGAACTGGTCGCCGATGCACATCCGCTTGCCGGCCCCGAACGGAACGAAGGCTCCCCTGGGCGGCTGAGGGCGCTCGGGCAACCAACGATCGGGGTCGAAACGCAGCGGGTCGGGGTACAGGTCCGGATCTCTGTATATCGCGTACGGGCTCCACATCACGTCTGTCCCCGCAGGCAGATTGAACTGCCCGAGTTGGACGGGTGAGATGGTCCGTCGGGTCAGGATCCAGGCGGGGTTGTGCAGGCGCAGGGTCTCGTCGATGAGCCTGCGGGTGAAGGTAAGCCGGGGTATGTGCTCGGCGGCGAGCTCATCTCCGGCAAGCACGGTGTCGACCTCTTCGTGGAGCCTGTGCTCCAGTTCCGGGTTGCGGGCGATCTCGTGGAACAGCCATGCGAGGGTGACCGCGGTGGTCTCGGAGCCGGCGGCGAGCAGGGCAGTGATCTCCGCGGTGATCTCTTCGTCGCTCAGGTTTCCGCCCGTCCCGTCCTGGGCGGTCATGAGGAGCGAGACGAGGTCGTCGTACGCGTCAGGATTCGCCCGGTGGTCGGCGATGATGTCCGCGATGGTCTTGCGCAGGACGGCGTTGGCGGCCCGGGCTCTGCGGTTGCCGGGGGTTGGCAGTCGCTCCAGTGCGGAGATGGGCACCATGGCGTGCATGAGGGCAGCCTTGAAGACCGTGTCGACGCTGTCGAGGATCGTCTGCGCCGGCCCGCGCTCCGGGTTCGAGGAGAAAAGTGCCGCCATGACGACCCCCTGGGCCATGAGCTGCATCTCGTTGGACACGTGGAGGATCTCCTGGTCGCGCCAGGCAGAGACGGAGGGTTCCGCTGTGGCCCGCATGGTCTCGATGTAGCCCTTGACGTGTTCACGATGCAGGGCGGGTTGCATCAGGCGGCGCCGCTTCAGGTGCGGTTTGCCTTCTGCGACCGGCAGGGGGTCTCCGCCGAAGATCTTGAGTTTGTCGAAGAGCAGTCCCTTGTTGAAGTGGTCGGACTTGCGGGTGAGCATCTCCTGGAGCAGCTCAAACGAGTTGATCACAGTGATCGTCTTCTTCGGGCCGATGACGAGTTGCACGATGGGCCCGTAGGTGCGCAGGCGTTGGACGTAGGCCAGGCGGTCCCTGAGCAGAGGCAAGGCATGCCCGATGAGCGGTATCCGACCAGGGGCGATCGGCGCAGTACGTAGGTCGGCAGTCATATACCTGTCCTTTTCCCTCGCTTGTGGTTCTGTGTGGTCCCTGGGTGCGATGGCGGTCTGCTCAGCTGCAACGGGTGCGCAGCCTCTCCCGCGCGGCGAGCACCTCCGCTTCGATCAGAGTTGTGGGCGCATACAGGGTTTTGTCGTGCCACAGGGCGGGGTGTTGGTGGCTGGGGTGCGAGGCGGCCCGCAGGTATGTCTCGGCCAGGTCCAGGGCCCGGGTGAGCTGTGGCTGCGGTGTGGGGGTCGCGGCGCTCAGTAGGATTTTGACGGCGTATGCGGTCTCTTCGACGGTGCTGCCCCACACGCCCCAGGAGCCGTCGGTGCGCTGAGTGTCAATGGTCCACGCGGCGGCCCTCTGGACGGCGCTGGATGCGTGCTGCCTGCCGTACTGTGCGAGTGCGGTGACGCTCCGCTCGGTGGCGTAGTAGGGGGAGGCATGCCATTTGTCGGTCCAGTGGCCTTCGGGTTGCTGCTGGCCGGCCAGCCAGTCGCACAGTTTCGCCGCTCGGGGGCCGTATGTGTCGTCTGCCGTCGGGCAGTGCCTCAGGTAGCTGACGAGGGCCTGGAGGGCGTGGGCGTTGGCGGTGACCGATCCGGTGTCCTCGCCGATGTAGCAGTCGTAGTGGCTGCCGTTATGGAACGGGTCCAGCGGTGCCGGGTCGTGCGGCAGGCCGACGAGCGAGGCCACCAGCACTGACATGGCGGTGTCGTCGGCATCGGTCATGAGGCCGGGCGCACCGCGCACGCCTTGAAGGTCGTAGATCTCCTCGGCCCATCCGCAGACCGTGGGAAGAGCGGCAGTGGGCAGGTGGGCGCGCGCCAGCGCGGCAGCGGCCCAAAGCCGTTCGACCACGCGCAGGGGTGCGGCCTCGGGGAAGAGTCCGCCGTAGCGCTGCGCCACTGCGGAGAGGTCGGCGACAGCCTGAGCGGTGGTGGCAGGTGACCGCGTTGCGCGTGCCGCGGTGGCGGCCGGCGAGCTGCCCAGCAGGCCTTCGGCATCAGGAACGAGAGCGGACGGTATGTAGCTGTTTATGCCCTCGAACGTGTGGTGGAACTTGACGGGCAGGCTGCCTTGTGACTCGTACCGTCTGGCCACATGAGCAGGTGCCGACTCGTGGAAGCCGTCCGGAACCGGCAGGCGGAAGCTGTCGACGTGCGGCATGTCTTTGCTGGTGGTCAGGGAGTCCAGCTTCTCGTTGATCTCGGCTACCAGGCTGGGTACGAGTATTTCTGCTGCAGCCGTGTCCGGCCACGGGCATTTTGGTGGCAGTGCGCGTAGTACGTCGAGGCCTTTGTTCGCCGCGGTCGTGAGCCGGCCGGTGACCTCTGCGGACGTGGTGCCCCTTCGCAGGACCGCCAGCGCGGCCTCCACCGCGCTGAGTGTCGGCAGGAGCCGGTAGGGCAGCGGCCCCTCCCCCCAGCTGCCGTCAGGCGCCTGCTGTTCCAGCAGGTACGCGATCCGCCGTGGCTCCCCAGGCAGCCACGGCGCCGCCGACAGGACGCGGGCCGTCTCGTACAGGGAGGGGCGGACGCTTCCCCAGCTGTCCTGGTCGGCCCTGGCCACCAGGCTGGTGGCTCGTTCGGCGTAGGACGTGCCAATGGGTGTGCTGATGCTCATGGGGTGACTTTCTCCTCAGGATTCTGATCACGCTGTGCGGCAACGCCCTATGACTGCCTGGCTGTTGCGTCCAGTGCGAGCCGGCGCAGGGCGGCTGTGGCACTTCCCGGGAACGGAGCGTCGTCCAGGGCGGCGAGGGCGGCCGTCCGTCGCGTGGTGATCATTTCCTCCACGGTCTGCCGGGCGCCGGTAGAGTTCAGGACCGTGCGGATTGCGGCGGCGTGTTCATCGTCGAGGTCGCTTCGGCCGACGAATTCGCGCAGCGTTTTCAGTTCGGCCTTGGAGGCTCGCCGGACCGCGAGTGCCATCAGGACGGTGGCCTTGCCCTCGCGCAGGTCATCAAGTACTGGCTTGCCTGTCTTGGCGGGATCACCGAAGACCCCGAGCAGGTCGTCCCGCAGCTGAAACGCTTCTCCTAGCGGTATGCCGAAGGCGGTGCAGGCATCGAGTACGGGAGGGGTCGCTCCGGCCACGGCCGCCCCTATGTGCAGAGGCCGCTCAATGGTGTATTTAGCCGTCTTGTATCGAATGACGCGCAATGCCGTATCCACGTCGCCAGCAAGACGGCCGGTGGTCTGCAAGTCCAGGAGCTGGCCGTACATGACTTCGCTCCGCATTTCGGCCACCAGGGGCCGTACCTGTGCCAGCCGCCCCGGGCCGAGGTCCGCTGTGTGGAGGAGTTCATCGGACCACACCAGGGCCAGGTCTCCGAGGAGGACGGCCGCGCCCAGGCCGTGTGCCTCGGCCCTGCTGCCCGGGCCGCCGCTGTCGGTATAGGCGGTGGCCAGTGCGCGATGGGCGGACGGCTGGCCGCGGCGGATGTCGCTGTCATCCATCACGTCGTCGTGTACCAGGGCGAACAATTGGAAAAGTTCGAGGCTGGCGGCAGCACGAACGGCAGCAGTCATGTCGCCTGTTGCTCCGGCGGCTTGCCATCCGTACAGGCACAGCAGGGACCGCAGTCGTTTTCCGCCAGTCAAAAATCCGCGCAGGGCGGTGGTCAGGTAGAGCAGCTCTGCTCCTGGCGCAGCACGTTCCTTGGTGTCCAGGAACCCGGTCAGAACCGCTCCCACGTTCTGTCGTAGGGATGCGAGGTCGGGGAGTTCCGTGGGAAGTGTTTGTGTCACCGGCGGTTGATCCTCTTTCGTTCGAGACCCGTTGCTGCGGTTCCGTTCTTGCAGAGGACGGAGCCACCAGCACGTGTCTTCTCGCCAGGGCTGTCGCGGTGGTGTCGGCGAGCACCACCGCGACGATCGACTGCAGGTGATACGGCTTCTACGCCTTGGTGCCGCCTGGCGTCGGGGAGAGTGGCGCGGGGCTCCGGCTCCAGGGGGTGGCCCCGTTGGCGTCGGGGGTCAGCGGCGTGAATCGGGCCGGGAGCGCGGTGAGTGTCCGGTAGACAGCCCCGGGGCGGTAGGTCAGCTTGTCGGCGGAACTATCCAGTTCGATGTCCGGCAGGTAGGTCAGGAGCCTCTCGATGGCGGCGGTGGCGATCAGCATGGCGACGTCACGGGCGGGACATGCGTGGGGCCCTGCAGCGAAGGCCAGGTGCGCCTTGGTCCCGGAGCGATAGCCGTCCTTCGGCATGCCCGAGTGGGGGCAGGTGTTGGCAGCGGCGTACGACACCATGACGGGCGATCCTGCAGGGATGCGGGTGCCGTGGAAGGTCACGTCCTTCTTGGGGAAGTGGACGCTGTAGTTGGCCAGCGGCGCGTCGTGCCACAGCGCGTCATCGATGGCGTGCTGGATGGGCAGGCTCCCGGTGGTCAGGGTGCCGAAATAGCGGTCGTCGCTGAGCATGCGGACGAGTGTGTTGGCGATGAGGTTGCACAGTGGCTCGTTCCCGGCCCCAAGGGTGATGAGGATCTGATGGACGGCCTCTTCCTGGCTCAGCCCATTGGGGTGATCGATGAACCAGGAGGTCAAGTCGTGGCCGCGCTGCGCCGCCTTCGTCCTGTACAGAGTTTCGAGGTAGGCGCCGAACGACTGCCCGCCGGCTGCCTGTGTTTCCGGATCGCTGTCCATCATCGCCTCTAGCGCCCAAACGAGCCGGGGGCCCTCCTCGTCCGGCATGCCGAACAGAGCATTGAAGACCATCAGCGGCAGCTGCTGCGCGTACTGGCGGACGAGGTCGACGCTCCCGGTATCAGCGAATTCCTGAAGCAGTGTGTCGGCATAACGGAATGTCAGGACACGCACATCGTTCGGGTCCAGGAGACCGAAGCTGTCCGTGATCACACGTCGCAGGTGCGCGTGTGCCTCGCCGTCGGCGAAGAACAGACTCGGCCGCCACTCCACCAGGGGCCGGATCGGGCTGTCCTCCGGCACCTGCGGCAGCCAGCTCCGGGTGTCCTTGGTCCATGTATCGGTGTCCTGGAGGAGGTCAAGGGCGGCCCGGTAGTCGGTGATCAGGTTGACCACGAGACCGGGGGCCACCTCGGCTACGCCGACCGGTCCCTGCATGCGCAGCAGTTCATAGCTGCGCTGCGGGTTGGCGGCGTGTTCGGCCCCGTGGAGGGACACGGGTGCTTCGGGTGGTGTGAGCGTCACGAGGCGTTGACTCCGGCACGGGTTATGGAATGTTCGGTCAGTTTGATGAGGGCGCTGAGGCCGCTGTTCTTCTGTCGTGCGTCACAGGTGACCAGGGGGGTCTCTGGGGCGAGGTCGAGCTTCGAACGGATGAGTGCCAGGTCGTATTTGGGTGAGTCGGGGAAGACATTCACAGCGACGGCGTACGGCAAACCGCGTTCCTCGATGAGTTCCATCACTTCCCAGGAGTCTTTGAGCCGCCGGGTGTCGACCAGGACGAGGGCACCGAGCGCTCCGAACGCGATGCCTTCCCACAGAGGAAGGAAGCGGCGCTGCCCGGGAGTTCCGTACAGGTACAGAACGATCTTGTCGCCTGGCAGGGTCAGACGGCCGAAGTCGATGGCGACCGTGGTGGTGGTTTTGTCACGCAGGACATCGTGGCTGAGGTCGTCGGTAGCGACGGCGGCGTTCGTCATGACCTCGTCGGTGTGCAGGGTCGGAATCTGCGACAGCGACTTGACCACAGTCGTCTTGCCGATGCCGAGCGGGCCGGCAACCAGGATCTTGATCCTTCGGTGTTCTCCCTCAGGCAGGTAGACGGGAGGCGAGCTAGGCGGCAAGGAGAGCGTGGAGTCCACTCAGAACCTCTTCCAAGACTTCTTTCGACGGTCGGCCATCCTGCGACGCGCGCAGAGCGTCCGGGATCGGAACGGTGGCCTTTAACTGCCCGTCATTTACGAGTTGTTCGGCAAGTACCAGAGTCACGCTGACCGGGAGGCCGAGATAGCCGGCCAGTTCGACGACGCTGAGAGATCCGTCGGTAACGAGCTCGGTCACGCGCTGGTGCACCGCTGTGTGGAACCTGGCGAGGGGCAGACCGCTGGCGCGCAGGGCAGCCAGCGAATCGAGGGTGCCCGAGAGGCCGGTGCCGGGGCTGGTTCCGGTGGCCAGGTAGGCCGGAAGCAGACGTCGCTGTTCCTGGCCGCGACTCATGATGCCCCGTCACTGACACGGGCGGGAACGGACATTATCTGTTCCCCGAGTTTCATGGCCTGGCGGGCCATGGTGGCCGCGACCACCCCCATCGGCATGTCCTGATCGCCCGCCGCCGCGATCAGGGTGTTGGTTCCTTCGCCGACCGGCATGACCATGTAAATTCCCTGATCATTGTGTGAGGTGACGGTCTTGAGTGGAGTGCCTGGGGGTACTCCCAGAACAGCGTTGGTGGCGGCGCGGGAGGCGGAGTGCAACGCGGCAGTCATCGCACCGATGCCGTCCGCCTCGTCCTTGGTCAGGCTCTCGGAGGTGGCCTGGACCATCCCGTCGAGAGTCATGGTCAGGGCGTGCCGGACACCAGGGATTTCAGTGATGGGCTTCAGGACCCAGGCGGACGAGCCGGTCACATCGCGGTTTTCAGGCGTGATCACAGTGTTTACTCCGAATCGGTGACGGACCGGCCGTTGGTGAGGCCACTTTGGAAATCGCTCCAGAGGGCGCCGGTATCTTCCGGGTCCAAGGGGCGGGGGGCCACGGCGGCGTCGTCATGGGTGGCTGTCGCTGAGAAACGGCGGCGGCGCTGCGGCAGCTCCGTTGCGCCGCTTGGCTCGGACGGGGATGCCGGCGAGTCGGCAGCCGCGGGCCGCTTGTGGGCCTGAGGTGCCGCGGCAGGTTGGGGCGCCAGGACCGACGGAGGTGTTGCGTTTTCGTCCATCGACGTCAGCAAGTTCTCGGGAACTGACACCACAGCGCGCACCCCGCCATAGGGAGAGGAATTGTCGATGGAGACGCGGAGGCCGTAGTCGGCGACGAGGCGGCCGATGGCGGCGAAGCCCATAGACGGCGGGTCACCGAGCTCAAGGAGCATCACCTCTTGCTGTTCACCCGATATCAGACCTCGGCCGCGAGCGAGCGCCTCTGACGTCATACCCTTGCCGGCGTCGTCGATCGTGATGCACACACTGCCGTTGCCGGCCTGGACCAAGGTGACGTCCACCATGAAGTCGTCACGGGAGTGCTCCAGCGCGTTGGCCATCAGCTCGGCGCAGACCACAGCAACAGGCTCGGCCGCGCGCCCGACCACTCCGATGCTGGAAAGACTGTGCCGAGAAACGATGTTGACGCGTTCGAAACCGCGCAGTCGGGAGGAGGCGCCACTGACGACCTCACCCACGTAGGTGTCCTTGCGGACGTGACCCGGCCAGCCTCCGCACACGATGGCGGACCTCTGTGTGAGGCGCAGGTTCTGCTCATTGAGGTGGTCGGATTCAAGCAGGCTCTGCGTCAGACGGGGCGGCGCGCTGAACTCGTGCTGAAGACCCACGATATTCGTCTGCAGCCGGTAGGAAAGAGCCTGAGACTCCTGAGTCGCGCCGCGCAGGGCGGCCCGAGCAGCTGCGTCGATGCGGCGCCGTTCCTTGAGGACGATGCCAGAGACGGCTTCGGGCAGCGCGTCGAGGAGCTGTGCGGCCTCGGACCCCACGAGGTTCTTGTGCAGCAGTCCGGGGACCGGGTGATGAGAGCTGATCAGGTGCAGTGCCAGAGCGGGGAGCCGCTGGGAGACCAGGTGACGTACTTCGTCGAGAAGCTCCGCCTCGCGGGTACTGACTTCCTGCGTGCGGGACTCTGCGGTCTGCCTTTTCTGCACCTCGGTTCGGGCGCGGCCCTCGGCAGCCTGCGCACGGGAACTGGCGGCCTGCGCCTCCGCGGACAACTCGCTGCCCCGTCGTATGTGTTTGCGGCGCGAGCGTGCCAGGAGCAGCGCCCAGACTGCTAGGAGAAGGGACAAGACGCCGAGGGCAAGGGCGATTTTTGAGGACAAGATCACGGAGAGTGGTCCTAGATGTCGGGGGTCGAGCCTTCGAAGAACGGCGCAGCGGTTCGCTCCCCTCAGAGGGAGGTGAGCACGGTCTCCGGAGAACTGGCGGGCAGGAGTAATGTGTGGCAATTCGTGAACAGTCCGTGGACCGTTCGTGCAGGGTGAAGAGGTGGCACCGCAGACGAACGACTGCGTGACCGAGACGAGCCCGGTGAATCGCCCGAACCGGCCAAGGCTCTGACGGCGCGATCCCCCACGAGGGACATTGGCCGTCCAGCCCGCCTCGCGGGCAACTCCCGGCCTGGGAAACAGTCGCAGGGCGGAGCCCGGTGAACGTGAATGAACAGGTTCATCAGAGCTCCGATGAGGACGGCGAACGCAGGTTCCATCTGAGCCTTCCCGCCATCCCACGCACTCGACTCGCGGCCTTGCCACTTGCTAACGCGCGGTCAGCTTACTGGAGTTGATCTGTGTACGCAGCGTTGATGGGCCCCACAATCACGAACCAGGTGATCTTTGTATGCCGAGTTCTCGCCGCTCACACGGCGTGAGCGATGTCACTCTCCGGCAGCGTGCCCGGGTGCAGACTGTGGACGACGCCGATGTCGCCGACGTCGCCGAGCCGGCGTGTCCCGCGCTTACACCGCCGTGCTCACCATCGGAGGTACCGTCGCAGGCCACCATCACCACCGCCGCTGACCCCACCACCTGGATGCGCACCGATCGACTCGACCACCGCGGCTCTCAGTACACCCCCTCCGCACACCGACCAGGCGAGCAGATCACGAGGCATCGGCTGCAGGGTTGGCGTTCGCTCGTGGCCCGGGGGGCGGCGTCAGGCGTGCCAGGAGGCCGCAGCGGGCGACAGTGGTGAGCCCTGCGGCAATCACCTTGGCGCTGGCGAGCCGGCGGCGTGGCTGCACCGCAGGCGTGTCCCGAGCAGGGTCAAGGGCTGATCGAACGAGTTTGAGCGGCGACACCCCAGAGCCCGCACGCCCCGCCCCCGGCATGAGAACGCGCGTTCACCGAATGTCCTCCGATCGGGCCGTGACGGGACCAGATCCAGCGCGTTTTTAGAGCATCAGTGCCACACCGACGCCCAGACGGAGGAACGCCATGCACCCCACCCCCGCCCCCTTGCAGCAGCCTCCCGGAATCGAACAGCGGCCCGGCGTGATCACACACAACATTGACGGCAAGCTCACCTCAGAACGTCCGGATACGGGGTGGGCGGCATGAGTGAGCCCACCGATGCATCAGCCGACAGTGTTCCGGGACCGCGCACCACCCCCGCGGCGTCCCCCACCGCGCCGTCCGTGTCCGCACTCTCGCCGGCGGGCACTCCGCCCGCGCCCTCTCCCGAGCCGCAGATGCGGTACGTCGACCTGACCGGCAGCCGCGAGGCAGCCGGCCGCTCGATCCGGATGCGTGACATGGCCCGCCGCCTGCCGCAACTGGTGCGCCGCTCGCTCGCTCTCGCCTGGCGCGTCGACCGCCGAGCGACCGTCGGCCTCATGCTGTGCCAGACCGTAACCGGCGTGATGCAGGCCCTGGGCCTGGTCGCCATCGCCGGCACCCTGACCGCCCTGCTGCGCGACGGGGACGTCTACCACCGGCTCCTTCAGGCATGGCCCTCCGTCGCCCTGCTCGCCGGTGCCGCCGGCGTGCGCGCGCTCCTCGGAATCACCGTCAACTGGCTGTCCTCCCGGCTGGGTCCGCTGATGTCACGCGAGGCCGAGCAGATGCTGCTGACCGGCTGCGCCGAGGTCGAACTGTGCGCGTACGACGACCCCGATTTCAACCGCGACCGGGAAGCCGCCGACCGCGGCGCCCAAGTCACCGGCGACCTGATCAACGAGGGCCAGGACCTGATCGCCTCGGGCGCCGGCTTCCTCGCCGGGGCGATCGTGCTGACCGGCGTGCACTGGGTTCTTCTCCCGCTCCTCGTCGCAGCCAGCCTGCCGCAGGCCCTGGCCCAGGTCAGCGCCGCGCGCGTCCGGTACCTGGCCAACCTCCGCAGCAACGGCGACAACCGGATGCTGTCGGTGCTGCGCTGGCACATCTACACCAAGGACGCCGCCGACCAGATCCGCGCCGGCACCATGGCCGGCTTCCTGTCCGGCCGGTACCGGCACACGGTCGCCCGGATCAACCGCGAGGACCGGGCCGCGGCCGACCAGGGCGCCCGGATGTCCCTGGCCGGCGCGGTGTGCGGAGGGCTGGGGTCGGCGGTGGTGTGGGCGGCCGTCGTGTGGCTGCTCGCGACCGGCCGTATCACCGTCGGACATGCCGGCACGGCCGTCTTCGCCCTGCAGACCGTCGGCATGTCGGTCCGCGGCCTGGTGGCCGTCGGCGCGCGCGCCGTACGGACCGGGCTGTACATGGACGACTGGACCGGCTTCCTCGACAGGGCCGGCGGCTTCCGCATGCGCCGGGGCCCGCACCGTCCCGAGCCGCCGGAGACGATCGAGGTCAAGTCGGTCACCCATCGTTACGCCGGCAAGGACCGCGACGCACTGTCCGACGTCTCCCTCACCTTGCGCCGGGGCGAGGTCACCGCGCTGGTGGGCTTCAACGGCTCGGGCAAGTCCACGCTGTCGAAGCTGGTCAGCGGCCTCTATCTGCCCACCGACGGGCAAGTGCTCTGGGACGACGTCCCCACCGGCGACGCCGACCCGCAGGCCCTGTGGCAGCAGGTCGCCCTCGTGCCCCAGGACTACGCGCACTGGCCACTGACCGTTCGCGAGAACGTGACCCAGGGACAGCCCACCGCGCGCGGCGACGCGGCGGTCCACGAGGCATGCCAGGCAGCCGACGCCGACGAGGTCGTCGACAGGCTCGGCGCCGGCCTGGACACCCTCCTGGCCCGCGAGTGGCTGAACGGGGAGGAACTCAGCGGCGGTCAGTGGCAGCGCATCGCCCTGGCGCGAGCGTTCTTCCGCCAGGCCGGTCTGCTGGTCCTCGACGAGCCGACGGCGAACCTGGATCCCCGCGCCGAGTACCGCATCTTCCAGCGGCTGCGGGCCCTCGCCCGGGACCGAGCGGTGTTGCTGGTGACCCACCGCATCACCAACGTCGCCGTCGCCGACCGCATCGTGGTCCTCGACGAAGGCCGCATCGTTCAGGAGGGCACCTACGCCCAGCTCTCCCGACAGCCCGGTCTGTTCCAGCAGTTGCTGTCCTACCAGATCACGTCCGAGCCGGACGGCGAGAAGCACGAGACCCCCGCATGAGCGGCCCCGGCGCCTCCTCAGTACGCCCTGCCGGAGCGGCCGCCCCTACGGCCGTTCCGCCGTCCCGAGGTGATGACGTGCCGCTCACCCGTTCTCACATCCGCACGACCGCCGAGAAGTACCTGGCCCGGCATCCGCACGAGCGGGAATCCCTCGCCGGGCTGCTGTCCGTCCTGGACGGGGCCGACAACCCGGCCGGCCGTGCGACGCTCCCCGGCCACGTCACGTGCAGCGCAGCAGTCATCGACCGGGAACAACGGGTTCTGCACATCGGCCACATGGCCACAGGGCTGCTTCTCGATCCGGGCGGCCATGTTGAGGACGACCGGACGCTCCTGGCCGCGGAACTGCGGGAAGTATGCGAGGAGACCGGCCTCCGGCCGGGCGACCTGTGCCTGACCCCGCAGTTCCTCGGCGCTCCGATCGACATCGCCGTCCACGACATCGACGCCAACCCTGCCAAGGGCGAAGGCGCGCACCAGCACTTCGACTTCCGCTTCGCCTTCTACCTCGTGCCCGAGGAGCACCCGCAGCTCACGTTGCAGGACGAGGAGGTGACCGACGCCCAGTGGCTTGAGTTCGCCGACGTCAGGTCCCCGACCTTGCGCGCCAAGCTCCTGGACGTCCGCGACCAGGGCCTCGACGGGCGGCCGGAACCCGTCAACGCCTCCGCGCTGATCCACGACGGCCACGGCAGATACCTGCTCCACCTGCGGGACCAGCGTGAAGGCATCTGGGCCCCCGGCACGTTCGCTCTCCTCGGCGGCGGGCCGGGTCTCACCGGTCCCGACGCCGCGGTCGTGGAGTTCGCGGAGCGGGCGGTCGGCCGGATCACCGGGTGGACGGACACGTCGTGGGCGCGCGAGAACAGCCGCGTCTGGCGTGCCCACGGCGCCCAGGGTGCCGCCTGGTATGTGAAGGTGCACCAAAGCGAGCGGTTCCACGGCAGGGAGGTGCGTGGCCTGCGGATGTGGGCGCCGGCGCTGGGCGCGGCCGCGCCCCGGCTGGTGGCTGCCGACGAGACGCTGCGGGCGGTGGTGATCACCGCGGTGCCGGGCCGTCCGCTGCACGGTGTGGTCCCTTCCAGCGTGCCGCCTTGAGGACCGGGAGGGCAGCGCGGGCGCTCCACTCGGGGACCGTGCGCGAGTGATGCGCGGATGTCTGTGTGGATCAGCCCCGGGGCTGCCGTCAGCTTCTGCGGCGTGGCTGTCGGCAGCCTTCCCGGTTCACTTGGTCTTTTCTGTGAGGATGCGGGCGACGACAGTCGGGTCGTCCGGAGTGATCGTGGGGCGTACCCGGCGGCCGACGTCGATCACGAGTGCGACGCTCTTCTTTGGCCGGTTCGGATCGAGGTTCCACCAGTGGACGAAGTCTCCCGAGCCCCAGATGCGCCACTTCCGCACCCTGTTCACGCCGGTCAGAGGTAGCGTCTCAACGCCCCTGATCGACGTGTAGAGGATCCGCTTCGTTCCCCACGGGTAGTAGCGGCGGATGGTGAGCCCCTGATCGTCGCAGAGGATTCCGCCATCGTCGTAGGCGGCCGTGTTCACGCTCATCTGCATCTCCTGAAGTTCAACCAACTGCCTGCGGGGCGGCGTTTCACGGGGTCTCGGGGGCGAGGACGAAGATTCCAGCGACCTTCTCGTCCGTGTCGAACGCGACGCGGGCTTTCATGTCGCCGGCCTCGTAGCGCAGCGGGATGTCGACGACGGTGTGGTCGCCGATGCGGCGGACGAACGTGGTCATCGCCGACCTGCTCGGCATCCACCCCAAGACAGCCGAACGCTGGGCCACCCTCGTCGGCGGGAACTGTCCGACATACTTGGCAGCGCGACGGGCCGCCACGCAGGGCTAGGCAGTTGTCAGGCGAATTGCTGTGCTCAGCCATTCTGAGGCACAGGACGCCCTGGCACCTTCCGTGTCCCGGCCCGCCTTGGCTCATTGGCTCAGCCCGGCACGTCCATCAGCGCGGTGCCATAGGCATCCAGCCGCTCCTCTACGGCTCGCGTCGTCAGCTCTGTCCGCCCTGCCTCTCGCCATGTCTGCGCCACCGACTGCACTTCTTTATGCTCGTGGTGTTGTTGGTCTGGTTGTCGGTGTCGCGCTTCCGTGGCGTCGCTCGCGGTGGCGGGCCACGGCATCGTTGTTGGCGCAGCGCACTGAGCAGTAGGCGCGTCTGCCGTTGCGGGAGGTGTCGACGAAAGCCAGAGCGCAGTCGCGTCGTGCACAGCGTCCCAGCCGCTGGGCGTCGGCGGAGCAGATGACGTAGGCGAGTCCGGCCGCGGTGATGGCGCGGATGTGCGCGGCCGGGTCGGCGCCGGTGGCGCTGTAGTGCAGGTGGGGCCGTCCATCGTGCAGAGAGATACGGGGGCTGCTCGAAGCGTCGGCGAGGAGCGCATTGACTGCATCGCACCGCTCGTCGAGGTTCTGTCGCCCGAAACATGCGGCCAGGCGTCGGCTCCATGTCCAGATGGTCTCGGCCTGCGCAGTGGTGAGCGTGCGGTTCACCACGCCGTGCACGGCCAGGAGCGGTTCCAGGTCTGCGGAATGGGGTGCCTCGGTCAGGTTGACCAGGTCAGCGGCGAGTCGGGCGGCCTCACCGCCGTAATGGTTGAACTGCATAAGACAATTACATCATCGTGTGGCTCCGGGTCGCACCGGGGCGACAGGCTGAAGCGCCGTATGGCCGTCGTGGCCTGCTGGACGACACCGGATACGACGAGATCTCGGAGGCACGATGGTGCAGGCTGTCCGCTTGCCGTGGCAGGGGACCGCGACGGCGCCGGCGTTGATGCTGGTCCAGATCGCCAGTCTTCAGGCGGGGTCGGCCGTCGCCAAGGAGGCGTACGCGTCCGTCGGTCCCTCGGCTCTGGCCGGTATGCGGCTGTTCTTCTCCGCCGCGATCCTTTGGCTGCTTGTCCGGCCGTCACTGCGCAGAGTCACGGCGGTGCAGTGGCGTGCAGTGATCCCGCTCGGCTTGGTCTTCGCGGCCATGAATGTGGCGTATTTCCAGGCCATCAGCCGCCTGCCGATCGGCGTGGCCGCGACCGTGGAACTGCTCGGCCCGCTCGCCTTGTCGATCGCTCTGTCCCGCCGGCTGGAGCATCTCGCGGTGTCGTTGCTGGCACTGGCGGGCGTACTGCTGCTGACGGGCCCGGGTGCCTCGCTGCCCGCCGCCGGGCTGGTGCTGGGAGGCGCCGCCGCGCTGTGCCGGGCCGGGTATGTGGCCCTGAGTCGGCGGGTCGGCCGGCTGTTTCCCGACTGGACGGGCCTGTCGCTGGCGCTGGCCTGCGGTGCCTGCGTCCTGACCCCGGTCTCCGCTGTCACGGACGGCGTTGCGGTGGCGAGCCACCCGGCGGTTCTCCTCACCGGTCTCCTCGTGGCTCTTCTGTCCTCGCTGATTCCGTACGCGCTGGACATGACGGTGCTGCGGCGTATCGATGCCCGCGCCTTCGGGGTGCTTCTCGCACTGAGCCCCGCCGTGGCGGCGGCCGTCGGTTTCCTTCTGCTGCGCGAGCAGCTGACCGTACGCCAGCTGGCAGCGATCGCGCTGGTCGTCCTGGCCGGTGCCTGGTCGGTGCGGCGGGCTGGACGGCCTGCCGCACCGGAGGCCCGGCCCCACACCCCTGACAGCTGAACCTTCTGCTTGATGTAATGGTTGAAGTGCTATAGACGGTGACAGCATGTTGGTGGCATGACACCCGTGCCCTCGGTCACCGTCACGCCGTCGCAGGACCGCTGCCCCGTCTGCCATGAGCCGACTGAAGGGGAAGCACGGTGGTGGACGCTGCGATCCCGCCACCGTACGTCCGAGGGCGAGGTCGAGTACTGCACCGGTGGCTGCGGTTGCCTCGTCGTCCTGGTCAACGGCGAAATGGTTAAAGCTCTCCCCGCCGACCGTGGGTGAAGTACGAGCGGAGCCGTCGGCATCAGGGCCCAGGTTCAGGCCCAGGCCACTCTGCGGCGTGGGGGCGGCACCCCGGAGTCAGGCGGCTCCCCTCCCTCATCGCGAGCGAGACGGGCCACCCATTGCGGCGAAAGCCGTACGCCTCATCCGTGCAACCGCCGGCCCCGGCCCGATCAACGGCACCGACGCGTGGAGCTCCATCCGCGGCTTCCGGCTGGAGACGACCGACGGCCCGCCGTGCCCCGACCTCATCCGGCTCCTCGGCGACGGCCCCACCGAGCTGGGCTGGGAAGTCGCTCACAAGAGGTGCACCTGTCTGTGCGGCCACACCCACGCCGATGTGGGGTGCAACATCACTTCCGGGAGCCCGGTACAGGAGTGCTCGTGTACTACTCCAACACCAAGTGGGGCCGCCCCCGACGACCGCCGCCGGAAAGTCATCGCCGAGATGAACCGCGAGGCCTTCGCGTGAGCCTCTCCGGCCAGGACGAAGGAATCCTGGCCGCGTCCCGCCAGTCCGGCCGACAGTGAGCTGGAGCCGTCTACACGTTCGGGTTTGGTCTACGACTTGTGTGCCGCATCCCTTGCCTGCGCAACAGAGCTGCTGATCAGGGGCGTTTCTTCGCAACCGGGGCGGCCGACCTCGCCTCACTGTGTGCAGCCGTCACTCCCGTCGGCGGAAGAACCGCCGCGCGGCGGGGGCAGGGGGGCAGTGGTTCTCCCTGACCTGCGGATACTCCCCGCTCCCCTTCAGATGCTGCCGCCAAGGGCGTTGACGCGGTTTGCGTACTCACGGCGGGCCTTGCGCTGCGCCGGGATCGCCGGGGCGCCCGCGGCCCGCTGTTCCCTACGGGTCCCGACAGGGGAAGCCCGATTCCGCTGGGGCTGGTTGTTCACTCCAACGTGCAGGGTGAGAACGGGGGTTCGCTCGTAGCCCTGCTTCGGTCCGTCCGGGGGGCGCAGACTGCACCCGAGCGGCCCTGACTGAAGGGGTATGGATGTGCGTACGCCCCGCCTCCTCGACCACCGAGGGGCGGTGCGTACAGGGTGCTGCTGGTCAGTCCCACTCGCAGTGGTGGCTGAGGAACTTCGTCAGGCTGGTGGCGTCCTCCATGCCGATGTCGCTGCGCCACGATTCGAGGTCGAAGCTGACGCCGGTGTTCCACTCGCCGGGCAGGAGTTGGTCGGCGAACTTCGCGTGGCAGGCGTACTGCTCGTACAGGGAGTTGTGTTCGGTCTGGCTGACGTCGTTCGGGTACGGGGCGAGGGACCACATCTGGTACCAGCCGCCTTGGAAGTCGGTGCGAGCGTTGATGAACCCGGCCTCCGTCGGGAACGCGCGGACGACGACGTTGCTCGTGCCGTACGGGATCTCGACACGGAGTTCACGGAACCAGTCTGTGCCGGTGGTGCCGGAATAGCCGACGCATTCGCCGGTGCAGCCTTCGACGCCGTTGCCGGCGGACCAGAACAGAACAAGGTTGTTCTTCGAGTAACGCTGATAGATGGACTTGTAGCTCTCGTCCCACTGCTCATCCGAGGTGGGGTAGCCGAACGCCCCGCCTTCCCATCCGTACTGGCCCCAGAGTTCGCCGATCTTCCCCCACACGGGGTGTGCACCGTAGGAGGGGTGCCAGTAGACGGTGCCGCCCTGGAACGTCTGCCGCTTGCCGGTGCCGTCGGGGTTGGTCAGCTCGCCGGACGTGGGGTAGCCGAGCTTGCCGGTCTCCCAGCCCAGGGCCGCCCACTTGTCACGGATCGCGCCCCATACGGGGTGTGCGCCGGTCTGCGCGGTCCAGTAGATGCTGCCGCCGGTGAAGTGGTTGTAGCGGCCGGCGCCGTCAGGGGTGACCAGTTCGTCGGTGGTGGGGCAGCCGAGCGGCCCGCCCTTGCCGCCGGTGGCGTTGTAGGCGATGAGGATGTCCCCGCCGACCTGGTAGCCGCACATGTCCACAGCGGCGGCCGTGGGTGCCTGTACGAGGAGCGCGGCGAGGGCAGCAAGCGCGAGGGCTGCAGCCTGGATCAGTCGGGTGGTCCGCTGTAAGAGCTTGGTGCGTGGTGTCATGCGGTGCTCCTTTTTGCCGGGATTCTGTGTGGCCGCCCCACTGTAGGGTGAGAAACGCATCGTACGAGGGTCCTCCACTGCGACCGTCTCGCCCCGCGCATCCAAGGGTGGGCGCCGTTCGGCCATCCCCGCCGACAAGACCGAGGACGTGCGCGCCGCGTACCTGGAGGGGCGTTCGATCGCCGCCCTCGCCCGCGAACACGGCGTCAGCCGCGGCGCCCCGCCAGGAGTCGGTACGGCGATCCCGGATCTCCATGCGGGGCAAGCACCGTCTGCTGCACCAGTGCATGGCCGAGCGGTTCCCCGCCTTCCCGACGAAGGATGTCCCCAGCTGCGACACCCTGACCCGGATCTGGCGGGAGTGGTTCGGGCCCGGCGGCGGCTGCCAGCGCCATCCGGGAACCGCGGAGATGCTGGACGACACCGGGCCCCGGGTGGTGGTGCACCGCCCGGGACAGGTCGTCGCACTCGACTCGACGCCCCTGCCGGTCAAGCTCCGTGAGAGCGTCTTCGGCGAAGCCGTATCGGTGATGCTCACGCTCGCTTTGGACACGCACGCCCCTGCCGATGCGGGAGGGCTGGGGCGAGGAGATGGAATGGCCCTACCCAGGGGTCCCCGCCGACATCGTCGCGGACTTCGCCGACCACAAGGTCGCAGGTCTGCCGTTCTTCGCTCCAGAGACGGTCACCACCGTCCGCGGCGCTCCTACAAGAACCACCAGATCGTCCAGGCCCAGGACGAGATCGGTTGCAACATCCTGCCGGCCTGCACGCTGCGGACCACGGACAAGTTCGCGGTCGAGCGGACTTTCGGCTCTCTGAAGACGATGCTGCTCGAGCACCTGCTGGGGTTCACGGGCACGGATTTTCGCCGACCGCGGGGCGGATCCCGAGGCCGACGCGGTGCAGACGATCGGGCAGATGGAGCACTTCATCGCGACCTGGATCGCGGACCGTTTTACCGACCGCAGGAGCTCGTGGACCGGCTCTGAACTGCGACGATTCAGGGCGGGCGTCGGCCGGGGACCGCGCAGCCCCGCTCGGCCAAGAGGATGCGGATCTCGCCGACGGCTCTGGTGATGGTGGAACGGTCGACACCGAACAGCAGCCCCAGTACCAAGTGCGGCAAGTCGTGCCGCAGGTGGATGAGTGTGGCCACCAGCCGGTCGACGAAGACCAACTGGTGCCGAGCGCCGGCACCCGCGGCCCGCCTTCTCGCCCCGCCTCGTACTTCATGACGGCGCCCATCGACTGCGGCCTGCCGCGGCTGGGCCAACTCCTGTGCCAGACAGCCCAGATGCCCCGGGAAATCTCTGTGAAGAGCCGATGTCGAGGATCGCCCGATTGGCCTTGATCGTCACAAATGGATCACGTCATCCATCAGCGCGGACGCTTCATCCGCTATCACACACCAACTCGTTGGAAACTGCTGCGAAAGAGGCATGCCAAGCGTCGCCGACAGGAGGCTGGCTACATGCTGGATGGTCAAGGTCCCCGCCGCATACGGCGGTTGGCCACCGGGGCCGGCCGCGGGCACCACCCCTACTCGGTCGTGTGCGTGGGGTAGACCTCAACGTCGGTGTAGGCGCCCTTGATCTCCCCCGCGCCCGCGGGCCACTTCAGGTTCACGGTGTGGGTCTCGTTCGGGGGCGTCACCAGGATGTTGGTCGGGGACGCGAGGCTGTCGCCGGTGTTGTCGATGTCGTAGGCGAGGTTGAAGACAGCGGCGTCGCCGGGCTTCAGGGTGGTGATACGCGGCTGGGCGTGGCCGCGCTCGATGGGGTTCGAGGTGTGGTCGGCGTCCTTGATGTCGACGCCCGCGAAGCCCGTCGCCGAGCAGGTGGTCGAACCCCGGTTGATCATGGTGATGTCGATCCTGCCGGAGTCCTTGTCGGGCGCGGCGTCCCTGGCGTCGATGGCCAGGTCCTCCGTCTTGCAGAACGTGACCTTGCCACCGGTCTTCGTCGCGCCGTTCGGGGCTGCCTCTGTCTCGGTGTCATCACCGGAGCCCGACTTCGCGTTGCTGGCCTCCGAGCCGCCGGAGCCCGTGCTGCCTTCCGACTTCGAGTCACCGTCCGAGGACGAAGAAGACGAGGACGAGGCGCCCTTGGAGGACGAGCCCTTCCCGGAACTGTCGCTGCCGCAGGCGGTGAGCGAGAAGGTGGCGGCGACGCCGACGGCGGCGAGAGCAGTGATGCGGGTGTACTTCATGGTGTTCCCCCGGGAGTAGCGCGGTGCATGTGGTCGGAAGTATTTGTATCTCGCACCGAGTCACAGGCGGTCCTCCCCGACGTCTTCGTTCTGTCACAGGCGTATCGACCTCACGGACCGCCAAGGCGTCACCGTACGGTCACTCTTATGCACCAGTCGGGATTCCGACGATCGCGGACCGGGTCGTTCAGGCGGCGCTCAAGCTGGTGCTGGAACCGATCTTCGAGGCCGAGCCGGTCTCCTACGGGTTCCGGCCCCGACGGCGGGCCCAGGACGCGATCGCCGAGATCCACTATTTCGGCACCCGGGGATATCGCTGGGTGCTGGACGCGGACATCGAGGCGTGCTTCGACTCGATCGACCACACGGCCCCGATGGACCGAGTGCGTCACCGGGTGAAGGACAAGCGCATCCTGATGCTGGTCAAGGCCTTCCTCAAGGCCGGAGTCCTCATGGAACTCGGCGAGAGCAAGGAGACGCTGACCGGCACCCCGCAGGGCGGCATCCTGTCCCCATTGCTGGCGAACATCGCCCTGTCGGCGCTCGACGAGCACCTGCACGGGCCATGGGAGCCGGGCGGGACGATGTCAACCGAAGGCGCCGGGCCCGGTCAGCCCGCTGGCCGCGAGGGCGTCGTTGAGGCAGGTGTAGAGGTAGTTGCCCGGGATGGCTCGGTCCTCTGGGCCGCAGCGGCGCTGGAAGAGAAACGGCATCGGTGCACTCCAGAGCCGTTCCAGACTGTCGTAGACGGAGACCGGGGGCATGGCCTGCTGCCCGCGCCGGACGCGATGCTGGATGGCCGGCCCCCGCTCCGTGGCCGCGTGCTACGTTCGCGTCATCGGACGACCGGGGGCACGTGGTGACGGAAGCAGGCAAGCCGCAGCCGACATCGCGGGCGCGGCTACGGAGGCAGCCTCAGCAGGCACGCAGCCGGGCCCGGGTCGAGGCCATCCTCGCCGCGGCCGACCGGATCCTGTCTCAGGAGGGGTACGAGGCGCTGACGATGCGGCGGATCGCCGAGGAGGCGGGCGCGCCGGTCGGCAGCATCTACCAGTTCTACCCGGACAAGAGCGCCGTCGTGGGCGCGCTGGGCCAGCGGTACCTCGATGCCTTCAAGGCCGCCATCGACGAACTCGTCGAGCGTACCGTCGAGGGCGAACTGACCGACCCGGTCGGCATGATGGTCGGGGTCTACGCCGAGCTCTTCCGGTCCCAGGCGGGCGGCATGGCTCTGTGGGCCGGGCGGCACCTCAGTCCAGAGCTCGCGCGGGCCGACGAGGCGAGCAACACACACATCGCCAAGGGCCTGCAGCGCATCGTGGAGCACCTGACCGGCGGGCCCGGTGGTCAACGGGCGCAACGGGCGACGCGGATGGTGGTGTGGGCCGCCAACGCCGTGCTGCACGAAGTGTTCAAGAGCGACGGCGAACCGGACCTGGAAACCGTGGACGAGCTCAAGCGGATGCTGAACGCCTACTGGGAGGACCTGCGCGGCCGGCTGACGGCCGCGGAAGGGTGAACCGAGGCGTTCAGCAGCTCGCCGGGCCTCGGGCCGCGGGCCCGGACTGTCGGACCGACCGGTACCGCCGCTGACCGGCCCGCACCCTGGGCGTCGTGACACGGGCAATCATTCCGGCCAGGCCCTGCCCGGCAACTCGCGCCGGCCGAGCCCAGCCACCCGAAGTCCCCCGCCGGGGGCCGACTCCGGGGGCTCGCCGAGCCGGCCACCGAGGTCCGCCACCATCCGAGGTCCGCCGCCGCGGACCGTGGTCTCGGCCTCGACGCTCGCCCCATGTGTATTGCCCAGTGAGTTCCCGGCCAACGCTGCCACTGCCCGAGCAGCGCCCCCTCCCCCTTCCCACCGGCCAGGTCGTGGCCAGGCCCGACCCATAGAACGTGAACGATGGTTCATGTTACGGTGCGGCCCACCTTGGACGGCGTGCCCCGGTCACGAACAGGCGTCCCCCAGGCTGCCGTTGGGGCGCGCAGAGCGGCCGTCGGCAGAATTCCGGACCCGCGGGCGGGCGGCCGAACCCGGGCTACTCGCGCATCACCGATGAAGGCAGGCGCCAATGACGACAAGCTCCACCGATGCCACCCGACTCCCTCGGCTCCCGGCCGACTTCGCCTGGGGCGCCTCGACCGCCGCATACCAGATCGAGGGTGCCGCCGACGAGGACGGCAAGGGAGCGTCCATCTGGGACACCTTCGTACGGCGCCCCGGGGCCGTACGCGACGGCCACACCGGCGACATTGCCTGCGACCATCACCACAGGTTCGACGAGGACGTCACGCTGATGCGCCGACTCGGGCTCGACGCGTACCGCTTCTCGGTCTCCTGGCCTCGCATCCTGCCGACCGGCGCGGGCAAGGTCGAGTCGCGCGGACTGGACTTCTACGACCGCCTGGTCGACGCGCTGCTCGACGCCGGGATCGAGCCCACACCCACCCTGTTCCATTGGGACCTGCCGCAGGCCCTGGAGGACGAGGGCGGATGGCTGAACCGCGAGACCGCCGATCGGTTCGCCGAGTACGCGACCGTGGTCGCGGAACGGCTGGGCGACCGGGTCAAGCGGTGGATCACCCTGAACGAGCCCTTCGTTCACATGTCTTTCGGCTACGGCTTCGGCGTCCACGCCCCAGGCCGCGCACTGATGCTGGACGCACTGCCCGTCGCACATCACCAGCTGCTCGGCCATGGCCTCGCGACCGCGGCGCTGCGGGCCACCGTTCCAGGTGGGCAGATACTGATCGCCAACAACTGCACGCCCGTCCGTCTGCGCTCCGACGCCCAGCAGGACAAGGACGTGGCGGCGGCCTCCGCCTATGACGCCCTGCACAACCGGCTCTTCAACGACCCGCTGTTGCTGGGGAGTTATCCCGACCTGTCGGCCTACGGCATGACCGACCCGAGCTGGGGCGGAGTGGTGCGCGACGGCGATCTCGCCACGATGGCCGCACCGCTGGACGGGCTGGGCGTCAACTACTACAACCCCACCTGGGTCACAGCCCCGGCCGATCCTGCCGCCGCACTTCCCTTCGACCTGACCGAGCCCGCGGAGCCGTACGAGCGAACCGCGTTCGACTGGCCGGTGGTCCCCGACGGGCTCACGGAGCTGCTCACCGGCCTCAAGGCCCGCTACGGCGACGGCCTCCCACCGGTGTGGATCACCGAGAACGGCTGCTCGCAGCCGGCCGGGCTGCGCGACCAGGCGCGCATCGAGTACCTCGCCGGACACATCGCCGCGGTCGCCCGCGCCGTGTCCCGCGGGGTGGACGTGCGCGGCTACTTCACGTGGTCGTTGCTCGACAACTTCGAGTGGGCCGAGGGCTATCACCAGCGCTTCGGTCTGGTCGAGGTCGACTTCGCCACCCGACGTCGCACGCCCCGGGCGAGCTTCGAGTGGTACCGCGACCTGATCGCCTCCCAGCGGTCCTGAGCGACGGATTCGTCATGCCCCACGCCTCCGCAGCGGACGACGCCGCCGTCTTCGCCGAGCCCCTCGTCCCGGTCAGGGCCGGCTGGACGGCGAACCTCTCGCTGGCCACGCTCGCCGTCTTCATGGCGTTCATGACCCCCATTCAGATCTTGCTGCCACTCCAGTTGGAGCACATCGACCCGCTCGGTAAGAACGATGCGCTCTCGCTCGTCACCGGCCTCGGCGCGCTCGTCGCGGTGCTGGCCAACCCGCTCGCCGGCGCATGGTCGGACCGCACCACGAGCCGGTTCGGCCGCCGCCGGCCCTGGATTCTCGGCGGCGCCCTCGCCGGGGCAGCGGGTTTGTCGGTCACCGCCACCCAGCACGCAGTGGCCGGGGTCGCCGTCGGCTGGTGCCTCGCGCAGGCAGGCCTGAACGCGATGCTGGCCGGGGTCACCACCCCGATCGCCGACCGTGTACCGCTCACCCAACGCGCACACGTCTCCGGCTGGACCGGCCTCATGCAGTCCTTCGGCCTCGTCCTCGGCGCGCTGATCACCACACTGCTGATCACCGGTGTCCGCTCCGGCTACGGCACCCTCGCCGTGCTCACCGTCGCACTCGCCCTCCCCTTCGTGCTGCGCCACTCCGAGCCGCCCCTGCCCCGGGCACTGCGCCCCGCCTTCGACGCCCGCGCCTTCGCCCGCTCGCTCTGGGTAAGTCCCCGGCAGCACCCCGACTTCGGCTGGGCCTGGCTCACCCGATTCCTGATCAACCTCGGCAACGCCCTCGGCACCCTCTACCTGTTCTACTTCCTCGCCGACGCCGTCCACTACGGCGACCCCGGCACCGGCGTACTGATCCTCACGGTGATCTACACCCTCTGCGCCGCACTCACGGCCATCCCCGCCGGTGTCCTGTCCGACCGTGTTGGACGCCGCAAGGTCTTCGTCGTCCTCTGTTCGCTGGTCATGGCCGCAGCGGCCGTGCTGCTCGCCCTGCTCCACACCTGGCCGTCCGCCCTCGCCGCCGCGGCGGTCCTCGGCGCGGGTTACGGCATCTACCTCGCCGTCGACCAGGCCCTGGTCACCCAAGTCCTGCCCGAGGCCGCCGACCGCGCCAAAGACCTCGGCGTCATCAACATCGCCAACTCCGGCCCGCAGGTCCTCGCCCCCGCCCTCGCCTCGCCGATCATCACCCACCTCGGCGGCTACACCGGCCTGTACGCCACCGCGGCCCTGGTCATCCTCATCGGCGGCCTCCTCGTCAACCGCATCCGCAGCGTCGCCTGACGATGGCCGGGCGTGCGGGCCCGCCCGTCCCATCCGCTCGACTCCTGACAATCGATCAACCCCCAACTGACTGCGAGCAAACACGAGTTCACAAAAGTTGAGAAGTTCTCATGTTTTTCGACCCGGACCGTTGACTCTGTCGACGGCGGTCGCGATTCTGAAAACTCGTCAGTAACTTGAGTGCACATGTCAATCAAAGTGAGTGATGACCATGGCTCAACCTCCGCGCCGCAGAATCAGATCCCTCACGGTGGTGTCACTGCTCCTCGCCGTGATGTCCCTGGTACTCGGCCCGATGCCCAGCTCCGCGGCGGAGCCCGACCCGGGCTGGTGGAACCCGACCGCGCGGCCCACGCCCGACGCGCAGATCGACGTCACGGGCGAGCCCTTCAAGGGCACCGACGCCCAGGGCCGCGTAAGAGGTTTCGTCGACGCCCACGACCACATCATGGCCAACGAGGGCTTCGGCGGCCGGCTGATCTGCGGCAAGCCGTTCTCGGAGCAGGGCGTCGCTGATGCGCTCAAGGACTGCCCCGAGCACTACCCCGACGGCTCGCTCGCCATCTTCGACTTCGTCACCAAGGGCGGCGACGGCAAGCACGACCCCAATGGGTGGCCCACCTTCAAGGACTGGCCCGCCCACGACTCGCTGACCCACCAGCAGAACTACTACGCCGAAATCGAGCGGGCATGGCGCGGCGGCCAGCGGGTGCTGGTCAACGACCTGGTCACCAACGGCGTCATCTGCTCGGTCTACTTCTTCAAGGACCGCAGCTGCGACGAGATGACCGCCATCCGTCTTGAGGCGAAGAAGTCGTACGACATGCAGGCCTTCATCGACAAGATGTACGGCGGCCCGGGCAAGGGGTGGTTCCGGATCGTCACCAACAGCACGCAGGCCCGTGAGGTCATCGAACAGGGCAAGCTGGCCGTAGTCCTGGGGGTCGAGACCTCCGAGCCGTTCGGCTGCAAGCAGATCCTGGACATCGCGCAGTGCAGCAAGGAGGACATCGACCGCGGCCTGGACGAGCTGCACGAACTGGGCGTGAGCAGCATGTTCCTGTGTCACAAGTTCGACAACGCCCTGTGCGGGGTGCGCTTCGACTCCGGCGCCCTCGGTACCGCGATCAACGTGGGCCAGTTCCTGTCGACCGGCACCTTCTGGAAGACGGAGACCTGCCGCGGCCCGCAGCACGACAACCCCATCGGCAACGCGGTGGCGGCGGAGGCGGAGAAGCAACTGCCGAAGGGGGTGGCCGTCCCCTCGTACGCCTCGGGCGCGCAGTGCAACACCCGCGGGCTGACCAGCCTGGGTGAGTATGCGGTACGCGGGCTGATGAAGCGCCACATGATGCTGGAGATCGACCACATGAGCGTCAAGGCCGCGGATCAGGCCTTCGACGTCCTAGAGTCCGAGTCGTACCCGGGCGTCATCTCCTCGCACAGCTGGATGGACCTGGGGTGGACCGAACGGCTCTACAAGCTCGGCGGGTTCGCCGCCCAGTACATGAGCGGCTCCGCGGCGTTCAGCGCGGAGGCCGGGCGCACGAACGCGCTGCGCGAGAAGTACCGGGTCGGCTACGGCTACGGCACCGACATGAACGGCGTCGGCGGCTGGCCGGGTCCGCGGGGCGGGGACACCCCCAACCCGGTGAAATACCCCTTCCGCAGCACGGATGGCGGCTCGGTGATCGACAAGCAGACCACCGGCGAGCGCACGTGGGACTTCAACACCGATGGCGCAGCACACTACGGCATGGTCCCGGACTGGATCGAGGACATCCGGATCGTCGGCGGCCAGGAGGTCGTGGACGACCTCTTCACGGGTGCCGAGTCCTACCTGCGCACCTGGGGGAACGCCGAGAAGCACAAGTCCGGGGTGAATCTGGCCTCGGGTGCGGACGCCTCGGCGTCCACGTCGGAGTGGTGGAACCCGTTCGTCAGCTTCGCTCCCGGCAACGCCGTGGACGGAGACAAGGGCACCCGCTGGGCCAGCGAGTGGACGAACGACCAGTGGCTGCAGATCGACCTCAGATCCGCGAAGCCGGTCAAGCGCGTGACCCTCGACTGGGAGGCGGCATACGCGAAGTCGTACCGCATCGAGCTGTCGCAGGACGGCAAGAACTGGCAGACGGCATGGTCCACGGCCGCTGGTGACGGCGGCCTGGACACAGCGTGGTTCGCCCGGACTCCGGCGCGCTACGTACGAATCCACGGCCTGGAGCGCGGCACCAAGTGGGGCTACTCACTCCAAGAGGTCGGCGTCTACAGCGACTGACGGCACCGGCGGCGGTGTCCCGGGCCGGGACCGGCCGGATCAACTCTCCCGATCCGGCCGGCCTGACGTCCCGGCACGCCACGAAGAGCGCAGGCGCCCTGCCTGTGCCGGCGCCGGTGCCGGCGCCTGGGCGAGTGCGGGAAGGATGGGGAACGGGTCAATACCGCTGGGCTCGTTGCGGGAGTTGACGGCCTCGTGGATGTACTGGCACGACCGCCGCAAGCGCCAAAAGGAGCGGCACTGCGAAGAAGTGGAGCGACGGCCGGCAGCACGTGGTGGGCCACGAAGTCGTGGAGGTCGCGGGCCGGCTCCAGCGGACACCGGCTCTGAACTGCGACGATTCGTAGATCACATGTCCGTGACGGTGAGTCGAGGCCGCTGCTGCAGCTCGTCCGGGTGGTCTCGTGGGACGCCCGGACGTCATCGGCACGCTTCGCATCTAGCTTGCTAGGGTGCTAGCATTTCCTTGTGAGTGATGAGGAAGTCAAGCAGTTCAACGTGTACCTGCCGATCGGGCTGATCAAGCAGGTCAAGTACCGCGCCATCGAGTCGGGCATGTCATTGTCGGCACTGGTCGCTGACGCACTGCGCGCCTACCTCGAGGACGCTCATGGGCACGCACAGCAGTCGACTGAGAAGGAGACCTGACATGGCGACCGAAGGCATCGAGGCCGTGTTCTTGACGACCCACAACTGGGGTAAGGCGGCGCGGTTCTTCCAGGCGCTGGGGTACGAGCTGGAGTTCGCGACGGACCACAACTCCGGCCAGCTGCGCAACGGCGACGGCCCCTACGTTTTCATCGCCGAGGTTCCCGAGGACCAAGAGCCTCAGGCACGGCTCGCGCTGAAGGTGCCAGACGCAGACAGGTTCCGTCCCGATCCTGTCGTCGAGGTGGTCACACCATTCGAGGACACCCATTACGGGACCAAGGAGATGACCGTCCGCGACCCCGACGGGCGCCTGTGGAGCCTCCAGGCTCCTGCCAAGAACTGACTGCGACGAAGGGGGAACATCATGGCGCACGAGCAGATGCAAGCACCGGACAACACCGCAGTGCGGACCGCTCTTTGGCGGGCGATGCACCTCCGGGTCGACCCGCCCCCGCATGTGATCGAGGACGAGATCGGCCTGCAGCTGGCGGCCCCCGGCGATGGCTGGCACGCCCGTCCGGACATGGACCCGCAGGCCACCAGCGGGTTCCGGGCAGCCATCGTTGCACGCGCTCGTTTCATCGAGGACCTGATCGCTGAGCAGGCCGACCGGGGCGTGACCCAGTACGTCATCCTGGGGGCCGGTCTGGACACCTTCGCCCAGCGCAAGCCGGAGCTCGCCTCCCGCCTGCGGATCTTCGAGGTCGACCAGCCCGGCACCCAGGCATGGAAGCGCCACCGCCTGGTCGAACTCGGCTACCACATCCCCGACTGGCTGCACCTGGTGCCGGTCGACTTCGAGGCAAGCGAAGACTGGCTGAAGAAGCTGGCCGCTGCCGGCTTCGATGCCGGCCGGCCGGCGGTCATCGTCTCCACCGGCGTCACCATGTACCTCACCAAAGACGCCACCGCGGCCACCCTGCGCCAGATCACCGGACTCGCACGCGGCTCGACGCTCGCCATGACCTTCCTGCTACCAACCGAACTGCTCGACGCCGCCGACCGTCCCGGCCTCCGGACGAGCAGGGAAGGCGCGCAAGCATCCGGAACGCCGTTCATCAGCTTCTACACACCGCCCGAGATGCTGGCACTGGCGCGCGAAGCCGGCTTCGAAGACGCGCGACACGTGTCGGGAGCTTTGCTCGCCGAGCGCTACTTCGCCGATCGCACCGACGATCTCCGCCCGTCAAGCGGAGAGGACCTGCTGCTGGCCGCTACCTGACTGCTCGTCACGCCTTCTGTTCCAAGGAGCCTCCGGGCCTTGCGGTTCAAAGACACGCTTTCGGTGGCCGAGTGGCGATCAGAGCCAACGCACCATCAGTTGTCGGGACCGGTGAGCTGGGCTGCGAGGTCGGCGACGCGACGATCCTGGAAACGCAGCCTTGAGCTGGCGGCTTGAGTCGTTCGTCAAAGCTGCGGTTGTCGGTGGTGAGCTGCCGGACTCGCTGTTTGAGGGCGGTGTTCTCGACGCTGATCCGCTGGATGGCTTCCTCGGTCCATTCGGCCTGCAAGTCACTGATCTGGCCGAGGAGTTCACCGAAGCGGGTGCGCTGGGTCAGGATCTCGGCCCTGGCAGCCTTGAGACCTTCCTCTGCGTTCCGGGCACGTTCGCGCCAAGTTGCCTCGTGCTCGTCGTCCTGGTCGGCGATCATCTGGGGCCGACGTTCGCCGGCCTCGGCCATCGCTGCGGCGACCGCGGCTGTGGCCGTGGGTTGCCGTAGAGGAAGGTGCGCGAGACGTCCGCACGGCGGGCGACGGCGGTGACGCCGACCTGTGCCTTCTCACGCCGGAGACAGGCGATGGCCTCGCGGACCCGCTCAAGGGCGGTCTCGGTCCTGCGGCGGCGGGCGGCCAGGGCCGCCGCGGTGCGAGGCTCGGGAATGGCAGCGGTGTTCATGCGATGTCCTGCTCGGGGTTGGTGTACTCGGCTGTGCACGTATCGCTGTACTCGCCCTCCCCCTCGCACCCCGCGCCTGCGAGGTCGGCGGCGCGGAAGGCGGTGGACCACACGCGGTGGAAGTAGTCCTGGGGTTGACGCAGATCCAGGGCGAGGGCGTCGTCGAGGAGGCCGAGGCCGGCCAGGGCCGTCTCCAGGCCGTCGATGGCGCGGGCAGTGGGCTCGAAGCAGCGGTGGAGGCAGTCGTCGGGGGCACGCTCGGCCAGTAGCCGCCACTGCTCTCGCTTGCGGCGCCAGTCGGCGCCGGACAGGACGAACTTGTCACAGGTGTGGCAGTCCAGGTTCCAGGGGCAGGCGCCGCCGGGCCTTGACCCAAGGCCCGGCTGCCTGAAAGCCATCACCGCCGGCAGCACGTTCCAGAAACGTCAGGACTCTGGAGTGCTCAGGAGAACCCGTACCACGATTCGTTCGATTTCATCGCCTCCACACTTGAATCGAGCACATAGATCCGGCATTGTGCTTGAAACAAGCGTGATGCCTGCCGTTTACGCAGGAGAGAGGTGCTTCATGGACGACACCGACCGGGCCATCCTGCGGGAGCTGCAGGTTGACGGCCGTATCCCTTACGCCGATCTGGGGCCGAAGGTGGGGTTGTCACCCTCGGCCGCAAGGCTCCGGCTGCAGCGGCTGATCGACACCAAGGCGGTCCAGGTCGTCGGAGTAACCGACCCGATGACCATGGGCCAGCAGACGATGGCCCTCCTGGGCTTGCGCATCGACGGCGATCCCCGGGCAGTGGCCGATGAGCTGTCCCGGCACGACGAAGTCGTGTACACGGTCCTGACGGCCGGCAACTTCGACCTGTTCGCGGAGGTGGTGTGCAGTAAGCCTCGGGATCTTCTGGACTTCATCAACGACGTCGTGCGGCCCGTCGAGGGTGTGGCGTCCGTGGAGAACTTCCCCTACTTCGCGATCCACACCCACCGCTTCTTGTGGCACGTCGACTGAGGCATCCGAGCGCCCCAGCCTGCTTGCCCACACCAGCCGAGGAACCCTGCATGCTGCCCGACGAGTACCGCACGATCGACTTCTTCGCCGAGGGCGCCCTTCCCGCACCCCGCGTGGCGCCGGCCGAGGCTGAGCTCATCGCCGCCGAACACCTCGACATGACTGCTCGCGCGCAGGCGCTGGGCAGCCAGCAGGACGCCAACTTCCTGCTACACACCGACGACGGGACGCCCGCCACGATTCTGAAGATCGCCAACCCCGCCTTCGGCACCACGGAGATCGAAGCCCAAGACGCGGCAGCCGACCTGATCGCCTCGGCCTGCCCGGAACTGCGCATCGCCACCGTCCTGCGCCGCCCCGACGGCTCCCCGCGGCGCACGACGGTGGACACCGAGAACGGTCCGGCCGTCGCGCGCCTGCTGCGCCACCTGCCCGGCGGCACGCTCTCGGGACCACGACATCTGTCCCCGACCACGGTGGCGGCCATGGGCACGATCGCCGGAAGGGTCAGCACCGCCCTGCGCGACTTCCGGCACCCGGGCCTTGAGCGCGTGCTCCAGTGGGACCTGCAGCACGCCGACCGTGTCGTCGCCGAGCTCGCCGGGCACATCGAGGAGCCCGACCGGCGCGCCGCCGTCCAGGCCGCGGCCGCCGAAGCCTGGGCCCGTGTCCAGAAGCTCGCCGCCGCGCTGCCGTTGCAGGCCGTGCACCTGGATCTGACCGACGACAATCTGATCCGCTGTCCCGACAGCCGTCCGTCGATGCCGGACGGGGTCATCGACTTCGGTGACGTGACCACGAGCTGGGCGGTGGGCGAACTTGCCGTGTCACTTTCCTCGATGATGCACCACGACGGGATCGAGCCTCACCACGTGCTGCCGGCCGTCCGGGCCTTCCACGCCGTTCGGCCGCTCTCCCTCGAGGAGGCGGAGTCGGTGTGGCCGCTCGTGGTCCTGCGCGCCGCCGTCCTGGTGGCCAGCGGGCGGCAGCAGGCCGCTGTCGACGAGGACAACGCCTACGCCAAGGCCGCGCTCGACCGCGAATGGCGCATATTCGAGCAGGCCACCCGCCTGCCCCTTCCCGTGATGATCCACCTCGTCAGGGACGCGACCGACATGGCCGACGTGCCTGCCCAGGCCGCGCAGACCGACACGCCGGTGCGCCCTCTCCTGCGGGACCTCGCCGTCGGCGACATCACCCTCCTCGACCTGTCCGCCGACGCCGATTCCATGGACGGCGGAGCTTGGACGGACGCCGGCATCGAGGCCCAGCTGGCGGCCTCCGCGCTCGTGGAAGGAGCGGCCGCGGTCGCCACCCGGTACGCCCATGCGCGGCTCTCTCGGACGTCGGCGCTGTCGGCGGTGTCCACCGCCACGGTGCCTACCGGAATCGACCTCTGGCTCGGCCGGGATACCGTGGTGCAGGCGCCCGCCGCGGGCAGGGTCCTCGCCGCGGCGCCGGGCCGTATGGAACTCACCTACGGCGCGCAGGCGCTGTCGCTGTCCTTCCCCCGCGCGGTCCGGCCCGTGGTCAGCACCGGTGCGACGGTACAGGCGGGTGACGACATCGCCCACCTCAGCTCCGGCGCCTCGGTCCACGTTGCGCTGCGCGCCGCCGACGGCCCCGCTGCCCCGCGCCTGGTCCGGCCCGAGTACGCCACCGGCTGGCTCGCGCTCACCGCCGACCCGGCCCCGCTCCTCGGCCTCCTGGTCGACTCCGACCGTACGCGCGAGAGGAACCTGCTGGACCGGCGCGACGCCGCGTTCGCCGCCGTGCAGGAGCACTACTACGCCAACCCTCCCCATATCGAACGAGGCTGGCGCCACCATCTCCTGTCCACCGACGGCCGCTCGTACCTCGACATCGTCAACAACGTCACCCCGTTGGGCCATGCCCACCCCCGCGTCGAGCAGGCGGTCTCCCGGCAGCTGCGACGGCTCAACACCAACTCGCGATTCCACTACGCCTCGGTGGTGGAATTCACCGAACGCCTCACCGGACTGCTTCCCGAGCCCCTGGACACGGTGTTCCTGGTCAACTCCGGTTCCGAGGCGGTGGATCTGGGCCTCCGGCTGGCCATCGGGGCCTCCGGGCAGCACGATGTCGTCGCACTGCGCGAGGCGTACCACGGCTGGACATACGCCTCCGACGCGGTCTCCACCTCGCTCCAGGACAACCCGAACGCCCTCGCCACCCGCCCGAACTGGGTCCACACCGTGGACTCCCCCAACTCCTACCGAGGCCGGCACCGAGGGGCGGACGCCGTGCACTACGGGCCCGAGGCCGTAGCGGTCATCGACGAACTGGCCGCCGTCGGCCGCCCGGCCGGAGCCTTCATCAGCGAGACCTACTACGGCAATGCCGGAGGAGTCGCCCTGCCCGACGGCTATCTCGCCCAGGTGTACGCGGCCGTCCGCCGTCACGGCGGCCTGGCCGTCGCCGACGAGGTCCAGGTCGGCTACGGCCGCCTGGGACACTGGTTCTGGGGCTTCGAACAGCAGCAGGTCATCCCCGACATCGTCTGCGTCGCCAAGGCCATGGGCAACGGACATCCCCTCGGCGCCGTCATCACCTCCAAGGCGGTCGCCGATCGCTACCGCGAGCAGGGCTACTTCTTCTCCTCCACCGGCGGCAGCCCGGTCTCCAGCATCGTCGGCCTCACCGTGCTGGACGCCCTGCAGGACGAGGACCTCCAGGGCAACGCGGTGCGCGTCAGCGGCCATCTGAAGCGCCGACTCGAAGCGCTGGCCGACCGCTACGGCATC
Source organism: Streptomyces sp. NPDC014727 (assembly GCF_043083485.1). Classification (NCBI taxonomy): domain Bacteria; kingdom Bacillati; phylum Actinomycetota; class Actinomycetes; order Kitasatosporales; family Streptomycetaceae; genus Streptomyces; species Streptomyces sp. NPDC014727. The sequence continues at coordinate 2,210 of NZ_JBIBYR010000021.1, read as the reverse complement.
ATCGGCGCCGTCCACGGCACGGGCCTCTACCTCGGCCTCGAACTCGTCAGGGACCGCACCACCCTGGAACCCGCCACAGAAGAGACCACCGAACTCTGCGACCGCATGCTCGACCTCGGCGTCATCGTCCAGCCCACCGGAGACCACCTCAACATCCTGAAAATCAAGCCGCCACTGTGCATCGACACCACCGCCGCGGACTTCTTCGCCGACATGCTCGACCTGGCCCTCACCCAACTCGGCCACGGCCACACCTGGTGACCCCGGGCTCGGCATCGGCGCTTTCGGCCACACGTGCTTCTATCGCGGTCGCCTCCGTGCGGCACCTGGCCTTCCGAGCCTCGACCGGCTCCGGCTCCGGCTCCGGCTCCGGCTCCGGCTCCGGCTCCGGCTCCGGTCGGCGGATCGCACGGGCGGCAAAGGCGCGTCGCGCCGACCGGTGAGGGACGTCAGTGGCCGGAACAGCTGTGCAGTGGTGTCCTCAGCCCTGTCCGGGTGCGGAAGGTTCGGGCGTGGGTCCACGCGACGGCCGCACTGCAGGTGCTCGCTCCTGAATGAACCGCTTCGCCGTCGACGGCACACCTCCCTCGACAGCCGACTTGCAGATCCGACCTTGAGTTCCCTGGAGAAGAGAAAAGATGATGGACACTATCGTCGTCGGAGCGGGAATCGCCGGCATCACCGCAGCGCGACTGCTTCACGCCGCAGGACAACGTGTTGTCGTGCTTGAGGCGCGAGACCGCATCGGTGGGCGGATATGGACGGACCGCACGGCAGGGTTCTCCGTCGACCACGGCGCCTCATGGATCCATGGCCTCACCGGCAACCCACTCACGGGACTTGTCACCGCGCTCGAGATGGAGACACGCGAGTTCACAGTGGGGAGCTTCCAGGCCGGCGGGCGGCCGATCGCCGACTACGACGAATCGCGGCGCCTGCTGGACGACGACGCGACACGGCAGTGGACCACCGACGTCGACACGGCAGATGACCTTTTCCAGCTGACCGTCGCGGCATCCGGCCACGACGAGAGTTACGCCACTGCGGCCGAGCGCGCCCTTGCCGCGACCGGATGGAAGCCCGAACGCGTCGAGCGGGTCCGCGCGTTCTATCGGCATCGCACGGAGGAGCAATGCGGCGCAGAGGTCGAACAGGTCGCCGCTCACGCCCTCGACGAGGACACCATCGAAGGTGACGAAGTGATCTTCCCGGGTGGCTACGATGTGCTTCCCCGGGCTCTCGCGGAAGGCCTCGACGTGCGTTCGGGAATGACCGTGACCGCGATCACCAGGTCGGCGACAGGGATGCGGGTCGACACGGAGGACGAGTCTTTCGACGCCGCCCACGTGATCGTCACGGTGCCGTTGGGCGTGCTCAAAGCAGGGGCGATCAAGTTCACGCCCGCTCTGCCCGAAGCCGTTGCGGGACCGATCGCTCGACTCGGAATGGGCGTTTTCAACAAGGTCTTCCTTCAGTTTCCAGACCGGTTCTGGCAGGACGATGTCTACGCGATCCGGCAGCACGGCCGGGCAGGCGTCCCCTGGCATTCCTGGTACGACGTCTCCGTGGTGAGCGGCAAGCCGATGCTGCTGACCTTCGCCGGCGGTGCTTGGGGGCGGGAGATCGAGCAGAAGACCGACGAAGAGGTGGTCTCGTCGGTACTCAGCTCCCTCCGCAAGATCTACGGCGACTCCGTCCCCGGGCCCGTGGCGCACTGGATCACACGCTGGGGCATCGACCCTCTCGCCCTCGGCTCGTACTCCTACGTCGCCCTCGGCTCCTCGCACGACGATCACGATGCGATGGCAGGACCCGTCGACGGCGTTCTCCACTTTGCGGGAGAAGCAACCTGGGGGCGCGAGCCGGCTACTGTCCACGGCGCGCTCCACTCAGGGCATCGCGCGGCCGAGCGGATCCTCGGTTCACCGATCTCCCCGGCCGAGCTCACACGGGGCGTGAACCCTTCGAGGTGACGTAGCCGGGTCCAGCGGTGCAGGGGCTCAGCACGACCGGCGGAGTCCGAGGTCCTTCGCGGCAACCGGTGGTCCGGTCAGCGGCGCGTGCGTCGGCCATAGGTTTCGGCTCGCCTTCCCGGCCGGGGGGGGGGGGGGGGGCGGGGGGGCGCGGGGCGGGGGGGGGGGGGGGGGCCCCCGGGGGGCGGGGGGGCGCGGCGCCGGGGGCCGCCCCCCCCCCCCCCCACCCACCCCCCC
>NZ_JBIBYR010000020.1:0-116841 GCF_043083485.1 Streptomyces sp. NPDC014727 | reverse complement strand
GAAAGCGGGCCCGTCCGGTTCGGAGGGAGGTCGAGCGGAAAAGGCCCTGCCCAGCAGGGACCTCGCCGCTCGGCCGACCCTACCCGCACCCTCCTGGACGAATGGGCCTACGCACGGCCCTACCGGACCGAGGCCGAAAGGCGTGCCGCCTACCCGGCCTGGCTGCACACCTACAATCACCACCGCGGACACACCGCACTCAAGGGCCAGCCACCCGCCAGCCGCGTCCCCAACCTCACGGGTCAGTACACCTAGGCTGACCTGATGCCGGTTACCGTTCTTCTGGTCGATGACGAACCCCTCGTCCGCGCGGGGCTGCGCGCGGTTCTTGAGGCTCAGCCCGATATCGAGGTGGTGGGCGAGGCGGGCGACGGCGCCGCGGTGATCCCGCTGCTGCGTCAGCTACGCCCCGATGTGGTGGCCATGGACGTCAGGATGCCGCTGATGGATGGCATAGAGGCGACGCGGGTGGTGCTGCGGACCGTGCCGGATCCACCGAAGATCCTGGTGGTCACCACCTTCGAGAACGACGAGTATGTGTACGAGGCGCTACGCGCCGGAGCGGACGGTTTTCTCCTCAAGCGTGCCCGGCCCGCCGAAATCGTGCATGCGGTGCGCCTGGTCGCAGAGGGCGAGTCGTTGCTGTTCCCGGCGGCGGTCCGGCAACTGGCCGCCGAGTACGGCACGAGCAAGGCGCGGGCGGCCATGGACCGGGCGTCGCTGACCGAGCGTGAGGCTGCGGTCCTCCGGCTGATGGCCCGCGGGCTGTCGAACGCGGAGATCGCCACGAAGCTCGTGATCGGTGTCGAGACGGTCAAGACCCATGTCAGCGCCGTACTCGCGAAGTTGGGTGCGAGGGATCGCACGCAAGCGGTGATCGCCGCGTACGAGTCCGGCTTCGTCGCTCCGGGCTGATCACCGCCGCCGCATACCCGTTGCCGCCCGCGGTCGCCCTGCACCCGGGCAGCGAGTACCATCCGCCTGACATGCGCACGAGCTGGGAGGACACACCGTGGGTCGGCTGACCGGTGGGGATCCGTCGCTGTTGCGACGAATCAATTCCGCGGTGGTACTGCACGCCCTCCGGGGCGCCGACTCCCCCACCCTCACGGACCTGACCCGGATCACCGGTCTGTCCCGGCCGACGGTCGAGGGAGTCATGGAAGGGCTCTTCGAGGCCGGACTGGTCGTGGAGTCGCTGCCCGACGAGGGTGGGACGCGACGCCAGGGGCGGCCGGCCCGCCGGTTCCGGTTCCGTGCCGAGGCCGGGCACCTGCTCGGCATCGAGATCGGTCCGCACCGGATCTCGGCGCTGCTGTCGGGGCTGGACGGCCGAATCATCGGAGCGGGCTCCCGCGAGGTTTCGGAGACGGCCTGCGCCGACGACCGTCTCGACAAGGTCAGGGCCGTGGTCGCCGATGTTCTGCGTCGGACCGGCGTGGCCCGGAGCAGTCTGCGCGCTGTCGGGGCCGGCAGCCCGGGCATCGTGGAAGCCGACGGAACCGTACGGCTGGGCACCGCGCTGCCGGGCTGGACGGGTCTGGCGCTGGGTGAGCGGCTCAGGCGCTCCTTTCGCTGCCCCGTCCTCGTGGAGAACGATGCCAATGCCGCGGCGGTCGCGGAGCACTGGAAGGGGGCGGCCACCGAGTCCGACGACATCGTGTTCGTCCTGGCGGGGCTGAGCCCGGGCGCCGGATCACTGATCGGCGGGCGGCTGCACCGCGGTTTCGGCGGCGCGGCCGGTGAGATCGGCGCGCTGCATCTCCTCGGCCGCGAGGCGACGCCGGAGAAGCTTCTGTCGACGACGGACACGCCATTGGACCCGTTGGACGAGCCCGCGGTCGCCGCCGTGTTCGCGAAAGCCCGGCACGGCGACGTCCGGGCGCAGGCGGCGGTCGAGCGGTTCATTCAGCGTCTGGTGCACGATGTCGCGGCGCTGGTACTTGCGCTGGACCCGGAGCTGGTGGTGATCGGCGGTTGGGCCGCGGGTTTGGACGGTGTCCGGGACCCGCTCCGCCGTGAGCTGGCCCGGTACTGTCTTCGGCCGCCGCGGGTCACCCTCTCGCTGCTCGGCGAGGCGGCGGTGGCCACGGGCGCCCTGCGGCTGGCTCTCGACCATGTCGAGGAGCAGCTCTTCGCGGTGGAGGGAACGGTGACGGCCCGCCGCTGAGTGCGACGGGCCGTACGCGTACATCACGGGACGGTGGAGGCGACTGGGTTCAGGAGGCCTGGCGCTCCTCGTTGTGATGGCTGATCTCCAGGTCGCCCGAATCACCGAAGGTGAGCCGGCACGTGTCGGCGCGGTAGGTGGCGACGGAGAGTGCCGCCGTGCCACCGGCCGCGAGGTAGCGGGTGGTGACGACGAGAACGGGGGCGCCTGGAAGCCGGTCCAGCTCCTTGGCGTCGTCCACGCGCGCCGAGCCGAGTTCCACCGAACGGTCCTGGCCGTCGAGTCCGAGACGGTGCAGTTCGCGCAGGACGCTGCGGGCGCGGGCAGGGCCGGAGGGGGCGTCGATCGCGGAGAGGTCGGGCACGGACGCCGACGGGACGTACAGGAGTTCCGCCGCGACGGCCTGTCCGTGGGTGACCCGGATCCGGCGGACGATGTGCACCGGCTCGTCGGGCTCCACGTCGAGCGCCGCCACCACGGACGCCGGTGCGACCGCCGTCGTGCAGTCCACCGGCTGCCATGCCTCGCCGGCGCCGCCACCGGACCAGTCCCGTTGTGCCGTGGAGACCGCGACCCCGACGCGCGGCGGGGCGACGGTGGTCCCGACGCCGCGGCGACGCTGGAGCCTGCCTTCGAGTTCGAGCTGCTCCAGAGCCTGCCGGAGCGTGGCTCGGGCGACTCCGAACCGGGCGGCGAGCTCGCGCTCGTTGGGCAGGATCTCGCCCACCGCAAAGTCCGAGTCGAGTGCCTCACTGAGCACGGTCTTGAGGTGCCAGTACTTCGGCTCCTGCACCGTTTCCAGCTGCGTGGTCCCCACCCTGTCCTCCGCAATCGCCCAGCGGCTTTTCCGCGACGTTATTTATTAAAGGTTCCTGTCTTAACGTTGAGACCATAGGACGGGACATCCCCTTGGTCAAGACCAATCCTCCATCGGTCACACAGCGAAACGGACCTCTGCCGCACAGCGTTCACAGGACGTTCGTGGTGCCGTGAGCCGCCCGCAGCACAACGCGTCACGATCGGACGGGCGGCGGGACTCCGGGCAGGGTCGGCAAGGCGTTCCCGCCGGGTGAACCGGAGGAAATCACGGCGATGGCGAGTGCGACGAAAGGACGGGGATTCCGGCTACTCTGCGGCCAGGCCGATCAGCTTGTCGTGGTTGCGCACGATATATACGGATTGAATGAGCCCATTCCTGATGTCCACCTGGAAGACGGAGTCGGGCTTTCCACCCGAGAGCACCAGAAGGCCCGGCCCACCGTTGAGCTCCAGGAACCGGAAGTCGGGGTCCGGGATCTGACCGTGGGCGACCGCGAACAGGAAGCGGCCGACCTTGCCGGCACTCTCGATGATCCGTAGCGGCGCCTTGGACTTTCCGCCGCTGTCCCCGACGAGCCGCACATCGGGCGCCAGCAGTGCCAGCAGCTCCTGGATGTCGCCACCCGCCGCCGCAGCGAGGAACCGCTCCGTGAGGTCACGGCGCCGGGCCGGGTCGACGTCATAACGCGGTCTGCGCTCATCGACATGGCAACGCGCACGTCCCGCGAGCTGGCGCACCGCCGCCTCGGACCGATCCAGTGCGGCGGCGATCTCGGCGTAGGGGAAGCCGAAGGCCTCGCGCAGGACGAAGACGGCCCGCTCCAACGGTGACAGCGATTCGAGAACGACCAGCACGGCGACCGAGACGGAGTCGGCGAGAACGGCCTGTTCCGCGGTATCGGGAACGGCCGGGCCGAAGTCGGTGACAAGGGGTTCCGGAAGCCATGGTCCGACGTACGACTCACGCCGCGACTGCACCTGCCGCAGTCGGTCGATGGCAAGCCGGGTGACGACCCGCACGAGAAAGGCGCGCGGTTCCCGTACGCCCTCGCGCGAGGCGGACGACCAGCGCAGCCAGGCCTCCTGCACCACGTCCTCGGCGTCGGCGATCCCGCCCAGCATGCGATAGGCGACCCCGATGAGCACGGGACGGTGAACCTCGAAGACGTCGGTCGCGGTGTCGGCTGTCACCCCTCCATCCCAGCCGACGTGTCACACCGTGTCCAGCGCGAATCGCCCGGACCTCTTGAACTGCAAGCTACCGAAGGGTAATTGTTATTGACGAGACGTCTGAGTCGCCCTCAGGCATGGCTCATTCATGCCGGATCACCCCGGGAGCACCAGCATGGCCACCATGGTCTCGTTCAGCGTCGACTCGTCGCGGGGCCCCGCACCGTGTCCGTGGCGTACGAACGGAGCGGCTCCGGAGAGCCGTTGCTCCTGCTCCACGGGATCGGACACCACCGTCAGGCCTGGGATCCGGTGCCGCGGTGTCGATGCCGATGCCGGTGATCGAACGGCTCGCACGCAGTGCGGCCGGACGTGCGTCCCTGACCAGCACCGTCTGCGCCCGGCCCGGTCGCCGTTCACCCGGTTCCGTTGTCGCGGAGACCATCGCCTGGCGCGAGGCGACCGGTTTCCACCAGACGCTCGCCGTCGGGCGGAGTGTCACGTTCACCGACGACGTGCCGGGGCTGCCCGCCACCGTCGCCTGGGGCAGCCGCGACCGGTTGCTGCTGCGTCACCAGGGAATCAGGGCCAAGCACGCCGTTCCCGGTGCCCGGCTGGTGCGGCTGCCCGGTTGCGGGCATGTTCCGATGAACGATGATCCGGCGCTGGTGGCGCGCGTCATTCTCGACACCAGCCGCTGAGCCGGCCCCCCGCGCCGCGCCGCGCCGCGGCAGGACGCCCGAGCCGAGCACCACACCCAGCCCGACCAGAAGGCTGCCGCCGGCCTGCGGGATCCCGTACGAACCGGTGCCGACGAGCGGTGCGGTGAGCGCGGCGGAGACCGGGATCAGGCCGGAGAAGAGTGTGGCCCGTTCGGCGCCGATGCGCTGCATGCCCATGTACCAGCAGACGAAGCCGACAACGGTGACCACGGCTGCCTGCCAGAGCAGCGCCCCGGCCTCGCCAGATGTGGGCATCCGCAGAACGGCTCCGCCGTCGAGCGCCACACCGAGCAGCAGGGACTCCACGGTGGCGACTCCGCAGACCGTGGCTGACAGCAGTTTCGGTCCCAGCGGGCGCAGCACGGGTACGGCGAGGACGGCGAAGCCGACCTCGCCCGCCAGCGCAGCGGCCGAACAGAGGATGCCCGCCGGATCCGTACGACCCCACCCCTGAACGGCGAAGGCCCCAATGGCAACGAGCGCGGCCGCATACAGGACCGCGCGCATCGGCCGGCGGCCGTCCAGCAGCGGTACGAGAACGGCGACGAGGATCGGGGCGCATCCGACGAACACCCCTGGAACGGCGGGTTCCGCGGATCGTTCCGCGCCGAGTACGGCCAGGTTGAAGCCGACCATGCCGACGGCTGCCAGCAGCGCGAGCCGTCCCCACTCGCGCAGGGTGAGGGCGCGCAGCGCGGCGGTCGGCCGGGGCTGCCCGTCGCGAGCCAGCAGCGGCAGGAACAACAGCGCGGCCAGGCCGTAGCGCAGTGCCTGGCCGCCCGCGTACGGGTAGTCGCCGAGCACGCTGTTGGCGGTGAAGGAGGCGCCCACGAGGATGCAGGCGACGGCCGCGAGGAGCGCCCCGCGCAGGGAAGTGGCGTTCATGGAGCCGACGGTAGGCAGCCGGACGGTCCGGTTTAAGGTCCACTTTCATGATGTCTTCGGGGACCAATTCGCCATCGGACGGCATGGAGTCCGGGGAGTCCGTGTCCGCTGCCTGGGAGTTGCTGCTTCCGGCTGCCGCGGCCCCGGCCCGTCGACGCGGCCGCGCACTCCAGTCGGCACTGCGCGAGGCCGTACGCTCCGGCCGTCTTGTTCCGGGTACGCGGCTGCCGTCCAGCCGTGCCCTCGCCGCCGATCTGCGGGTGTCGCGGGGACTGGTCACCGAGGCGTACGAGCAGCTCACGGCGGAGGGGTATCTGCGCAGCGGACGGGGTGCGGGCACGTGGGTGAGCGGGGCGGTCCGGGCCGCCACGCCGGGCGCGCGCGATCTAGCTCCTCGTGCCCCGGGCGCTCGTGCGGATTTCCGGCCCGGCACGCCTGATCTTTCGCTGTTTCCACGCAGCGCCTGGGCCGCCACGTACCGCTCGGTGCTCGGCCGGCTTCCGCACAGCGCACTCGGCTACCCCGATCCGCGTGGGCTGCCCGAACTGCGAGAGGCCCTGGCCGCACTGCTTGTCAGGCGCCGGGGAGTGGTGGCCGATCCGGAGCGTCTGGTGGTGTGCTCGGGCGTGGCGCAGGCGACGACCCTGCTCGGGTTTGTGCTGCACGGGCGGGGGATACGTACCGTCGGCGTCGAGGATCCCGGGAGCCCCGAGCACGCCGCGCTGTTCGCAGCCGCCGGAATCGCCACCACCGGACTACCGCTCGACGACGAAGGGCTGGCTGCCGAGCCTCTCGTACGTTCGGGCGTGCGCGCCGTCATGACCACTCCGGCGCACCAGTTCCCTACCGGAATCGCCTACTCCGCCGCCCGTCGCAGCAGGCTTCTGGACTGGGCACGCGCCACGGACGGGCTGGTGGTCGAGGACGACTACGACGGCGACTTCCGTTATGACCGCGCGCCCGTCGGCGCGTTGCAGGGGCTCGACCCGGAGCATGTCGCGTACACCGGCTCGGTGAGCAAATCGCTCGCCCCGGGACTGCGGCTGGGCTGGCTGCTCGCCCCGGCGAAGATGACCGACGAGATCGTCGCCCGCAAACGCACGATGGATCTCGGCAATCCGGCCGTCGACCAGGCGGTCCTTGCCGACTTCATCAGCCGGGGCGGCTACGACCGGCAGCTGCGCCGCTGCCAGCTCACCTACCGTGAGCGGCGCGACACACTGACCGCGGCGCTGGCTGAGCACTTCCCCGGCACCGAGGTGAGCGGGATCGCCGCCGGTCTGCACATCATCGCCCGACTGCCCGAACGGTACGGCCCCGAGCCGGTGTTCATGGCGCGCGCGGCCGCGGCAGGGGTGGCCCTGCGGCCACTGGGCGACTTCGGCACCGTAGCCTCCACGGACCGGGCGGTGAGCCTGGTTCTCGGCTACGCGCATCTGGCTCCTCAGGACATCACGCGGGGTGTGCGGTTGCTGGCAGCGGCTCAGCGATACGAGAAGCGGACCGGACATCGGTGAGGGCCGGGGGCCGGGTGTTCATCTGAGGTTGGTGTGCGCGCCGCCGACGGGCACAAGGGTGGGGTCGGTCGACCAGCCACCCGTTCGTCCCCTGTCCACTGCCCCGGAGGCGCCTCGATGTCGTACCGTCCGCGTATTCCGTCCCTCGACCGCCGCGGTGTGCTGCGCGGTTCACTCGTCGCGTCGGCGGCGCTCACGCTCCCCGCGGTCGGCGCCGCCGCCCCCGCCTTCGCGCTGTCCGGCAGGCCGCGCGCGGCATGGGGCGTGCAGGTGGGCGATGTCACCGCGTCGTCAGCGCTGGTCTGGGTCCGGTCGGACCGTCCGGCCCGGATGGTCGTGGAGACATCGGCGACGGAGTCCTTCCGGCGGGCCCGCACATGGCACGGTCCGCTGGTCGGTTCCGACACGGACTTCACCGGGACGACACCGCTGTACGGGCTGCCACCGGGTGAGCAGGTGCACTACAGGGTGACGCTCTGCGACCCTGAAGACCCCCGCCGCACGGGCGAGCCGGTGTACGGAACGTTCCGGACCGCACCCGCCCGGCGCCGGGACGGGGTGCGTTTCCTGTGGTCCGGCGACATCGCCGGTCAGGGCTGGGGCATCAACCCGGACATCGGCGGCTATGTGGTGTACGACGAGATGCGCCGCCTGGACCCGGACTTCTTTCTGTGCAGTGGTGACAACATCTACGCGGACGGGGTGATCGAGCCGAGCGTGCCCCTGCCCGACGGGCGTGTCTGGCGCAATGTCACCACGCAGGAGAAGTCGAAGGTCGCCGAGACCCTTGCCGAGTACCGCGGAAACTTCCGCTACAACCTGCTCGACCACAACCTCCGCGAGTTCAACGCGCAGGTGCCCTCGATCATTCAGTGGGACGACCACGAGGTGCGCAACAACTGGTATCCCGGGCAGATCCTCGGCGACCCCCGCTACACCGAGAAGAACGTCGATGTGCTGGCGGCCCGGTCGATGCGGGCATTTCGCGAGTACTTCCCGGTGTCCACACTGCGTGCCTCGTCGGACGAGGGCCGGGTGCACCGCGTGGTCCGGCACGGACCGCTGCTCGACGTGTTCGTCCTCGACATGCGGTCCTTCCGGAACGCCAACTCCCCCGGCCGACAGCCCGACGACACCACCGGCATCCTCGGCGCCCAGCAGCTCCGCTGGCTCAAGCACGAGCTGTCCCGGTCCCGCGCGGTGTGGAAGGTGATCGCGGCGGACATGCCGCTCGGACTGGTGGTCACCGACGGCGCCACGGACTTCGAAGCGGTTGCCCAGGGCGATCCCGGAGCGCCGCTCGGCCGTGAACTCCAGATCGCTGAACTGCTCCGCCACATCAAGCACCGGCGGATCACGGGCACGGTCTGGCTGACAGCCGATGTGCACTACACATCGGCGCAGCACTACGAGCCCGAGCGTGCGGCGTTCAAGGACTTCGCGCCGTTCTGGGAGTTCGTGTCCGGACCGCTGGCGGCCGGCCAGTTCCCGGCCAACGCACTCGATGCGACGTTCGGTCCCGACCAGGTCTTCGTGCGGGCACCCGACCGCGCGAACGTGTCGCCGATGGAGTCTCCGCAGTTCTTCGGCGAGGTCGACATCGACGGCGACAGTGGCGAGTTGACTGTCCGACTGCGGGCCCAGGGCGGTTCCGTGCTGTTCAGCAGGGTGTTGCAGCCGGGACGCGTCGGGCAGTGAACCGACTCACCGGCAATCGGCCCCGTGCAGTGGGCCGGGGCCGATTGTCAGTGGTGGGTTCTACGGTTCTTGCATGACCCGATCCGTTCAGGCATTGGCCTACTCACGCCCCTCCGCGCTGCAGTCCTCGCAGGCCGGGCAGCTCCTCGGTCTGGAGACCGCCGGTGGCCTCACGCCGCGGGGCAGCGAGCTTCATCCCCGGTTCTTCTCCGGGTTCCTCACCTCACCGAGGATCGCCGCGCGCGGTCTGCTGGCGGTGGCGGACGTCGCATCCACACGCTACTACCAGCGCACCCTGCCCGCCTCGCTCGACCCGGTGGTGACGGGCAACGGTGACCGGTTGCGCTTCGAGTCCTTCTCCGGCTGCTGTGGCGTGTACGCGCGCCTCGATGTACTCCAGGACGGTTTGGACGGCGCGCGGACGGGTCATGGCACGACGAATGTGGATGTCAACAACCCACTCCGGGAGGCACTTTCGCGGATAGCGGGAGACGATCCACTGCATATGCGCGTGGGACCGGACGAATTGGCGGTCATGACCACGGACGGACCGGTCGTGGAGAAGAAGGTGCCCTTGCCCGACCGATGGCTGCGTGGCTTCGCCGAGGCGCAGGTGGTGTCGGCCGGTTTCGATCTGCGGGCCGAACTTCCGGCCGCGGAGGCCGTACGGTTCCTGCGTACCCTGCCTCGCTCGTCGGGGAATGCCTCGCGGGGCGCTCAGTGGGTCGTTCCCGTCGGCAAGACGTTGCGGCCGACGACCCGACCGGTCGCGGGTGCGGTGTGTCTGCCGGGCCCCGAGCGGTTGGCGGCATTGCAACGAGTGTTGCGTCATGCGACGGCACTGCGGGTGTACGGGCCCGTGGCCGAGGGTGCGGTGACGGCGAGCGCCTGGGAGGCGGTGCTCCCCGGTATGCGGCTCACCCTGACGCTCTCGCCCGATGCCTCGCGGGGGTTCTCCGGCGAGGGCGGGGTGCTCGACGCGTTGGCCACCGACGATGCCGCGGCCGACGCCGAGCTGGTGTCCGTGCTCCTGGCCTGGGAGCCGCGGATCGAAACCGCCGATCTCGCGGAACAGTCGGGCCTGACGATGCAGCGGGTGCGGGCCGCGCTCACCCGGCTGGGGACGGCGGGCCGGGTCGGCTATGACCTCGCCGACGCGACCTACTTCCACCGCGAGCTGCCGTACGACGCCGACCGGGCCGAGCGGCACAATCCGCGGCTGGTGGCGGCCCGCCAGCTGGCCGGCGCGGGCGCCGTCGTACTGGACGGGGAAGTGGCGACCGTGACCTCGACGGAACTCCGGTACCAGGTGAGGGAGAAAGACGGAGTATTGAGCTGCACCTGCCAATGGTGGGTCGACTACCGCGGGCGCAGGGGCCCGTGCAAACACGCGCTTGCCGTCCGGATGGTCCGCCGCGGTGCGCCGGTTGCCGGAGGTGCGCGATGAAGGAGCTGCTCACCGCCGTACGGGAAGGACGCAAGGAGGATGTACCGGCCCTGCTGGCCCAACTCGACGCAGCCGAACGACGCTCGGCGCTGGCGGAGTTGAAGGCACTGCGCAAGGAGGCGCGGGGCTGGCACTGGCACGAGCAGGAGAGGATCCGAAAGGCCCTGCTGATCGCCGGCGCAGGCTGTCACGCGGGCGCTGCGGGCTGCGCGACCTGGATCGGCGGCCGGGACCTGCTGGGCTGGACACGGTCCCCGTACCCACTGGTCCTCGAAGCCCTGGCGGACCGTGACCCCGCCTGGCTCGGTGACGTCGCACACCGGCTGGCGGCGCGGCCGGCGACGGCACAGACGACGTACGAGCTCATCGACGAACTGGTGAAGATCGCGCAGTGCCCCGTGCCCACCACGGACGGCTTTGTGCGGGGCTGGGCCGAGACGGTCTCGACCGTACGGTGGCGACGACGCGGTACACGAGCCCTCATCGATCGCCTTCGTGCCGACCCGCATCTGGCTGTTCTCGTCCCTCGGCTCTTCGAGCTGACGGAGCTGCCGCCGCAGGTGACCTGGTACGAGCAGCCCGACGACCCATGCCACTGGCCCCAGACGCTGGCCGTCCTGGCGGACGAGGGACTGCTGGAGCGGCGGGGCCTCGTCGACAGCTGTGTGACCCGGTTGCTGCGCGGCGGAAAGCCCGGCGACCTGCGATTCTTCCTGACGGTGCTCCGTCGGCTCGCGCCGACCGAGCGGGAGGAGGCCGAAAGGATCGCCGACTGGATCGGAATGGCCGCGGACGGGATCTCCACCGTGGCCGGTCATGCCCAGGCAGTGCTCGCCCGGCTGAATGAGCGGGGCGAACTACCTGTACGGGCACTGGCGGATGTCTCCGGCTCGGTGCTGTTTCGTTCCGAGAAGAAGCTGGTCCGGGCCCAGCTCGTGCTGCTCGGCAAGGTGCTGCGACGCGAACCGTCGACGGCCGACGAACTGCTGCCCGTCGTCGCCGAGGCCTTCGGGCACGAGGACATCGACATCCAGGAGCGGTCGCTCAAACTGGTAGCACGCCACCTGCCCGCCGTCGCCGATCCGGTGCGCCAAGAAATCGCCCTGTCCGCATCGTTGTTGGGTCCGGCGCACCGCACGGCCGCGGCGGAGGTGTTCGGCGATCTGCTGGACGAACCGTCGGCCGCGGAGCCGTACGAGGAGGTTCTGCCGCCGGTCCCCGCACGGCAACGTCTCGAACCGGCGTCGGGAACGCTGCCCGAGCTCGTCGAGGAGGTGGTGGTCCTCGCGAGATCCGCATCGCAGGAGAGCACCGCCTTCGAGCGGGCGCTGGACGGGTTGGTCCGCCATGCCCGCGCCGACCGGCAGGCACTGGCCGACGCGCTGCGTGAAGCGCTGGCGGGACAGTGGTGGCTCGGCGACGAACCGCAGTCACTGGTGGAACGGCGGCTCCGTTCGGAGGCGGGAATCGAGCTCGTCGTGGCCGTCCTGCTCGGGCGGGTACCGGCACAGGCCGTGCATGACGGGCGTGCCGCGTGGACGGGCACCGGGACCTGTGTCCATGCCGCGCTCACGGGAGTGATGAAGGCTCGGCTGTGGGAGGCCGCCGACGCTGTACTGAGCGGCACCGCACCGTTCCTGCTCGCCTTCCCGACGTGGCACACGGGCTCGATCGACCCTGCCGTGCTCGTCGAGCGACTGCGCACGTACCAGCGGCTCGGGATCCGGCCCGGGGAAGCCGACTTCGCCCAGGCCCTGCTGCGCGTACGGCGCAGCGGTCAGCACGAGGCCGCAGCGGCTGCGGCCCTCCTGGGCACCGCGGAGGGTGACCGGCTGGCCGCCTGGCTGCGGAGCGACGTGCCGCTCGCGCGCGTGTTCCGCTTCGATCTGGACAAGGGCAGTACCTCGACACGAGGCCGGCCGCTGCGGGAACCGACCGACTGGACGCGGCGCGTCCTGATGGCGAGCGAAGAACACCCCGTCATCCAGCAGGAGTTCCCCCTTTCCTTCCACTGGCTGGGCCATCCGCATTCACCGGACCACCGCCTCTGCCACCACTGGGGCGACCACTCGGGTACGTGGCTCGCCACGCTGCCCGAAGACGGCGAAACGCTGGCAGCGTGGCTGCTGCCGACCACAGCGACCTGCGCGACGCACGAATTGTGTGGCACCGCCGAACCGTTGCCCGGACTGGTCGAACTCGGCGGGCCGGCCGCCCCCGAGGCCATCCATCTCTCCGTGGCATACGGGCTGGGGGCCCGTCATCCGGAGGACCGGTTGTCGGCGGTGGACGCCCTGCTGATGCTCGCGGCCCAGGACCGGCTGGACGCAGCATCAGTCGGCCAGAACCTGGCGATCCTCCTCGACCACAAGCTGGTGAAGCCCAACCGGCTAGCGGACTCCGCCCGTACCGCGGCGGTCACGGGCGCATACCGGATGGTGCTCTCCGTACTGGTCCCCGTCCTGCCAGGGCTGCTCGCTCAGGAGAAGGCGCCTCGCGGACTGAGCGACCTGCTCTCCGTGGCCGCCGAGTGCGTGGAGCACTGTGGGCCGGTGAGCTCGGAGCCGATACCCGGTCTCACCGAAGTGGTGGCGCGTGGCGGATCCTCGCAGCTGGTACGACAAGCGATGCGCCTGAAGACGGTCTTGGAACAGGCAGCCGAACCGACAGACTCCGGACCGATGGCCTCCGGACCGACAGGGAGCGGCGAGGACATCGTGGCGTAACCCGCAGGGGCACGCCCGAGGCCGATGAGTGACGCCCGGACGGGTCAGGGTCGGACCGACGCGGACCGGACCGGGTCGGACCAGCGCCGTCCCGACCGAGGATTGTCGTCCGGGCGCGCTGCTCCTCGCAGCGCGCGGACAGCAGCTGCCCGACTCCGACCCCGCGGGATACGCGGGCCTCGCTCACCGCCCCGGGCCCGGAAGGAAGCCGCCGTCCCCCACCCCACACCCCGGTCCCGACCACGGGCAGCAGGACCTGCCCTACCGGCCTATCCAGAATCGATCAAGACAATAAACCGCCAAAACCGGCGATAGAGGTCCAGATCCACACTTAACCCATCAGTCACAGAGCGTTCGCGGTCAGGCAACACCGCTGGGTCACAGTGATGGCATGACTGATGTGACATCCGCCAAGTCCGCCCGCCGCTCCCACCACTGGCGGCGGGACGCGACCGAACTCGCCGCGCTGTTCACCGCGGTCGCGGTGGCCGACGCGATCGCCAACCTGATCGGGCACCAGCCGAACGGACCGTACCTCCTGATCGCCTCGGCCGTGGCCCTGGCCGTGACAGCCGCATTCCACACCTGGTGGGCGCGGAGGCACAGCCACGCTCCCCCTCCGACCACCAGCGACCCCTTCGCGAACAGCGACGGCGCGGCCCCGTCCCAGCACATCGACCCCGCCGCGAACACACTTGTGACCCCGGCCACCGCAGCCGGGCCGGCCCGGTCCCCCGAGGACACGGTGCTGTGGCGGATGCGTACCACCGTGCGGGACGCCCCGGGCAGTCTGGCCGCGCTGTGCACAGCGCTGGCCCGGCACCGGGTCGACATCCTCACCCTGCAGACGCACCCGCTGGCTCAGGGCACGGTCGACGAGTTTCTGCTGCGTGCCCCTGCCCCGCTGCAGGCCCAGCTGCTGAGTCGGGCGATCTCCGCCGCGGGGGGTGGCTCGACGTGGATCGAGCGGGCCGACGCGCACGACCTGGTGGACGCTCCCACCCGCATCCTGAGCCTCGCCACGCGCACGGCCCTGGACGCGGCCGAACTCCCCCTCGCCCTGCGTCAGTTGCTGGGCCGCTGCACCATCCACTCGCTGCCCGCCGTCTCGTTCACAGGCCGCTCCACCGATGAGACGGCACCCATCGAGGGCATGCTGGAGGAGACGGTGATGCGGCTGCGCGACCCGTCCGGAGGTGCCATCACCGTCGAGCGGCCCTACCTTCCGTTCACCCCGACCGAATTCGCCCGGGCCCGCGCCCTGGTGGAGCTGGACGCCCGGCTCGGACCCCGCGTGCCACGCGGCGAGCACGTGCTGACCCTCCCCGAGGGCGAAGAGATCACCGTGCACCGGGTGGACCGCGGCGATCTCGCAGCAGCGCGGGCCATGCACGACCGCTGCTCCGAGCAGACGCTGCGGATGCGCTACCACGGCCCCGTCCACGACGCGGACCGCTACCTCGAC
Organism: Streptomyces sp. NPDC014727; assembly: GCF_043083485.1. Classification (NCBI taxonomy): domain Bacteria; kingdom Bacillati; phylum Actinomycetota; class Actinomycetes; order Kitasatosporales; family Streptomycetaceae; genus Streptomyces; species Streptomyces sp. NPDC014727. The sequence continues at coordinate 102,222 of NZ_JBIBYR010000020.1, read as the reverse complement.
CACCTGCTGAGTCCCCGATTCGGCCGCACCCTGGCCGCGGAGACGGCGTCTGGCCGGCTGGTCGCCCTCGGCCACCTCCTCTGGGACGGCGACGAGACCGAGGTCGCTCTCCTCGTGGAGGACGAGTGGCAGCGCCGCGGGATCGGCTCCGAACTCCTCGGCCGTCTGGTGACGCTCGCCATCGAGGCGGGCTGCGAGAGCGTATATGCCGTCACCCAGGCGTCCAACACCGGCATGGTCGCGGCCATGCGTGCGCTGTCCCTGCCGCTGGACTACCAGATCGAGGAGGGCACGCTGGTCGTCACCGCCCGACTGGACGCGACTCCGATCCGTTCGCTGCCACCGTACGAACAGGCCGGTCGCTGACCTCCCGACGCGGGAATCCCGCTCCGGGGCCTCCGACCCCGGGGCCACGAACCCCGGGGCCCTACGACCTGCCCCTCCCTCGACGCCGCTCCTGTCGTCAGCTCAGTGCCTGGCACAGGTCGGCCCACAGGTCCTCGACGTCCTCCAGACCGACCGACATGCGCAGCAGCCGGTCCCCGACCCCGGACGCCTGCCGGTCCCCCTCGTCCACAATGCGGTGGCTGATGGAGGCCGGATGCTGGATCAGGGTGTCGACACTTCCGAGGCTGACCGCGGGCGTGATGAGCCGTACCGCCGAGATCACTCGGTGCGGATCCCCGTACGTCTCGAACGAGACCATCGCACCGCCCAGCTTCGGATAGTGGACCCGGGCGATGCGCGGATCGGCCGTCAGCCTGCGCGACAGTTCGGCGGCGCTCGCGGAAGCGGCCCGTACCCGTACCGGAAGTGTGGCGAGGCCGCGCAGCAGCAGATACCCCGCCATCGGGTGCAGCACCCCGCCGGTGGCGAAGCGCACCTGCCGCAGCCCGGCCGCGAACTCCTCGTCACAGGCGACGACGCCGCCCATCACATCGCCGTGCCCGCCGAGGTACTTGGTGGCGCTGTGCAGCACGATCCGTGCGCCGTGCTCGACAGGACGCTGGAGTACGGGCGTGGCGAAGGTGTTGTCGACGAGCAGCGGCACGGAGCCGCAGGAGTGCGCGACGGCACGGATGTCGGCCTCGACGAGTGTCGGATTGGCGGGCGTCTCCACCATGACCAGCCCGGTGTCCGGACGGATCGCCTCCGCGATGCCCGCCGGGTCGGTCCAGGTCACTTCGGTGCCCAGCAGACCGGTGCCGAGAAGGTGATCACTGCAGCCGTAGAGCGGACGGACGGCTACCACGTGGCGCAGTCCCATGCTCGCCCGGACCAGCAGGACGGCGGTGAGTGCCGCCATTCCGCTGGCGAACGACACGGCGCTCTCGGTCCCTTCGAGCCGCGCGAGCGCGTTCTCGAAACGGGTGGTCGTCGGATTGTCCAGCCGCGCGTAGACGGGCGGGCCTTCGAGCCTGGCGCCGGTGGCGGCGAAGGTGTCGATCCGCTCGGCCTCGCCCCTGGAGTCGTACGAGGGGTATGTGGTGGACAGGTCGATCGGCGGGGCGTGCAGGCCGAGCGCCGCGAGATCGTCGCGGCCCGCGTGCACGGCTTCGGTGGCCAGCGCCCTGGACCGGGATGTCGTCCGGGGCGCCGTCGAGGCTTCAGTGTCCATGACACAACTCTGAACAAACACCGGGACTGTGTGCAGATGTCCCGTGCTACGTTCGGCAGATGGCCGATTCCGTCGCTCTCGACCCGGTGGACCTGCACATTCTGCGGCTGCTGCAGAACGATGCCCGGACCACTTACCGCGAACTGGCCGCCGAGGTCGGTGTCGCGCCGTCGACCTGCCTGGACCGGGTGGCCAGGCTGCGCCGCACCGGCGTCATTCTCGGCCAACAACTCCGTCTGGACCCGGCGCGGCTCGGCCGCGGTCTGGAGGCGCTGCTCTCCGTACAGGTCCGTCCGCACCGCAGAGAGCTCATCGGGCCGTTCGTCGAGCGCATCAGGTCGCTGCCCGAGTCCCGCGCGCTCTTCCATCTCACCGGGCCGGACGACTACCTGGTCCATGTCGCGGTCACCGACACCGCGGATCTGCAGCGACTGGTGCTGGACGAATTCACCTCACGCCGCGAAGTGGCCCGGGTCGAGACCCGCCTGATATTCCAGCAGTGGGAGTGCGGGCCGCTGCTGCCCCCGACCGTCGGACCGGCCGGGACAGGCCTCTGAGCCAGGATGATGGTGACGCGGAGGCCTCCGCCGTACGAGGATGTCCGCATGTCAGACATTCCCAGCAGCGCGCTGCCCCGCCAAGTCGCCGACGCCTACGTCGACGCGTTCATCGAACTCGACCCGATCGCCGGCACCTATCTCGGTGTCACGGAGAGCTCGCGCCGCCTTCCCGACTTCTCCCCCTCGGGGCAGGAAGCCGTGGCCGAACTCGCCCGCACCACCCTGGCGAAGCTCGACGCCGCCGAGCGGCTGCCCGGCGCGGACAGCGATGCCGAGCGCCGCTGCGGACGCCTTCTGCGCGAGCGTCTCACGGCGGAACTCGCCGTCCACGAAGCCGACGAGGGGCTGCGCGCGGTCTCCAACATCTCCTCCCCGGCGCACAGCGTCCGCGAGGTGTTCACGGTGACGCCCACCGAGACCGACGAGGACTGGGCGGCGGTCGTGGACAGGCTGCGCGCCGTTCCGGCCGCACTGGAGGGCTACCGCGAGTCGCTCGCGCTCGGTCTGGAGCGCCGGCTGTACGGCGGGCCGCGGGCCACCGCCACCTTCATCGACCAGCTCGACGAATGGGCCGCCACCGACGGCTCGGGATTCTTCCGGGAATTCGCGGCCGCCGGCCCTGCCGCTCTGCGTAACGATCTGGACGACGCCGCCCGTCGGGCCACCGGGTCCGTCGCGGCGCTGCGTGACTGGATGCGCGAGGTGTACGCCCCCGCGGTCGAGGGCGCTCCGGACACGGTGGGCCGTGAGCGGTACGCGCGCTGGTCGCGCTACTTCAACGGCACCGACCTGGATCTCGACGAGGCATACGCGTACGGCTGGTCCGAGTACCACCGGCTGCTCGCCGAAATGAGCACCGAGGCCGAGAAGGTTCTGCCCGGCGCCGGCCCCTGGGAGGCGCTGGCCCATCTCGATGTGCACGGCAAGCACATCGAGGGGGTCGACGAGGTCCAGGTCTGGCTGCAGAGTCTGATGGACGAGGCGATCGAGGCGCTCGACGGCACGCACTTCGAACTCGCCGAAAGAGTCAGGAAGGTGGAGTCCCGCATCGCCCCGCCGGGCGGCGCCGCGGCCCCCTACTACACGGGGCCGTCCGAGGACTTCTCACGTCCCGGCCGCACCTGGCTGCCCACCATGGGGGAGACCCGCTTCCCGGTGTACGACCTGGTCTCCACCTGGTACCACGAGGGCGTGCCGGGCCATCACCTGCAGATCGCCCAGTGGACTCATGTCGCGGACAGCCTCTCCCGCTACCAGGCGTCGATCGGCGGTGTCAGCGCCAACCTGGAAGGCTGGGCGCTGTATGCGGAGCGGCTCATGGACGAGCTGGGCTTCCTGCCGGACGCCGAGCGCCGGCTCGGCTATCTGGACGCACAGATGATGCGGGCCTGCCGGGTGATCGTGGACATCGGCATGCACGCGGGGATGGAGATCCCCGAGGACTCCCCCTTCCACCCCGGTGAACGGTGGACCGCGGACCTCGCCCAGGAGTTCTTCGGCAACCACAGCGGCCGTCCGGCCGACTTCGTGGAGAGCGAACTCACCCGCTACCTCTCGATGCCGGGGCAGGCCATCGGCTACAAGCTGGGCGAACGCGCCTGGCTGCTCGGGCGGGAGAACGCCCGCAAGGCACACGGTGACGCGTTCGACGCCAAGGCCTGGCACATGGCCGCGCTGTCGCAGGGGCCGCTCGGGCTCGACGACCTCGTGGACGAACTGTCCAGGCTCTGACGCCGCTCCTGCCTCCTCCCCCGCCCCTCCCGCACTCGCGTCCACCCGTAACGGAACGCCCGGACGAGAGCGGGCGGGGAGGGGGCACTCTCCCGGCCGGGCCGGTCAACAGCCGCAGTCACCGGAGTCGACCGGAGCGGTGAGCGGGTCGGCGTCACGCCGCTCATGTCCGTCCCAGGTCTCGAACTCGAAGCCCTCCCGGACCCAGTACTCGAAGCCGCCGAGCATCTCCTTGACCTGGTAGCCGAGTTCGGCGAGCGCGAACGCGGCACGCGCCGCTCCGTTGCAACCGGGGCCCCAGCAGTAGGTGACCACGGGCACGGCCGGGTCGAGAAGGTTCCGGGCCTGTTCGGGGACGAGGGCGGTCGGCAGATGGACGGCGCCCGGGACGTGCCCCTGGTCCCAGGAGGCGGTGGAGCGCGAGTCGAGGAGTACGAAGCCGGGGTCGCCGTCGGCCGAGAGCGCGGCCTCGACGTCGGAGACATCGGTGTGAAAGGCGAGCGCGGCGCCGAAGTGGGCGGCCGCCGCGGCCGGGGAGGCCGGCGGGACACGGAGAACGGGATTGGCCACGGTGGTGGGCTGCGTTGTCATGCTCAGAAATCTATGGTCGGCGCCCCTTCCCCGGAAGATGAGATCCCCGGCACAACTCTTGATCCGCCGGTGATTTCCCTGTTGTCTTCCGGGCATGACCGACTATTCCCCGGACTCGACGGACTGGCGCATCCTCGATGTCCTGCAACGCGCGGGCCGTGCGACATTCGCCGAGCTGGCGCGGGAGGTGGCGATGTCCCCGAGCGCCGTGACCGAGCGCGTGCGCAGACTGGAGGAGGCCGGGGTGATCAGCGGCTACACCGCGGTGGTCGACCCGGAACGACTGGGGCTGGCGATTCTCGCGCTCGTACGGCTGCGCTACCCGAACGGCAATTACAAGCCGTTCCACGATCTGCTCGATACGACTCCGGAGATCGTGGAGGCCCACCACGTCACCGGCGACGACTGCTTTGTACTGAAGGTCACCGCCCGCTCGATGCGTCATCTGGAGGAGGTCTCGGGGAGGATCGGCGCGCTCGGCTCCGTGACCACGAGCGTCGTCTACTCCTCCCCGCTCCCCCGGCGCGCCATCAGCCGCTGACCGCCCCCGGTGTGTGGTGCCGTACCGCCGATCCGTGCCGCTCCTTCACCACTTCGAGCTGAGCGGGGATGCGGCGGCGCAGATCCGCGACATGGCTGACGATGCCGACGCTGCGGTCCCGCTCGCGCAGCGAGTCCAGTACGTCGAGCACCTCGTCGAGGGTCTGGTCGTCCAGGCTGCCGAAGCCCTCGTCGATGAACAGTGTGTCCAGCCGTACGCCGCCCGCCTCGTCGGTGACGACATCGGCGAGGCCGAGCGCGAGGGCGAGCGAGGCGAAGAAGGTCTCGCCGCCCGAGAGCGTCGCCGTGTCGCGCTCGCGTCCGGTCCAGGCGTCGACGACATGCAGGCCGAGGCCCGATCTGCGTCCGCCGGTGCGGGCGTCGGAGTGGACCAGCGTGTAGCGGCCGGACGACATCCGCTGCAGCCGTGCGGTGGCGGCCGCGGCGACCTGTTCGAGCCGGGCCGCGAGCACGTACGACTCCAGCCGCATCTTGCGTTCGTTGTCCGCGGACGTACCCGCGGTGAGCCCGGCCAGCCGTGCGACCCGGTCGTACTCCTCGCGCAGCGGACCGAGCCCGCGCACCTCGTTTGCGGCGGAGCGCGACAGTCTGCTGAGCTCGGCACAGCGCTCGCGTGCGGCGGCCAGCGTCGCCGAGGCGTCCCGCAGCAGCCGCTCGGCCGTGTCGTACGCGGCCGCGGCGACATCCACCGCGGCCGGGGGGCTCTGCGCGGCGGTACGGGTCGCGGTCTCGGCGAGCCGGTCGGCCACGGCGGCCGACTCGGACTGCCAGGCGTCGACCAGACGCTGGAGTTCGCGCTGCTCGGTATCGGTGAGGAGGCTCGCGGCGGCGGCCTGCGGGGTGGCGAACCCGGCCCGGAACGCGGCGTCCGCGAGCCGGCCGTCGGCCTCCTTGCGACGCAGGGCGGCCGTCTCCTCCTCGCGTACCGCCTCGGCGGCCTCGGCCAGCAGACCGACCCGGCGCTCCAGCAGGGCGGCATGCTCGGCGACGCTGCCGAAGTCACCCCGGGCGTTCACCAATTGGGCCTCCAGTGAAGCCTGTTCACGGTCCAGGCCTTCACGCAGAGAGGTGCGGGCCGCGGCCCGGCGCTCGGCCAGCCGCAGACCCTCAAGACGCTCGGACTGTTCCCGCTCGGCGACCGCGAGGGCCTCACGCGCCGCGTGCATACCGGCGGCCTGCCGGTGCGCCTGGGCATGACGGCGCGTCACGTCATCGACGAGGGTGCCGAGTTCGACGACCGTGGGGTCGGTGGCGGGATCGGCGGCGGAAGTCGGAGGGGACTGCTCGCCACGGGCCGCACCGTCGTCGATCGCCCCGGACGCGACCGAACCGGCAGCAGCGACCCGGGCGGGCTCTGCGGCGTCGGCGCCGTCCCTGGGCTGCGGCACCACGGACTGTGCGGCGGCGCGGGCCGCCATGTGCTTCTCCCGGACGACCCCCAGCTCCCGGTCCGCTTCCGTGCGCGCCTCTTCGGCCCGCCGGTAGGCGTCCAGGGCCCTTTCCTCGGTCGCCCGGTCGACATGGCCGTCGGCCGCGCGTGCGGGCCTGGGGTGGTCGGCCGAGCCGCAGACCTTGCAGTCCTCGCCGTCCACCAGCTCGGCGGCCAGCTCCGCGGCGATGTCGCGCAGTCGTCGTTCGCGCAGCTCCAGCCACGACTCGTGGGCGCCTGCGGCCCGCTCACGGGCCACGGCCAGCCGCTCGGCGGCCGCCGACGCCTCGACGGCGAGCGCGTCCCGGCGGCGAGCGGCATCCAGCCGTGCGCGGGCCGGCTCCAGGCGGCCGGCGAGGTGTTCGGCCCGGGTCGCCGCCTCCTGGGCCTCCTCGATGCGTGCCCGCAGGCCGTGCCGGACGGATTCCCAGTCGGCCAGCCAGCCCTTCGCCTCATGGATCAGTTCGTCGTCCGCGCGGGCCTGGCGCTCCAGTCCGGCCCGCTCGGCCTCGATCTCCGCACCGCGCCGCTCGGCGCGCTGTGCGGCGTCGAGCCCGCCGAGCTCCTGCCTGAGCTTTCGCTCCAGCTCCGCCAGGTGTTCCCCGCCGGCGTCGGCCAGGGTGTCGGGCAGCAACGCACGGGCGCGGTCACGGGCTTCGCGGACCGTGCGGTAGGCACGCTCGGCCTCATCGCGCAGCTCCAGCGCGGGGGCCACGAGGTCGGCGGCGCGGGCCCGCGCGAGCCGTTCCCGGTGCCGGTCGTGGTCGGGGCGGCCGGCTTCGAGTGCGGTGGCGCGACGCTGCGTCTCCTCGTGCCGCCGCTGGAGTCCGGCGAGTTCACGTTCGGCGTCGAGGGTCAGTCGGGCGGCCGTCCGCCGGTCGTCGGCCGTGGTCAGCACACACGCGGCGATGTCGAGCCGTTCGCGGGCGGCGCTACGGGCCGTGGCGGCCCACGCCAGCACGCCGTCGGCGAGTCCCGGCTCGCCGGGCTGGATGTCGGGCAGCGGTGATTCACTGGCGGCCGGACCGGCGGCCTGGGCGATCCGCTGGGCGACCGCGAGGACGCGTTCGTCGCCGGTCCGCACCTGTGCTTCGGCGGTGCGGCGCAGTTCGGCCAGGCGTTCCTCGACGGCGGCGAAACGGCGGGTGTCGAAGAGCCTGCCGAGCAGTTTGCCGCGCGCCTCGGCATCGGCACGCAGAAAGCGCGCGAAGTCGCCCTGCGGCAGCAGGACCACCTGGCAGAACTGGTCCCGGCTCATGCCGATGAGCTGGGTGATCTCCTCGCCGATCTCCTGGTGCGAACGGCTCAGCTGCTGCCAGCCGTCGTCGGGGGCGTACGCGCGCAGCCAGCTCTGGGCCTTCTCCGTCGTGAAGCCGCTGCCCTTCTTCTTGGGGCGGGGCTGTGCGGGGCGCCGGGTGACTTCGAGGCGTCGGCCGCCGACGGTCAGTTCCAGCGTGACCTCGGTGGGAAGGTCCGCGGGGGCGTGGTCGCTGCGCAGAGAGGTGCCGGGGCTCTGGCGGGCGCCGGGCACCGCGCCGTAGAGGCCGTAGCAGACGGCGTCCAGGACCGAGGTCTTGCCGGCTCCGGTCGGCCCGTGCAGCAGAAAGATCCCGGCCGAGGAGAGGGCGTCGAAGTCGATGTCCTGGGTGAGACCGAACGGTCCGAAGGCGGTGAGGGTGAGCCGGTGGAGTCTCAACGGTTCACCTCGCGCACGCCATCGTCCACCCGTACGTGGTCGAATGCGCCGCGCAGTACCGTGCGCTCCTGCTCGTCCGCTGCGGACCCGCCCCGCACATGCGCCACGAAGTCCTCCGCGATCTGCTGGTCGTCGCGCCCCTTGAGACGCTGGGCATACGAGGCGAGCGGGTCGTCGGGGGCCCGGTCGGGTTCGAAGACGAGGCTGAGTGTGTGCGGGAACCGCTCGACGAGGCGGGCCATCGGCTCGACCGGACGCACCGGGTCGGTGAGGGTGGCCTCCACCCAGGACTCCCGGTGCCGTTCCAGCGCGGGGTCGTCGACGAGGGTGTCGAGGCGGCCGCGGAGCCTGGCGAGCGGACGGGGCACCGGACAGTCGATGCGCTCGGCGGCGATCGTGCCCGAGGCGTCGAGGTCGATCAGCCACATCGTCTTGCGGTGGGCGACCTCGGAGAAGGAGTAGGCCAGCGGCGAGCCCGAGTAGCGGACCCGGTCGGTGACCGTCTGACAGCCGTGCAGGTGCCCGAGCGCGACATAGTCGACGCCGTCGAAGACTCCGGCAGGCACGGCGGCCACCCCGCCCACGGTGATGTCGCGTTCACTGTCACTGGGCTCGCCGCCCGCGACGAAGGCATGGGCGAGCACCACGGACCTGGTGGTGCCGGGGCGGCTCGCGAGGTCGGCGCGGACCCGGTCCATGGCCGCGGTCAGCACCGCCTCGTGCCCGGCGCGCTCCGCCTTGAAGACGTCCTTCACCAGGGCCGGTTCCAGGTACGGCAGCCCGTAGAACGCCACATCGCCGTGTGCGTCGCACAGGACGACAGGGGTGGCGCAGTGGGCGGGATCGGTACGCAGATGGATTCCGGCCCGCCCGATCAGGCCTGCGCCGACGCCCAGCCTGCGTGCCGAGTCGTGGTTGCCGGAGATCATCACGGTGGGCACACCGGCGGCGGCGAGCCGGTGCAGCGCGTCGTCGAAGAGCTCGACCGCGGACAGCGGAGGAACGGCCCTGTCGTACACATCACCCGCGACGAGGACCGCGTCCACCTCGTGGTCGCGCACCGTCGCCACGAGGTGGTCCAGGTAGGCGGCCTGGGCTTCGAGCAGGGAGACCCGGTGGAACGACCGTCCCAGGTGCCAGTCCGACGTGTGCAGAATCCTCAAGAGTCGGCTCCGACCTGCATTGTTCTCTTCCTCCCCCCGGGGCCCGGGTCTGTCGCGCCGTGCTCGGTCCGTCCGGCGCGGAGCCTCGTTGTCCGCATCGGCCACATCGACGGCGGTGAGCCCCTCTTCCCTCACCGACCACAGTGTCCCATCACCATCGACCGCCACCGTGGCCTTCAGGCGAGAAGATCGATCCGCGTTCCGACGGAGAGCTGTTCCGCCCGACGGTACGCGGCCCAGGCGAGGGCCAGGTCCTGCCAGGGGAGCCCGACGGGTGCGTAGACGGAGCGGCTCGTGCCGGGGGTACGGCCGGGATGCGTGCCTCTGAGCAGCTCACCGAGGGTGGCGTCCGCGGCGGTGGCCGGAAGCCCCGCCGCGGCCAGGGCTCCCATCGCCGCGGCCTGCTCGCGGTCGTCGACGACGAGGAGGGCGGAGGTGAGCAGGTCGGCGGAGATCTCCTGCTTGCCGGGCTCATCGGCGCCGAGCGTGGTGAAGTGCTGCCCGGGGCGGCTGTCGGCGAGGTACAGCAGGGGGTGCGGGACCAGGTGGAGAGCAGGACGACGTCGGCGACGGCGGCGATGTCGGCCGCGGAGCCGAGGACCCGTCCGTGGTGCCGTGCGGCGAATCGCGTGGCGCGTTCCGGATCGGTGTCGTGCACCACGAGTTCGCGGAAGCCGCGCAGACTCCGTAGTCCACGGACCATGATCTCGGCCTGTGCACCCGCGCCGACGATGCCCAGCACCGCTTCGCCCGCGGGGTCGGGTACGGCGAGGACGTGAGTGCCGAGGGCCGCGGCCAGTCCGGTGCGCCAGGCCGTGACGGTGGCGGAGTCGAGAAGGGCGAGGAGTTCGCCGTCCCGGCCGCTGTGCAGACAGATCACACCACGCAACGCCGGCCGGGCACCGGGGAACTTGGCGTTGACCTTGACGGTGTACGCGTCGATGCCCGGCAGCAGTCCGGGTATGAGAGCCGTCGCCGTACCCGGGAACGGCAGATCCGTGCGCACGCGCTGCCCGGCAGGCGTGGGAGGGCCGGCGTGACGAAGGCCCTCCCGCAGTGCGGACAGGGAGGCTTCCGGATCGAGCACGGCCAGAAGGTCACTGCTGGTCAGGAGACGGGTCATGGGCCCATTGTCCGGCAAGGCCGATCAAGGCCCGAGAGTGCCCCGTGACGCCGGGAATGTGCGGTGGGGGCGTGCGGACGGGCCCGGTCAGGATTCCTCGTACGCCTCGCCGCCCAGCTCCAGCTCGGCCTCGCCCGCCGTGGCATCGGCAAGCCAGCCGCGGAACGACTCCACGTCGGCGTCCGGCAGTCCGATCTCGATGACGACGGCCTCCGCGTAACGGACCTCGCGCACGGTTCGTCCGGTGGCTCGGAGATCGTTCTCCAGCTTGCCGGCGCGCTGATGGCCGACAGTGATCGTCGCGAGGCGGAACCGCCGACGGGTGATGGTGCCGAGTGCGTCGAGGGCCTCGCCGACCGCTCCTCCGTACGCCCGGATCAGCCCGCCCGCACCGAGCTTCACACCCCCGTAGTAGCGGGTGACGACGGCGACGACGTACCGCATCTCCCGGCGTGTCAGCATCTGCAGCATGGGGACGCCGGCGGTACCCCCGGGCTCTCCGTCGTCGCTCGCCTTCTGCACGGAGGCATCGGCGCCGATCACGTAGGCGAAGCAGTTGTGGGTGGCGGTCGGGTGTTCCCTGCGGACGCGTGCGACGAAGTCCTGCGCCTCCTGTTCGGTGGCGGCGGGGGCGAGCGCGCAGATGAAGCGCGACCGGTTGATCTCGGTCTCGTGCACGCCCGCTCGGGCGACGGTCCGGTACTGCTCCTGCATCCGGCCACCCTATGCCCCGGCCGGGAATGGTCCCGGTCCCCCGTCCGTTGTCCCGATCATGTACGCAGACGCAGAGACGATCAGCAGGATTCTCCGGAACTCGGGCGAGACCTGGGCCGTGGTGGGCCTGTCCGGCAATCGGTCGCGCGCGGCCTACCGCGTCGCCGAGGTGCTTCAGCGCTTCGGCAAGCGCGTGGTCCCGGTGCACCCGAAGGCGGAGCGGGTCCATGGCGAGGACGGCTATGCGTCGCTGGCCGACATTCCGTTCCCGGTCGATGTGGTGGACGTCTTCGTCAACAGCGAACTGGCGGGCGCCGTGGCCGACGAGGCGGTGGCGGCAGGGGCGAAGGCGGTCTGGTTCCAGCTCGGGGTGGTCGACACCGAGGCGTACGAACGCACGCGCGCGGCCGGGCTCGACATGGTCATGGATCGCTGCCCCGCGATCGAGATTCCCGCGCTGGACCGGTAGCGGCAGGACGTCCGTCTCTCGTACGGATGTGCGCGGTGTCACATTCGGCGCCCGGCTGGGAGAATGACGGGCTGTGGGTACTACTGCTGCGACTGCGACGACCGTCCGCCACAGCCGCGCCGGGCTGTCCGGACAACTGACCGATCTGGGCGTGGAGCGGAACGGTGTTCTGCTGGTGCACGCGTCGATGCGTGCGGTGGGGCCGGTGAGCGGCGGGCCCGGGGCGGTGGTCGATGCGTTGCGGGACGTCCTCGGGGTACGCGGCACACTCGTCGTCCCGGCGTTCACCCCGGAGAACTCCGACACCTCCACGCACTACCTCGACCGCGTGCGCGGTCTCACCGAGCGGGCCCGGGAGGCCGTGCGGGCGGGCATGCCGCCCTTCGACCCGGCTACCTCGCCCGCACCGTCGATGGGTCGTCTCGCGGAGACCGTACGGCTCACCGAGGGGGCGGCCCGAAGCGGCCACCCCCAGACGTCCTTCGTCGCGCTCGGCCCCTCGGCCCGGGAACTGGTGGCGCACCACCGCCCCGACTGCCACCTCGGCGAGGACTCCCCGTTGGCCCGCCTCTACGACCTGCGGGCCCAAGTGCTGCTGCTGGGCACCGGGTTCGACACCTGCACCGCGTTCCATCTCGGTGAGTACCGGGTGCCCGCGCCGCCCCGCCGCACGTATCGCTGTGTGGTGACGGCCGCGGGCCGACGCCAGTGGTGGGAGTACGAGGACGTCGCGCTGGACGACAGCGACTTCGCAGCCCTGGGGGCGGACTTCTCCCACACGAGCGACGGCGCGGCCGTGCGCACCGGTCCCGTGGGCTCGTCGACGAGCCGTCTGTTCCGCATCACCGACGCCGTCGACTTCTCGTCCCACTGGCTGCCGTCGCACCGGGGCGGAGCACCGGTCCGGGCGTTCGGCCGTGCGCAGCGCTGAGCTCAGCCCCGGACGCCCAGTCCCTCGACGACCACCGCTCCCGGCAGCGCCGCCAGTGCCTTGCCCGGGACGATCAGCTTGCCCCGCCGGCTGCCGCTGCCGATCAGCACCCATGCCTCGTCCACGACGGCGGGATCGATCAGCAGCGGCCAGGCGGCCGGGAGGCCGATGGGGGTGATTCCGCCGTACTCCATGCCGGTCTCGCCGACCGCCGTGTCCATCGGGGCGAAGGACGCCTTGCGGGCGCCGAGGTGCTTGCGGACCGCACCGTTCACATCGACGCGGGAGTGGGAGAGGACGAGGCAGGCCGCCAACGTCACCTCGCCGCCGCGCTTGCCCGCCACCACCACGCAGTTGGCCGACCGGTCGAGCAGCTCCGCGCCGTGGTGCTCGACGAAGACCGCCGTGTCGGCGATCGCCGGATCCGTGTCGACATGAATGATCTGCTCGGCGGGGACACCGCTCCAGCCCTCGCGCACAGCGGTGGCGACGGGCGTGGTGAGCAGGTCGAGGCGGTCGGCTGCCGGTCCGGCGTTCTCGAAGGATCCGATGGGTGCGCGCATGCGCGCCACGCTAACAGCGCCCCGAAGGCCGTCGGTTGAGCGTCTCACCGTACGGGCGGGATGGACACCGCCATGGTGATCTCGGCGGGCTCGGAGCCGTCATTGCGGTAGACGTGCGGATGGTGCGCCTCGAAGGTGGCCGAGCCGCCGGTGGGTACGGCGTAAGCGGTCCCGTCGACGACCAGGGTGAGCTCGCCCGCGGTGACGTGGAGCAGCTCGACGGTGCCTTCGGGGTGCGGGTCCGAGGCACTGCTGTCGCCCGGCATCAGACGCCACGACCAGAGTTCGAGGGGCCCTCTGGCCTCCGTGCCGACGAGCAGGGTGGTCGAACTGCCCGCCTCCGTCGACCACATGCGTACCGCCTGGCTCTCGGGCACCAGCCGCACCGGTGAGCCCTGCTCGTAGTCGAGCAGGGTGGTGATGCTGACGCCCAGCGCGTCGGCGAGCTTGACGGTGGTGCCGACGCTCGGGTTGGTGCGGGCCTGCTCGATCTGGATGATCATGCCGCGGCTGACCCCGGCACGGGCTGCGAGTGCGTCCAGGGTGAAGCCGCGTTCCCCGCGCCAGCGCTTCAGATTGCGCGCCAGCGACTGGGTGAGCTGATCGAGGTCAGACACATTCCGTCCAATATTTTGGATGACAGGGTCGAAAATACTGCACTACGGTGTGATGTACCCACCATTCACCGCACTGTACTGCGAGGCACGCAATGACAGCAGTCTTCGCCTTGGCCACCAGCCTTCTCTGGGGGTTGGCCGACTTCGGCGGCGGGCTGCTCACGCGACGCGTGCCCGCGCTCACCGTGGTGGTCGTCTCGCAGACCATCGCCGCCGTGGTGCTGGGGACCGTCGTGCTCGCGACCGGCGGCTGGAGCGAGGCGGGACCGCAGCTCTGGTTCGCCGTCGCCGCCGGGGCTGTCGGACCGATCGCGATGCTGAGCTTCTACAAGGCCCTGGCTCTGGGCCCGATGGGGGTGGTCTCCCCGCTGGGATCGCTGGGGGTCGCCGTGCCGGTGAGCGTCGGGATCATCGTCGGGGAACGGCCGGGGCTGCTGCAGTTCGCGGGCGTCGCCGTCGCCGTGGTGGGCATCGTGCTCTCCGGCGGTCCGCAACTGCGCGGGGCGCCGGTGCAGCGCCGGGCGGTGTTGCTGACGCTGGTGGCCGCGTTCGGCTTCGGGTCGGTGATGTCCTTGATCGCGGAGGCGTCCACCGATGTCACCGGACTCTTCCTGGCGCTCTTCGTCCAGCGCCTGACCAATATCGCCGTGGGCGGTACGGCCCTGTACGCATCGGTGCGCCGCGGGGCACGCGCGCTGCCGGAGGAGGGCGGGAGTGCCGCGGTGCCGGCTGCACTGCCCGCCCTGGCGTTCGTCGGGCTCGCGGATGTCGCAGCCAACGGCACGTACTCGCTGGCCGCGCAGCACGGCCCGGTCACCGTGGCCGCCGTGCTCGCCTCGCTCTATCCGGTGGTCACGGCCCTGGCCGCGCGCGGAGTGCTGGGGGAACGGCTGCGCGGGGTGCAGGCGGCCGGGGCCGGCCTCGCCCTGGTCGGCACGGTGCTGCTGGCAACCGGTTGAGGGACCGGATCCCGAAGGCGTCAGTCCCCCGCCGGACCCGATGCCTCGCCCGGCTCCGCCAGGGCCAGCAGTTGCTCGGGCGTGACACCCGAAGGGATCGGCACCGGGGCCGGGGTGCGCAGCGGGGGCTGCCAGCCCTTCTCGGGATCCCAGCTGCGCACCACACGGGCAGGAGCACCGGCCACCACCGCCCGGTCGGGCACCTCCCCCCGCACCACCGCCCCCGCCGCGACCACCACATTGCGCCCGAGCGCGGCCCCCGGGAGGATCACCGCTCCGGTGCCGATCCAGCAGCCCGGTCCGATGGATACGGGCTCCATGCGGGGCCACTGCTTGCCGACCGGCTCGTGCGGATCGTCGTAACTGTGGTTGGTGGACGTGATGTAGACATACGGTCCGCAGTAGGTGTCCGAGCCGATGGTCACCCGGGTGTCGGCGACGATATGACTGCCACGACCGAGCACCACTCCGTCCCCCAGGGTCAGGATCGGCTCCGGGCCGAGGTCCAGGTCGGGCATGAGTCCGGCAGTCAGCGTGACCTGTTCACCGATCACGCAGTGCGCGCCGAGCTCGATCCACGGCTCCCCGAAGACGGTGCCCTGCGGGAAGGCCAGCCGGGTGCCCGCGCCGATCCGGCCGAACCGCAGCGGACCGGGGTGTTCCGCGGTGACCGCGCCCGACTCCTGCACCCAGCGCCAGCCGCGGTGGACGGCCCTGGACAGGGCGCGCCGACGCCAGGCGGCAAGGGAAGAGAACGTGTTCCTGTTCTTCGGCACTCGCACACGGTAGTCGGCGGCACCCGGCACGATCACCGCGACCTCCTGTGATGTTCACCCCACTCGGCGGCGGTCCCCCGCCCGTCGCATACCGTCTTCCTGACGCGATCGGACGACCGCGACCGCACCACACCTGAGCACGGAGGAACGGGCGATGTCAGAGCAGGCGTTGATCACGGCCATGGGCGGCAAGGAGCCGGTCATCGATGCGGAGGCCTTCACCGCACCGACGTCGGTCGTGATCGGTGAGATCACTATGGCCGCGGGCTCCAGCGTCTGGTACCACGCCGTACTGCGCGCCGACTGCGGCCCCATCTCCATCGGCGCCGACAGCAACATCCAGGACAACTGCAGTGTCCACGTGGACCCCGGGTTCCCCGTCACGGTCGGCGAGCGCGTCTCCGTCGGGCACAACGCCGTGCTCCACGGCTGCACCATCGAGGACGACGTCCTGGTCGGCATGGGGTCCACCGTCCTCAACGGTGCCCGCATCGGGGCCGGTTCACTGATCGCGGCGCAGGCGCTGGTGCCGCAGGGGATGCAGGTGCCGCCGGGGTCGCTCGTCGCGGGAGTCCCCGCCAAGGTCAAGCGGCAGCTGACCGAGGAGGAGCTGGAAGGCGTCAGGTTCAACGCGGTCGGCTACGTGGAGCTCGCCAAGGCGCACCGACAGGCACACGAGAGCTGAACGGAGCCGAGGGCTCGGCGAACGGTTCCGCCGAGCCGCCTCGTCGCCCGCCGGCACAGCCGCCTCCGGCCGGTCGCCGCCGGTCAGTCCGCGGCCGGTACGGCCCCCGCGTCGGGCACGGTCGCGGTCGACGACTGCGCCGCCGCCTTCTTGGCCCGGTTCTTCAGGATCAGCATCGAGGTCACACCGATCAGCACCGCGACCACCAGGCCGAGATAGGAGAACCGCTTGAGCCAGGCCTCGGCGACGACGCCCACCGAGTAGACGACGGCCGTGGTGCCGCCGGCCCAGACGATGCCGCCGAGCACGTTCGCGATCAGGAACCTCCAGTACGGCATGTGCAGCACGCCGGCCAACGGCCCCGCGAAGATCCGCAGCAGTGCGACGAAGCGGCCGAAGAACACCGCCCACATGCCCCACTTCTGGAACGACCGCTCCGCCATGGCGATCTGGCTCACACCGAAGTGCTTGGGGAACTTCCCGCCGAGCCGGGCCAGGAGCGGCCGTCCGCCCTTGCGGCCGATGGCGTATCCGATCGAGTCTCCGACGACCGCGCCGGCCGAGGCACAGGCCCCGAGGACCCATGGATTGATCCCGTCGTGCCCGGCCGACAGAAGTGCGGCGCTGACCAGGACGATCTCACCCGGCAGCGGAATGCCGAGGCTCTCAAGTCCGATGACAACGCCCACCAGGACGTACACGCTGACCGCGGGAACGGTCTCCAGCCACTCCTGGATGTGCAACGCCGGTTCCTCCCGTGATGACGACTCGTGGCTCGCCGGACAACTCCTCGGCGCACGGCGGGAATGCTACCTGTCCCGCCATCGGCCCGGACAGCACGAAAGGCCGCCGCGCTCGCCCCGGCGGGGGTGCGCGGTCGGCCCTTCGGGGGAGCCGCCCGGAATCAGGCGTTGGGGCGCAGAGTCCAGACGACCGTCATCTCACCGGTCACGGCGCCGTCCGCGCGTCGGATCTCGATGAGCACGGGGAACTCGGGCCGCCGGCCCTCGTCCAGTTCGGCGACGACGTCGGCCACCGGGCGGCCGAGGGTGGCCGTCGCCGTGACGGCGCCCTTGGCGAGCTTCTTGTAGGCGATCTCCGCCTTCACCGCCAGCGGCACGGCGCGTGACAGCTGGTCGCCGAAGGCGGCGATGACGATCGCGCCGCTCGCCGACTCCGCGAGCGTGAACATCGCGCCGGCGTGCGGTCCGGCGAGGTGGTTGTGGTAGTCGGCCTGGTCCGGCAGGCGGACCACCGCTCGCTCGGCGGTCGTCTGCAGGAATTCGAGATTGAGGGTCCGGGCCATCGGAACCGTCGCGACGAGCATCTCGCCGACGGTCATCTGTTCAGCGCTCATGACCAGATGTTACTCATCAGTAAATGGGTTTGGCCATCCCCGGGATCCCCACACTCCCTCGCCCGGTCGCCGCCTTCACCATCCGCTCACGGGGGCGGACGTAGCCGAGCGGTCGGCGCCCCTCTATCGTTACTCGCCATGTGGCCAGGACAGCAGCCGCCCGGGGGCGAGCAGAACCCGCAGGACCAGAACCAGAACCAGAACCCGTATCAGCAGCCGGGGTACCAGCAGCCGAATCCCTACCAGCAGCCGGGGTATCAGCAGCAGGGTCACCCCGGACAGCAGGCGGGGTATCCGCAATCGGGTCAGCAGCCGGGGTATCCGCAAGCGGGCCAGCAGCCCGGCTACCCGCAGCCGAACCCGTACCAGCAGCCGACCGTGCCGCAGTACGCGGTCCCCGGCCCTCCCGGTGGTCCGCAGCCGGACGGCGGGAAGAAGAAGACCACCGCCATCGCGATCGTCGCGGCCACCGCCGTCGTCGTGGCTGCCGTGGTCACCGGTGTCGTCGTGATGAACAAGGACGACAACAAGGGCAAGGACGTCGCGGACGACAAGAACTCCTCGGCGCCCGCCAAGCCGTCCGAATCCGAGTCCGAGGCGAATCCGCGCGGCACCGACGGGGACGCCAAGCCCCTGATCGCCGGCTGGAAGGTCGTCACCAACCCCAAGTGGGGCACGCAGTTCGACGTGCCCGGGGACTGGGAGGTCGGCTCTCCCGGCACGTTCTCGTACTTCGAGGACGACAAGAAGGGTGACGGCTCGCCCCTCATCGGTTTCTCCGCACCGTCGTACTACCAGAGCAAGTGGTGCGTGGACGACTCCGACAAGGACGGCACCAAGGAGGACATGAGCCTGGCCAGCGCGGGCACCAGGGGCGCCCAGGGCGCCACCGACGCGGCCAAGAACGCCCACAGCGAGGCCGGCACCTGGGCGTGGGCCGCCTACGCGCAGCACATGCCGCAGAGCACCATCAAGTTCACCGAGGCCAAGCAGTACACCACCAAGTCGGGTCTCACCGGCCAGGTCGTCACAGCCACCGCCCCGAATGTCACGAAGCGGAAGAAGTGTGACAGCGACGGCAAGACGATCGCCTTCACCTTCAAGAACAAGAAGGGCGAGTTCGCTTCCTGGGTCCTCTACGGAGCCCACAACGTCAAGGACGAACTCCCGGACACGACGATCCAGCAGATCCTGAGCACTGTGCGGCTGGTGGACGTCGCCCCGTCCTCCTGACCCTCACCGCCGCCGGGAAAGCAGTTGGCACGACGAGGGCGCGGCGGCGATAGTCCGTTGGTGACTGCAGCTTCCGCCCCCGCTCCCCCTGTGCGCCGCTCCGACCGCAATTACCGGCTCCTGACCACCGCCGCGATCATCACGGGCCTGGGCACCCATGGCGCGCTGATCGCGGCGGCGTTCGCCGTTCTCGAGTCGGGCGGCGACGGCGGCGACGTCGGTCTGGTCGCCGCCGCCAGGGCCGCACCGCTGGTGCTCTTCCTGTTGATCGGCGGGGCGGTCGCGGACCGCCTGCCCCGCCACCGTGTGATGGTCGCGGCGAACGCCCTCAACTGCGTCTCGCAATCCGCCTTCGCCTGGCTCGTGCTCGCCGGCGATCCGAAGCTGTGGCAGATGATGCTGCTCACCGCGCTGTGCGGGACCGGGCAGGCGTTCTTCAACCCGGCGGCCGAGGGCATGTTGATGTCCAGCGTCAGCCGTGAGCAGGCGAGCCGCGCCTTCGCCCTGTTCCGGATGGCCATGCAGGGCGCGACGATCGGCGGGGCGGCGCTCGGCGGCGCCATGATCGCCGCGATGGATCCGGGCTGGGTGCTGGCCATCGATGCCGCGTCCTTCGCGGTGGCGGGTGCGCTCCGCGCCTTCCTCGACGTCCGCCACATTCCCCCGCGCGCGCCGGGCTGCGGGCTGCTCGCCGATCTGCGCGACGGCTGGCGGGAGTTCATCGGCCGCCCCTGGCTGTGGAGCATCGTGGCCCAGTTCTCGGTGGTGGTCGCAGCTGTGGGGGCCGCCGAGTCGGTGTACGGGCCGCTGGTCGCCCGGGACGAGCTCGGTGGCGCCCGTCCCTGGGGCTTCGCGCTCGCCGCGTTCGGGGTCGGCACGCTGGGCGGCGCGTTCTTGATGACGCGTTGGAAGCCCCGACGGCTGCTGCTGGCCGGAACCCTCTGCGTCTTCCCGCTGGCCCTGCCGTCGGCCGGGCTCGCGGTCCCGCTGCCGGTGGCCGGGCTCTGCATGGTGATGTTCGTCAGCGGCGTCGCCATCGAGGTGTTCGGAGTCTCGTGGATGACGACCATGCACCAGGAGATCCCGGAGGAGAAACTGTCGCGCGTCTCGGCGTACGACTGGTTCGGCTCGGTCGCCATGATGCCGGTCGCCACCGCGCTCGCCGGTCCGATCGAGGCCCTGGTCGGGCGCAGCCAGGCCCTCTGGGGCTGCGCGGCCTTGATCGTGCTGGTCACCGGCGCCGTGCTGTTCGTGCCCGAGGTACGCAATCTGACCCGTGCCACCACCACCGAGGTGGTGGCGGCCAAGGCCCCGCGGTCGTCCTCAGCCGATGCCGAAGGCTCCGTCGGGCGGCTCGGGTGAGGCGACCGCCTCACCGTCCCCGACCGGCCGGGCGGCTCCGGTGAGCCGGTCCAGCGCGAGGCCGTGCTCGACCCTGGCGGGGAAGGCGTCGGCGGCGCAGCGGCGGGTCAGCGCCGCGGTGTCGATGGGGCTTCGGGAGGCGACCAGGACGACATTGCCGAAGCGCCGACCGCGCAGCACCGCCGGTTCGGCGATCAGCGCGAGCTCTTCGAAGACGGCCGCGAAGGTGGCCAGTTGAGAGCGGAGGAAGTCGAACGGTACGCCGTCCGCGAGATTGGCGGCGTACGTCCCCCTGTCGCGCAGCGCCCGGCGGGCGGCCCCGGCGTACTCGACGGTGGTGAGGTGGGCGGGTACCCGGGAGCCGCCGAAGACATCCGCGACCAGGACGTCGAGGGATCCCGGCGGCGTCCGTTCCAGCCGGCTACGAGCGTCCTCGCCGTGCACGGCGATCCCGCTGCCGTCGGGGACCGGCAGTTGCTCGGCGACCAGGGCGAGGAGCCCGAGGTCGGCCTCCGCGACGTCCTGGCGGGATCCCGGCCTGGTCGCGGCCACGTAGCGGGGCAGGGTGAGCGCACCACCGCCGAGGTGGAGCACGTCCAGCGGTGCGCCCGGTGCCGCGGCGCAGTCCACGACGTGCGCGAGGCGTCGTACGTACTCGAATTCGAGATGGTCCGGCGCGTCGAGGTCGACGTACGACTGGGGTGCGCCGTCGACGGTGAGCAGCCAGGCCCTGTCCCGGTCGACGTCCGGGAGGAGCCTGGCGGTGCCCTGGTCCACGTCCCTGATGACGGGTATCGACTCGTTCACTCCCCCATTGTGCGGTGAACGATCAGCCGCTCATGACCGCGATGACGGCTTCGGTGTGCGCGGCCGACTGCGCGAGCCCGGCTCGGGCCGCCGCGGCCCGGCACGCCGGGTCGAGGGGGTTGCGCCCGAAGGCCTTCTTCGCCGCCGCGTCCGGGGTGATGACCTCCACGCGGGCGCCCTTCGCGGCGAGCTCGGCCGCCTGCGAGCGCGGCGAGACGACGACCTTGTTGCCACTGGCCGCCGGAGCGATGACGACGACGCGTCCGTAGCCCTCGGCGAGATGGGCGTTGGCCGTGGAGTGCACTCCTCCGTCGATCCAGGACCGCCCGTCGACGGTGGCGAGGGGCCAGACGGCCGGGACGGCGGAACTCGCGGTGACTGCGTCCACGAGCGGGATTCCACTGTCCTTGTCGAACGTGTGGAGTTCGCCTGTGGCCGCGTCGACCGCGGTGACGCGCAGGGCCCGCTCGGGCCAGTCGGACGACGGAAGGCGATCGGCGATGGCCGCGCGCCGTTGCTCCGCCGTGACAGCGAGGCGGGCGCCTCGCGCGATCCGGCCCAGCTTCCGGCCGTACGCCTCGGGAGTACGCGAGGACAGCACGGCTCCCGTATAGCGCAGGAGGGTCGGCACGCCGAGCCTGCCGCCGGTCATGCCCTGCGGATCGGCGAGCTGGAGTTCGTACAGTTCGGGAAGACCGACCAGCCCGGAGGCCAGCTGCGCGCCGACCACCGCGCCCGCCGAGCTGCCGATGATCACGTCGACGCCGCCGAGGTCCACGCCCGCCTTCGCGAGCCCG
Organism: Streptomyces sp. NPDC014727; assembly: GCF_043083485.1. Classification (NCBI taxonomy): domain Bacteria; kingdom Bacillati; phylum Actinomycetota; class Actinomycetes; order Kitasatosporales; family Streptomycetaceae; genus Streptomyces; species Streptomyces sp. NPDC014727. The sequence goes on along the minus strand of NZ_JBIBYR010000020.1, from coordinate 80,480 downwards.
TGCAGAATTCCGGTCTCCCAGGCGCCGCCGGTGACACCGCCGGCACCGAGCACAAGTGCAGTCTCTGTCATGCCGTCAGTCTCGCGCACGACATCGGGCCCGCCTCCCGTGGGGTACGGGAGGCGGGCCCCTGGTGCGGCACGTCTCAGAGCAGTCCGGTGACGGTGCCCGCGCCGACGGTGCGGCCGCCCTCGCGGATCGCGAAACCGAGTCCGGTCTCCAGCGGGACGTCACGGCCCAGTTCGACGGTCAGGTCGACCGTGTCACCGGGTCGCGCCACCGCCACCGCGCCGAGGTCGACGTCTCCGACGACGTCCGCGGTGCGGATGTAGAACTGCGGCCGGTAGCCGGTCGTGACCGGGGTGGTCCGACCGCCCTCCCGCGCCGACAGGACGTACACCTGCGCGGTGAAGCGTCGGCTCGGCGTCACACTGCCGGGGGCCGCCACCACATGGCCGCGGCGGACCCGGTCGCGCTCCACACCGCGCAGCAGCAGGGCCACGTTGTCGCCGGCCTCGGCGGACTCCATCGGCTTCCCGAAGGTCTCCAGACCGGTGACGACGGTCTCGATGTCCGGGCCCAGCACCGACACCCGGTCGCCGACCCGCACGGTGCCGCGCTCGACCGCCCCGGTGACGACGGTGCCCCGGCCGGTGATGGTCAGAACGTTCTCCACCGACAGCAGGAACGGCGCGTCCGTGTAGCGGACCGGCATCGGCACATACGTGTCGACGGCGTCCAGCAGCGCCTCGACGGCCGAGGTCCAGCGCGGGTCGCCCTCCAGGGCCTTGAGGCCCGACACCCGGATGACGGGGGCGGAGTCACCGCCGTAGCCGTGCGCGGAGAGCAGCTCGCGGACCTCGAGCTCGACGAGGTCGGTCAGCTCCGGGTCGCCCGCGTCGGCCTTGTTGAGGGCGACGACGATGTGGTCGACGCCCACTTGGCGGGCGAGCAGTACGTGCTCGGCGGTCTGCGGCATGATGCCGTCGAGCGCGGAGACGACCAGGATCGCCCCGTCGAGCTGGGCGGCGCCGGTGACCATGTTCTTGATGTAGTCGGCGTGCCCCGGCATGTCGACATGCGCGTAGTGACGGGTGTCGGTCTCGTACTCGACGTGCGCGATGTTGATGGTGATGCCGCGCTGCGTCTCCTCCGGCGCCCGGTCGATCCGGTCGAACGGGACGTACGTCCCGGTTCCCCGGTCGCTGAGGACCTTGGTGATGGCCGCGGTCAGGGTGGTCTTGCCATGGTCGACGTGGCCCATGGTGCCGATGTTGAGGTGGGGCTTGGTGCGCACGTATGCCGTCTTGGGCATGGCTCATTCCTTGGAATTCGAAGCTGAGTGAGAAGACCCCAGGGCCCCGCCGACCCTCCCCTTGCGGGGTCCGCCGGACTGTCGGGGGAGGGTCAGCTTCGGGCGCCGCCGATGGGCGCTGCGGCAGCGGCGAACGCTGCTGCGACGACTGCCGCTGCGGTGACGGGGCTCACGGCAGCCTTCGGCGCGTCCGCGACTGCGGACGACGCTGCGAGGAAGGCGTACCGGAACATGGCTCCGATGATGGCCGAGGGACATGGTGACGTCGAATGGTTTTCCCGTGCGGACGGCGCGGGTGGACAAGGGAGTTCGGCCTCCGCCCCGGCGCCCCGGCCGCGTCGCCCCAGGACGTCGGCGTCGGCGCGGGTGGCCGCCCGGTACGTACCGTTCGCATGACGGCGATCACACACGGGTGTCGGTTAGTCTCCCCGCATGCTCGACCCCGTCCCCGCCGCCCGGCCCGCCCCCGGCCTCGCCGTGCGCTGTACGAGGGCTCTGCTCTCGCCCTGGTCCCGGTTCTCACTGCTCGTGGCGGTGCTTCTGGGCGCCGCGGCGACGACGCTGCTCCTCGACCCCCAACGGCTGCTCGCCACCGGCTGGCCCACCCGGCTGAGCGGGGGCGCCACCGCGATCGTGCTGTTCGCCGTCGCGTACGGCGTGTGCACCGTGGCCTTCGTGCCGCGGCCGCTGCTCAACCTCGCCGCCGGTGCGCTGTTCGGTTCGCAGGCGGGCCTGGCCGCCTCGCTGGCGGGCACGGTGCTCGGCGCGGGCATCTCGTTCGCGCTGGGCCGGGTACTGGGGCAGGACGCGCTCCGTACGCTGCTGCGCGGGCGCTGGCTCAAGGCGGCGGACGGTCAGTTGAGCCGGCACGGATTCCGCTCGATGCTGGCCCTGCGTCTGTTTCCGGGTGTGCCCTTCGCGGCGGCCAACTACTGCGCGGCGGTCTCACGCATGAGGTATTCGCCTTTCCTCGTGGCCACGGGGCTCGGTTCGGTCCCGAACACCGCCGCGTATGTCGTCGCGGGCAGCGAGGCCTCGTCACCGACGTCGCCCGCGTTCCTGGCCGCGACCGGGTTCATCGTGCTCACGGGGGTCGGCGCGGCCGTCGTCGCCTGGCGCAAGCGCCACCGCCTCGCCGCCGAGTGATCCGGTACGCGCGGGGGCGTGCAGCGGCGCGGGGGTATACGTAATGCTGTTCATCTGAGGGCGATACCCTGCCCGCGACCGACCGAAATATCCGGGCGCGGCGCAGCCGTGCCCTCATTCTCCTCATCCGCACGCTGCCGACGGCTCTCACGGCCGTCGGCCGATGCACGATCACCTCCGGGATGGCCAAAGCCCCATGAGCTGGTTCGAATCGTTCGTCCTGGGCCTCGTTCAGGGACTGACCGAGTTCCTGCCGATCTCCTCCAGCGCGCATCTGCGACTCACCTCAGCGTTCGCCGGCTGGCACGACCCGGGTGCGGCGTTCACCGCCATCACCCAGATCGGCACGGAGGCGGCCGTCCTCATCTACTTCCGCAAGGACATCGTCCGGATCGTCTCGGCCTGGTTCCGTTCACTGGTCGACCGGTCGATGCGGAGCGACCACGACGCACAGATGGGCTGGCTGGTCATCGTCGGCTCGATCCCCATCGGCGTGCTCGGCGTGACGCTCAAGGACCAGGTCGAGGGCCCGTTCCGGGATCTGCGGCTGATCGCCACCACGCTGGTCGTGATGGGCATCGTCCTGGGCATCGCGGACCGTCTCGCCGCCCGCGACGAGGCGGGCGGCAGGCACCGGGCCAGCAAGGAGCGCAAGACGCTCAAGGAGCTGGGGGTGAAGGACGGTCTCATCTTCGGTTTCTGCCAGGCGATGGCGCTGGTTCCGGGTGTCTCCCGTTCCGGCGCCACCATCAGCGGCGGTCTGCTGATGGGCTACACCCGCGAGGCGGCGGCCCGCTACTCCTTCCTGCTGGCCATCCCGGCGGTGCTGGCCTCGGGGGTCTTCGAACTGAAGGACGCGGGCCAGGGACATGTGTCCTGGGGGCCGACCGTCTTCGCCACACTGATCGCGTTCGGTGTCGGCTACGCCGTCATCGCTTGGTTCATGAAGTTCATCACGACCAAGAGCTTCATGCCCTTCGTGGTCTACCGAATCATTCTGGGCATTCTGCTCTTCATCCTGGTCGGCGCCGGGGTTCTGAGCCCGCACGCGGGCGAGTCCGCCGGTTGACCGAGTCACCACACCCAGCACCACCTAGCACAATCTGACGCTTTCGCACATCCACGCGTCATGATCGTCTCCCACTCTTCTCCCACTCGGGAGACGTGGGAGACGCGCGGCTGAACGGCTGTGCGACAGCACATCAGGGGACCCGTAGAAGGGCCTGCACAGCCTCAAGCGGCTGTGCAGGCCCTTCTACGCGACGTCCGCGTCCGGGTCAGTCCAGGTCGAGGCGGGCCAGTAGGCCCTGGACGCGCTCGGCGAGCGCCTTCTCCGGGTCCGGGCTGATCGTGGCCAGGGCCACTGCAGCGGTCACGATGACGTCGCTCAACTCCTTCTCGACGTCCGACCAACCATGGCTGTCGCCCTTGCGAGGGTTGGCGCCGAGGGCGCCGGTGACGGCCTCGGAGACCTCCCCAACCTCCTCCGCGATCTTGAGGACTCGCAGCAGCCTCACGTCACCGGCCGCGGCCTGATCCTCGGCGTCGAGCCACCCGCGCAACTTCTCCACCCCGTCCCACATCGTTCTGTCCATGATTTCTCCTCGTCGGCCTACAAGGGTGGTGATCGGGTCGAGCTACCGGAGCAGCGGCGCAGGTCGCGGCCCTGACCGCCCTCCGCGCGTTCCGGGTGAAGCGGACCGACTGCCGACTGTCCTTGCGGGATTTGAACCGGGGCTCAGCGATCTTCGGCCCCTTGCGGGCGCGCAACGCGTCGTTGAACACGACTCGGGCGCACCCGAACGCCGGGCCAGCGCGGCACGCTGAGGACCTTCGGGTACACGCGGAAGGTGTAAGGCCGCACCGGCCCACTTCTTGGTCGCACTCGAAGAACCCGTGCGGCCGCCGTCACGTCACGGGTCACAGGTGCATTGTCCTGGTCTGCGTCTGGCAGAGGTAGAACAGTTCGGGGTCACCCTCATCAAGGCCGTGGAGAAGGCCGACTGGCCTCCACCCAGCTCGTTGCAGCAGCTGCTGCATCGGCTGGTTGGAGACGTTGGTCGAGGTGAACAACTTCTGGGTTTCGCACGAGGCCGCCACGGCGTCCAGCAACCGACGCCCAACGCCTCTGCCGCGAGCAGATGGTGCAACCATCAGCATCGTGACGAAGCCCTGTTCGAAGAATGTGTACTCAACTACACAGTAACCAACCAGGCCAGACGCACCTTCCGCTACGACCACCAGGCCCTGCTGACACCACCTTCGGATACTCGCCACTCGCTCCCTGTCACCTTCAACCGCGACCGAGTCGATACCGACCAGCGCGTCTGCCTCCGACTCCCTGACGCGACGCACAACGAGTTTGCTGAGATCCACTGCATCCATGGGGCCATGCTGTCAGTTCGCACCGATGGCCTGCTCTGCCTCTGGCCCTCTGGCCCTCTGGCCCTCTGGCCCTCTGGCCCTCTGGCAGCGTCAGACCGGCCGGGAACACCCGGACATCGTCTGTCGTCGTGTGCAGCTGAGCAGGCGTCATACCGGCAACATGTCGCTGAAAGACCTCTGGGACAGAGCAGCGCACACCCTTACCTTGGTCACTCCTGAAGCCGCAAACGACTTCATCGCCAGCTGCCGCGACCTTTCACACCAGGTGAATGCCAGATATCACGCATAGCACTCACCAGGAGACCCCCATCTACGCAGGCCAGAAGAAGCCCGGCCTGATGTCAGAGATCAGATCAATCAGGCAATGAAATCGCCCCTCTCGGTCACGAGCAGCATGACCAGACGTTGCCTGGAACCAACAGCCAGAATCGGAGTGCTTCGCGAAGAGCCCAAGGTGACGAGGCCTGCGGGCCTGCGGGCACTTTCGCCGGGACATCGGTCTCGGCTGCCCCGGGCCGGTGGTCCCGCCTCCCTGGGAGCGGGAGGCGGGACCGTACACCTGTCACCGGCCGATCGAGGCCCGAAGCGGAGCTGGTCCTAGGACGGGGGCATGAGCACCTCGTCAACGAGGTAGACGGTGGCATTGGCCGTCTTGACGTCCCCGCAGACGATCTTGGCGGTGTCGTTGACCTTGAACGACGTTCCCGACCCGGAGGTCTTGAGCTTGGAGCCCTCCAGCGTCTTGAAGCTGCCGTTGGGAAGCTCGCTGGGGGTGATGGTCTTGTCCACGACGTGGTAGGTCAGGACCTTCTTGAGTTTCGGCTTGTCCTTGAGCAGGCCGGCAAGCTGCGTCTTGGAAATCTTGTCGAAGGCCGCGTTCGTGGGAGCGAAGACCGTGATGTGCTTCGCATCGTTGAGCTTGGTGGTGAGCCCGGCGTCCTTCAACGCGAGTGCCAGCTTGGTCAGTTTCGGGTTGTTGGCCGCCGCCGTGGCCACGCGCTCCTTGGACATGCCGGTGGCACTGCCCTTGCCGCTGTGCGGCAGCTTGGAGCATCCCGGGCCGAACGGGCTCGGTGTGCTGGATGCTGCGTTACCGGCGAACGCCTGCGGGGCGAAAGCGCCGAGCGAGAGCGGGAGGGCCACCACAGCGGTGATCGCTGCGGCGCTCGTGCGGATGCGATGTGACCTCATACCGATTCCTCTTCCCTCTAGGCGAAGGTCCGTGAGGTGTCGATGGCGCCCCTCGAAGGACGGGGACTGTGGCCGTCCTGGCCGGGGTGTCGTCTGCACCGCTCCGGCATGCCTCGTGGACCACCGGATCAAGCCTAGACACCATTCAGTGTGGGGCGCACCCCGAGAACGATCGGCCGCTCGCACCACGCGCCCACCACACCCGGAGCCGTTACATTCACGGCAGGCACGAGCGGTCGAGCGGACGTACTCCGGGGGAATGAGTGCCGGACTCGACGTCACGGACCGCCCGGCCCCACTGCCCGGCTCACGATCGACGTGATGTCGGATTCTCGCCAGAAGGTGGGCGGCAGTCGATGTTTGACTGCGCCCATGACCATCACGCAGCCGGACCGTGCCCATCTCTTCCGTTCCCTGCACACCCCGTCCGCACCTCTCGCGCTCGCCAACGCCTGGGATGTTGCGAGCGCGCGCGTCATCGAGGCCGCGGGCGCCCCCGCGATCGCCACGACCAGTGCCGGCGTCGCCTGGTCGCTGGGTTCTCCGGATGGCGACCTCCTTGAACGCGACCGAGCGCTGAAGGTGATCGGCCGGATTGTCGCCGCCGTCGCGGTTCCGGTCACCGCCGACATCGAGGGCGGGTACGGGAAGGACGCAGCCGACGTTGCCGAGACCGTCTCGGGAGTGCTCGCTGCGGGAGTCGTCGGCGTCAATATCGAGGACGGCTCCCGTCCTCCGGTCGAGCTCGCGACACGGCTGGCCGCGGCCCGGAAGTCCGCCGACCGGGCAGGCGCGGACCTGTTCCTCAACGCCCGTATCGACACCTTCCTGTTCGGGCTCGGCGACCCGGACGCCCGGCTGGAGGAAACCCTGACCCGGGCGCGCATGTACGTCGATGCGGGCGCCGACGGCATCTTCGTCCCCGGCGTCACCGACGCCGCCGCCATCTCGGCGTTGGCCGGTGGCATCTCGGTACCGCTGAACGTCATGGCGGGCGCCGGCGCCCCGACCGTCGGCGAGCTCGGCACGCTCGGTGTGGCCCGCGTCAGTCTGGGTTCGGGCGTGGCGCAGGTCGCCTACGCTGCCGCCCGTCGCGCCGCGCGAGAGCTCTTCGCCGCCGGCGATTACGCCTCCCTCGCCGACGGCATGGCGTTCCCGGAACTCGACGCGCTCTTCTCCGAGTCCCGCTGACCGGCCCACCGGCCGGTCCCTCACCCCTGGAGGAGTGGCCGACTTCCCACCGCGGAAAGACCCATCGACGCGCTGAGCCACAACCGCCCTGCAGGTGCGGACACTCACTGGACTCCGGCCGCCGGGTTCGCCCGGCGCATCGACGACCATCCGGACGGACCGCCCGTTCGGGGACTCAGCGCTTCGCACGGCGGTGGGCCAGGATCGCGCCCATGATCAACCCGACCAGCAGGGTGACTGTCAGGACCGCCCAGAGCGGCAGGGTGACCGTGGTGACCCACAACCGGATGCCGACCGATTCGGTGTTCACGGCGATGAACCAGATCGCGAGCCCCGCCAGCACCACGAGCCCGATGGTGCGTATCCGTACATCGCGGCCCTTGACGGAGAGGGTCGGCGGGGCGTGCGGCCGAGAGGTTTTCTGTGCCATGGTCCCAGTATCAAGCGGTCCGGATGATTAGTCCTGACAAGTCGAATTCATCCGGCACTGTCGGTGGACGCACAGTACTGTCACGGACAGTAGGTACGGTTTCCGGCAGGCGGCCCTGACGACGAAGGATTCGGAGTTCATCGCCCCGTCACCGGCCGGGTGACGTCACCGGAAGGAGCGGTTGCCATGGAGCGGACCACCTGTTGTGTGGTGGGCGGTGGCCCCGCCGGCATGGTCCTCGCACTGTTGCTGGCACGGGCGGGAGTGGCCGTCACGGTCCTGGAGAAGCACGGCGACTTCCTGCGCGACTTCCGCGGCGACACCGTGCACCCCTCCACTCTGGCGCTGCTGGAGGACCTGGGGCTGGCCGAGCGGTTCGGCCGACTGCCGCAGCGGCGTGTGCAGACGGTCCAGCTGCCGCTCGGCCCGGACCGTTCGCTGGTCACCGTCGGAAACATCGGCGCGCTGCGGGGCACGTACAACTACATTGCGATGGTGCCCCAGTGGGATCTGCTCGACCTCCTCGTGGACGAGGCCGGGCGCGAGCCGTCCTTCTCCCTGCGGATGAACACCGAGGCGACCGACTTCCTGGTGGAGCACGGCGAGGTTCCTCCTGGTCGAGCGGAGCCGAGAGCTCAGGGGCGGGTCACGGGGGTCCGTTACCGCACGTCCGACGGCCGTACGGGCGAGCTGCGCGCCACCCTCACCGTGGCCTGCGACGGGCGGGACTCGCTGGCCAGGTCGTTGCCCGAACTGGGGCTGCGGGAGTTCGCCTGCCCGATGGACGCCTGGTGGTTCCGGCTGCCGCGGCGGGAGAACGATCCGCACGGGCTCGTGGGAGGGGTGGGCGACCGGTTCGTCAGCGCCATGATCGACCGTGGGGACTACTGGCAGTGCGCCGTGCTGATCCCCAAGGGAACCGACGGTCGGCGCCGCGCCGCCGGCCTCGGGCGGTTCATGGACGAGTTCACGGCCGCCGTCCCGTGGCTCGCGGACCGGGTGCACACACTGGGTTCGTGGGACGACGTGAAGCTGCTCGACGTGCGGCTCGACCGTCTCCGGCGCTGGCACCGTCCGGGGCTGCTGTGCATCGGCGACGCGGCACACGCGATGTCACCGGTCTTCGGCATCGGTATCAACCTGGCCGTCGAGGACGCCGTGGCCGCCGCCCGCCATCTCGTCGAACCCCTGCGTGGGGGCTCGGTCGGCCTGCGGACCGTACGCAGCATCCAGCGCCGCCGCCTGCCGACCACCGTCGCGACGCAGGCCCTGCAGTGTTTCGCCCACCGGAACGTCATCGCGCCGGTCCTCTCGGGCCGTCCGGCGTTCGGCGACGCGAAGCGCGCCCGGCGGCTGAGCGAGCTCGTCACGCGCTCGCGGTGGCTGAACCGCGTGCCGGCGTACTTCCTCGCCTACGGCGCGCTGCGTGAGCGCCCGCCGGCCGCTTCGGTGCGCTGAGCCGGGGGCCCGTCCGTGTGCTCCCCGGGGCAAGGGTATGGGCTGTCCCGTACGGACTACTGCACACGGACGAGCGCGCGGGCACGGCCCCGCCGGATGCGCGTCCGGGTCCGCCCGCGGGGGCAGTGCCGTTGCCGGGCGTCACGCGGCCAGGCGGGGAGAACGCTGCGGGTGACCGCGGACCCGCCGGCTACGCGCTGCCGTCGGCGGGGCGGCTTGCCAGATACTCGGTGAGGCCGGCCCCGGTGAGCGGGTAGTAGTCGGACAGCCGCCCACCCTCGTCGAGGCGCCGACGCGCGAACGCCTCGCGGTCCTGGTGCAGCAGCGAGTCCTCGGCCAAGGGGACGGCCTTCTCCTGCGGCACGACGACGGCCCCGTCCTCATCGGCGACGATGAGGTCCCCCGGCGTGACCAAAGCGCCTCCGACACCCACCGGCACGTTGAAGGCCGACGGGAAGAGCTCCGTCTGCGAGGCGTAGTGCGGGGTCACTCCGGTGCACCAGACGGGCACACCGAGCGCGCGGATCCGTGCCGCGTCCCGCACCCGCCCGTCCACCACGATGCCGGCGCCGCCGCGCAGTTTGAAATAGCGCACCAGCATGTCGCCGAGACAGCCCGTGAAGTGGCTCGCGTACGCCGATACCACCAGTACGTCACCGGGCTGCACGGACTCCAGGACGCCCCACAACGCCGTCTTGCGCTCGGCGTCCTCCTGGTCGGCGCCGGAGAAGACGTCCTCGCGCTGCGGAAGGAACTGCAGGGTCACGGCGCCGCCGGTGATCTTGACGTCCGGCTCGCGGTGCAACGGCACTGGCCCGTCGATGAAGGTCCGTGTGATGCCCATCTGATGCAGCTTCGCGCAGGCCGTCGCCGCGCTCACGTCCGTGAGGGCCTCCACCATGCGCGCGGTCGGGCGCTTGAAGGACGCGGTGTGGACCGGCGCCAGCATCGAGTCGTAGGTCTGCGCCTCCTCCATCGACGGCGCTCCTTGATCCCCAGTCGGGTTCATTCACATGCCTCTCCGCGCACTCCGTCGCACGCACCACCAGTGACATCATCGCCTATCGATGGTAGATAACAGCCGATCGATAAGGACTGTCAACCGCGACAGGAGAGTTCAGTGCCCACAGCATCCATCGGGTGGTTCGAGGCCGCGCGCTTCGGATTGTTCGTCCACTTCGGCCTCTACAGCCTCGCGGCCAGGCACGAGTGGGTGCGCAGCCGGGAGGCCATGTCGCAGGAGGATTACGACCGTTACCTGGGACGGTTCGACCCGGACCTGTTCGACGCGCGGAAGCTGGCGCGGGCGGCCCGGGAGGCCGGCATGCGCTACGCCGTGCTGACCGCCAAGCACCACGACGGCTTCTGCCTCTTCGACTCGTCGCTGACCGACTACACCTCGGTGCGCGCGACGGGCCGGGACCTGGTGGCCGAGTTCGCAGAGGCGATGCGTGCCGAGGGCCTGCACGTCGGCCTCTACTACTCCCTGCTCGACTGGCACCACCCGGACTTCACCGTCGACCGCTATCACCCGCTCCGCGGGACGCCGGCCGAGCAGGAGCCGCGGGACATGGAGCGCTACCGCGCGTACCTGCGCGGCCAGGTACGCGAACTGCTCACCGGCTACGGGCCGATCGACCTGCTCTTCTTCGACTTCACGTATCCCGACAAGGGGCCGGCCGAGTGGGGAGCACAGGAGCTGATGGCCACGGTCCGGGAGCTGCAGCCGGACATTCTCGTCAACGACCGGCTCGGGATCCCGGGTGACTACGTGACACCGGAGCAGTACCAGCCCGACCGGCCGTTGGAGCGGGACGGCGCCCCGGTGATGTGGGAGGCCTGCCACACGCTCAACGGCTCGTGGGGCTACGACCGGGACAACCACGAGTACAAGGACCCCGCAATGCTGGTCAGGATGCTGGTGCAGTCCGTCGCGTGCGGGGGCAACATGCTGCTCAACGTCGGGCCCACCGGCCGCGGTGCGCTGGATCCGCGGGCCCGGGGCACGCTGGCGGCCATCGCCGACTGGACGGCCCTGCACGAGCGGGCCGTACGTGATGCCGGGCCGAGCACCTTCGAGGCACCCGCGAACGCCCTCTACACCCAGGCCGGGCGCCGGCTGTATCTGCATCTGCTCGCGTGGCCGCTCAAGCAGATCCACCTGCCCGGTCTCGCCGGGCGGGTGCGCTACGCCCAACTGTTGCACGACGGTTCGGAGATCCGGTTCCAGCAGTTGGACGGCACGCAACACGAGCACAACAATCTGGCCCCGCCCAGCCAGGCGGCGGGCACGCTCACGCTGACCCTGCCGATCGCCCGGCCCGATGTGCTGCTTCCGGTGGTCGAGCTCGAACTCCTCGGGGATGAGTGATCCAGCAGGAACGGGTGAGCCTGCTGGTGCTGGCGGCCGTGCTCACCGGCGAGGTGGCGGCCTCGTCCGCGGCGTCCGGGGACTGCCCCCATCTGGACGCCGCGGTCGACGGGCTCGTCGCGTTCGCCGAGGCGAGCACCTGGTGCTGGGCTCCGCACGATCGCATCACCGCCGCACGGGAGGAGGTGGTGCCCGACCCGGACGACCCGTTCCTCGACCTCGGGGCGGCCGAGGTCACGGCGCTCTTCGCCTGGGCGGACCACGTACTGGGGTCCCACCTCGACCGACGCATGCCGGGACTGCGCCGTCGTCTGCGACGCGAGGTGGACCGGCGGGTGCTCACCCCGTTCGAACGGAAGCGGGACTGGCACTGGATCGGCGCCGACGGCACCGCGAACAACTGGAACCCCTGGATCCACAGCGCTGTGGTCGCCGCCGCGCTGCTGCTCTGCGACGACGGCCGACGGCGTCGAGTGCGGCGAGGGGTGGGCCACCGTCACGGGCGCCGGGGGCGAAGGGCTGCGGATGCTCCGGGATCCGCACGTGGCCGTCGCCTCGGTCGAACACTGGGCCCTGGACGACCCACAGCTGAGACGGAGTTGGGGAGACCGGCTCAGCCGGCTGACGCTGACGGTCGGACAGCCCGCCGCCGAGGGCCGGGTCGCCGTGCGGTGGCAACGAAACAGTGAAGAGAGGGTTGCCGCAGCACTCTTGAAACATTCGGGGTGACCCACATAGCATCAGTAATCGATAGACGATAGCGATGGGGGTGATGACCGATGCGACTCCTTCGGGGGTGGCGGGCTGTCGCCGTGTCACCGGACGCGCCACTGCGAGAGCGGCGGCCCGCACCGATGCGACACCCTGCCGCGTGTCACTCTCGAGGAACCACGGTGCGACCGGCACTTCGTCGCCGATCGCACTCCCGTCCGTCCGGCGCCGCGCGGCCGATGGCCCGCGGAGGCCGGCATCTGTGCCGAAAACGGGCAGGGCCGAATTCCTGACCCGGAAAGAGCCACCGAAAACCCATAGGACATTCTCGCCGCGCCGCCCGAGCAGGCGATTGCAGAGAATCGGTGGAAGCAGACGGCCCCGTCCCGGAACGAGGCGGGTCACACATGCCTGGTATCACCAGAACTCCAGGCACGGAAATCATCTTCGACATCGGTGATGTCGGAAATGCGTGGACGTCACATCGGGAATCATGATTTCCGACGAACCAGCACTTGATCTGCGGTTTCGTCAAACGGTGCGATATAACGATTTCCGCGCGCCCCCTGGCGGGGTCTCCGCTTTCTTCTACTTGTTGACCTTGCCGAAACGCCTGTGCTTCGATCTCGACAATCGATTATTCATTGACTCAGCAATGGAGCGTGTCCCGAATGAGAAAAATGTGGCGCCGCGCCTGCGCACTCGCAGTGGCTCCGCTGGTGATGGCGTCGGCCGCCGCCTGCGGTGGCAACGACTCCGAAGACGCCGCGGGAAAGACGACCCTCCGCGTCATCGTCAACATCACGCCCAACCTGACCGAGAAGTACTGGTCCGGACTCTTCGCCCGGTACGAAAAGAGCCACCCCGATGTGAAGGTGAAGCTGGAGCTGACGGGCACGATCTCGGCGAATGCGAAGCTGACCCAGGACCTGGCCGCGGGCGACCCGCCCGACATCGCACAGCAGATCACGCCGACCGCGGAGAACGCCTCACTGTTCGCCGATCTGTCGGACCAGCCGTGGGCCAAGGACACCCCGCTGGTCGACCAGTACGCCCTCGACGGCAAGCGGTACCTGGTCGGCGTGGGCGAGCAGATCCAGTCGCTCGTCTTCTACAACAAGGCCGCCTTCACCAAGGCCGGGGTCGACGCGACGCAGATCCGGACCATGGACCAGTTCACCACCGCGATGGGCAAGCTGAAGTCCGCGGGCTACAAGCCGCTGCAGACGGCCGGCCAGTGGGTGACGGGCTCGCAGTTCTCGATGATGGCCGACGCCGGTGTCCTCACCGAGGACCCGAAGTGGACGGTCAAGCGCAACGAGGGCAAGGTCTCCTTCGCCGACAGCGGCTACGTGCCCTACCTGGAGCACTACAAGAGCTGGATCGGCTCCGGCTACCTGGACAAGAGCGCCCTGGGCCTGACCTACGCGGACGGCCAGACCGCGTTCCTCAGCGGCAAGTCCGCAATGTACATCATGGGCTCGTTCTTCGTGCCCGCCGCGGACGCCGCGAAGAAGAGCGACGACATCGGCGTGTTCACCATGCCGACCGACGGCGCGTACCCCTCGGGCCAGTTCGGCAACATCTCCAACCCGTACGTCGTGGTCGACAAGTCGCCGCACAAGGCCGAGGCGATCGAGTTCGTCAAGTGGCTGGTCACCGACCGGGAGGCCATCAAGAGCCAGCTCGCCGCCGACGGCAATCTGCGGGGCGGCTTCAGCTATCCGATGTCCAGCCTCGGCACCGAGGTGCAGAAGGTCCTGGACAAGGCGCCGTCGGTGATCGTCAAGTCCGGGCCCAGCCAGCCGATCGCCGGGTTCAGCGACGAGCTCAACAAGCAGATCCAGTCCCTGTACACGGGCGCGTCCGCGAAGGACGCCGCAGGCGGATTGGACAAGTGGTGGAACTCGCAGAGCTGACACGGCGGGGGCGGTCCGGCGCCGCCCCCGCCCGGGCGGGGCGTGATGCGGACCGCCGGCGTGCCCGGTTCCGGGAGGCAGCCGTCTCCCTGGGCCTGATGGGACCTGCCGTGGTGCTCTACACGGTGATGACCGTCGTGCCCGTGGTCGTCGCGGTGTATCTCAGTCTGACGAACTGGGACGGATTCTCCGCGGCCGAGTTCATCGGGCTCGACAACTACCGGCACCTGTTCGACGACCCGAGCTCGACCGATTCCTGGTACGTGACCGCCCTCATCGCCGCCGTGGGCACGCTGCTCATGGTCGGCCTGGGACTGGCGTACGCACTGGTCCTCAAGGGACGGTCGCGGTCCAACTCGTTCTTCCGTGCGGTGGCCTATTTCCCGCACGTGATCAGCGCCCTGATCCTCGGATACCTGTGGGCGGCGATCCTCGGCACCAACGGTGCCATCAACAACACGCTCGCCAGGTTCGGTATCGAACCGGTCGGGTTCCTCTTCGACGAGCAGTTCGCACTCATCACATTGATCGGCGTGATCGTCTGGGCCGGGTTCGGGTTCAACGTCGTGCTGTTCGTGGCCGCCCTGCAGACGGTGCCGGCCGAACTGCTGGAGGCCGCCGCGATCGACGGCGCCACCCGGCGCCAGACGAACCTGCGGGTGGTGATCCCGATGATCGCGCCGGTGGTGACCGTGGCGACCGTGCTGAACCTGGTCGGTCTGATCCGTGCCTACGACATCGTGGTGAGCCTCACCGGCGGTGGGCCCGCCGGCTCGACGCAGACGTTCTCGTACCTCATTCTCGCCCGGTCCTTCGAGGGCACCAAGGTCGGTTACGCAACCGCTCAGGCGGTGTTCCTGATGGTCGTGTCCGCCGCGTTGGCCCTCATCGTGACGGCGCTGCGCAACCGACAAGATCAAGCTGCGACGGGTTAGGAGCCGGTGGTGGTGGTACTAGAGGCAAAGATCCGCGACAAGCGCACGCAGCCGCCGGATCCCGAGGACGCTCCCCGGAGCACGGAACAGCGGGAGTCACGCTCGGTCGTGCGCTGGGTGATGCTGGCGCTGCTGTTCGTGATCATGATAGTGCCGGTCTACCTGCTCCTGGTGAACGCGTTCAAGTCGCAGGACGACATCCTCGACAACCCGTTCTCGCTGCCGCTGGGCGGTCTGACGCTGGAGCATCTGTCCGCCGCCGTCAACAGCCCCCAGTACAACGTCATCGGCGGCTACGGGTTCACGCTGTTCCTCGTCGTGGTCGTGGACGTGCTGTGCATCGCGCTCGCAGGACCGGCGGCCTATGCGATCGCGCGCAGCCTCAAACGGCGCACACAGCTGGTGCTGCTGTACTTCCTGGCCGGCACCTTCATCCCCGGCGCGGCCGTGATCATCCCGGTGATCTACGTGCTCCGTGAGATCGGGCTCGCGAACACCGTGACCGGTCTGGTCGCGCATGACGTGGCGTCGACCCTGCCGGTGAGCATCTTCCTGTTCGTCGGCTTCATCCGCACCATCCCGGTGGACATCGACCACGCGGCGACGATCGACGGCGCGGGCAGGTACCGGACCTTCTGGACGATCATCTTCCCGCTGATGCGCCCGGCGGTCGTCACGGTGCTGATTCTCAACTCGATCGGAATCTGGAACGACTTCATCAGCCCGCAGATCCTGCTCAGCCCGTCCTCCGGGCACTACACGGTGACGACGGCGATCTACGCCGGGATCAGCCAGTACTCGACGGATCTGACGAAGGTGTTCCCCAACCTTCTGCTCGCGATCGCTCCCGTGATCATCTTCTTCATCTACATGCAGCGCCACATCATCAGCGGCCTCACGGTCGGTGCGGTGAAGGGATGATCCGGGCGAACCGGTTCCATCCATCCAGCAAAGGAGAGAGGACAATGGAGTGCTGATGAAACGGTTGTCACGGCCCCACCGGGGGCTGTGGCCCGCAGCCGCCGCCGTGCTGGCGTCCATGTGCGTGGTGGCGTCCGCCGTCCCGGCCGGCGCCCATCCGGCCTGGGGCAAGGACGGCCGCACCTATTACGTCGCACCGTGGGGACGGGACACGGCCGGTGGCCGCACGCTCCTGACGCCGTTCCGGAACATCCAGGAGTGCGCCGACACGGCGGCTCCCGGAGACACTTGCGTGATCGCGTCCGGCACGTACGAGGAGACGGTCGTGCCGGCCCGTTCGGGCACGGCGGAGAAGCCGATCACCTACCGCGCCGCCAAGGGCGCCCAGGTGACGCTGAGCGGCGCCACACGGGTCCAGGGATGGTCGCCGGTCACCGGCGACGATGTCGCCGAGATCGGCAGGACCGACCCCTACGCGCTGAATTCGGCGTTCGGCGAGGCCGTCGAGGCGGGCCGGGTCTACAGCACGGACGTCGACCTCGGATCCGACGTGACCACCGTGCAGGTCTTCACGGACAAGAAGATGGGCATCGAGGCCCAGTGGCCCTATCCCGGCCTCGACCTGCTCGACCCGGAGCTCCAGTACGCCGGTGCGGGCAGTGCGGACGCCACGATCGCCGACGCGGACCTGACCCGCCCGGCGGGGTACTGGAACGGCGCGCGTGCGCTGACGAGCTACTGGTACGTGTCTGCCACGACCACCGTGAAGAGCTCCGGCGTCGGATCGGTGGAACTGGACGCGGCGCCGCCGTGCGTCCACAAGGTGGTGCCGAAGGACACCCGCTACTCGCTCTCCGGCAAGATCGGGGAACTCTCGAAGCCCGGCGAGTGGTTCTACGACCCGGAATCGAAGCGGCTGTACGTGTACAGCACGGACGACCCCGCTCTGCACCGGATCGAGGCGAAGACCAGGCCGCTGGCGTTCGACCTGACGAACACCAGCCACACCACGGTCGAGGGCATCGGCCTGTTCGCCTCGACGATCAGGACCGGCCCGTCCAGCACGAACGTGACCCTGGACGGCATCACAGGCACGTACCTGTCGCACTACACCGACATCACTCGCGGCACCACCGACTGCGGCAGCTCCGTGACCCGCGGTGTCGGCGACACCGGCATCGTGATCGACGGAACGCACAACAAGATCGTCAACAGCGATCTGTCGCTGAGCGCCGGCAACGGGATCGCGCTGCGCGGGCAGAACAACACCGCCACGGACAATGTGATCCACGATGTCGACTACCTGGGTACGTACGCTGCCGGCATCGCCGTGCAGGGCAACAGCCAGACGGTCATGCACAACACCATCCACCGGGTCGGCCGCAGCGGGATCAACCTGCAGTGGGGCACCACCGAGGGCCTCACACCGGGGCCGGACCGGATCGCCTACAACGACATCTCCCAGTACGCCCGGCTGAGCCTCGACACCGCCGGGATCTACACCTGCTGCGGCGCCGACATGATGGGGTCCTCGATCGATCACAACCTGTTGCACGACGGCACGCCCACCCCGGGCGTCACCCCGTTCGCGGTGGCCGGTGTCTACGCGGACAACGGGCAGAGCAACCTCGTGATCGCGAACAACGCGGGCTGGAACAACCTTGAGGGGACGGTGATGCTGAACGGCCTCGGCACCGGATCGCACAACAACGGTGTGTACAACAACACCGGTGGCATGACGTTGTTCTACGTCAAGGAACCGGGGCAGTCCACCGGTACCAGGATCTACAACAACATCGGCGCCATCCGGGGCCTGGCCGGTGCCACCGAGGGCGGACTGGTGCTGTCGAACAACCTGCCCGCGGAGACGGATCCGCTGTTCGTCGACGCGGCGCAGCGCGACTACCGGCTGTCCGAGGGTTCCCCCGCACGCAACCAGGCGATACCGCTGCCGGGCATCAACGACGGGTCGACCGACACGACCCCGAGCCTCGGCGCCTACCAGTACGGTGCGCCGAAGTGGACGGCGGGCGCCCGCCGGTAGCAACTGAGCAGCAAGAAGTGGGCCCGAGCCGGATGTCCGGCTCGGGCCCCACGCGCCTCGCCGTTCCTCCCCCGGGCCACCGGCCTTCGCCCGCCGGGCATCGGCCCTCGAGCCCACCAGTGGGGCAGTGAACGGGCCGGGACACCGAACGCGGCGGGGCGCGTGTGCCCACGCACACGCGCCCCGTCTGAACCGCACGAGAGGTCCTATTGTTTCTTCCTGGCTGCGGGAGCCTTCCGCGGCTTCCGCGCCGCGCGTGCGTCGGGCACCGGTCCGCGCCCGGCCGCATGGTCGGCGAACGCGGCGGCCGCCACGTCGGCGTCGCCGGCGCGCAGCAGGCTCACGAGGCGGCCGTGCTCGTCGGCCATCGCGTGCCGGTCACCTTCGAAGAGCGGGTCGGAGATGGCGCGCAGCGCACGCAGACTCGGCTCGATGACCTCCCACATCCGGGCCAGGAACGGGTTTCCGGCAATCTGGGCGACCAGGGTGTGGAACTCGATGTCGACATCGCGGAACCGGCTGATGTCGTTGGCGGCAACGGCTTCGTGCATCTGCTCCACGAGCGCGTCGAGCTCACTCAGGTGTTCCTCGGTGATGCGCTCGGTGGCGAGTTGAGCCGCCAACCGCTCCAGCGGCTCCCGCACCTGGCGGGCGTACTCCGCGTCCTGCGAGGAGATCTCGATCACGAAGTGGCCACGGCGCGGGACGTGCATCAGCAGGCCCTCGCGGGCCAGTTGCTTGACCGCCTCACGCACCGGGGCCTGGCTCACCCCGAGGCGCCGCGCGATTTCCGATTCGACCACCCGGTCGTTCGGTGCGAGGTCGCCCTCCACAATGGCCTTGCGGAGCAACTCGTACACCTGGTCGGAGATCAGGGTTTTGCGGAAGCGGTCCTTGTTGGTGGCCAGCGTGGAGACGAATCCAGCCGACGCATTCGATGCCATGAATTCCCAATCCTGCGATGGGGGGAGAGCCAGTTGTGCCATGATACGCGCTCATCGTCTATCGATGGTGAGATCCCAAGACGCGGTCCAATAAGTTGCGGGGATTCTCATCCTCATTCCACGGTTTCCAGCTGCTTCGCCAGCCATTCCAGTTTGAGGACCTCGTGCGCGGGTCCGCCACCCTCGTGGTCGTTGAACGGATACACACTGATCTGCTTGTCCGCCTGGTCGAGCTGGCGCTCCGAGCCGTAATGGTTGAACGCCGCGTACACGGTCGAGGGCGGGCAGATGTGATCCATCAGCCCGACCGAGAACAAGGTCGGCGCGTTCGCCCTGCGGGCCAGCGTGACACCGTCGAAGTAGGACATCGTGCGGGCCACCGTGGCCGCGTGCTCCCGGTGCAGCTTCACGAACCGCGAGACCTCGACGTAGGGCTGGTGGTCGGTGATCGTGGTGGCGCGCGGGAAATGGCAGAGGAACGGCACATCCGGCATGACGGCGACGAGGTCCGGGACGAGACCCGCCGCGGCCAGCGCGATCCCGCCGCCCTGGCTGGTGCCGGTGACCACGACGCGTGCCGGGTCGACGGCCGGATGCGTGCGGACCGCATCGACGGCACGCACCGCGTCGGTGAACAGGCGGCGGTAGTAGTAGCGGTGCGGATCGAGGACGCCACGTGTGAGGAAGCCGGCTGCCGCGATGTCACCGGTGGCGGGGTCCGGGTCGGGGGTCTCGGCACCCTGGCCGCGGGTGTCCATGATGAAGTGCGCGTACCCCGCGCACGCCCACAGCCGCTTCTCGTGCGGGGCGCCGCGGCCGCTTCCGTAGCCCAGGTACTCCACGACGGCCGGCAGCGGCCCGGTGCGGGTCACGGGCAGTTGCAGCCAGCCGCGGACCGGATGCCCGCCGTAGCCCGCGAAGGTCACGTCGAAGGTGTCGATCGTGGCCAGCCCGTTGTGCACCGGCTCGAACGTCGCGGCGAGCTCGAACTCCCCCTGCTGCGCGAAGGTCTGTCGCCAGAACTCGTCGAAGTCGGCCGGCTCGGCCAGGGTGGGGCGATATCTCTCCAGCTCGTCCTGGGGCAGGTCGAAGAAAGCCATCTCGGGTCTCCGCGTGGGTCGGGGCCGGCTCGGCCGGAAGAAGGCGACCACTTATCGCCTATCGATGACCCACGAATCGAAGCAGGGCACTCTCAGCGCTGTCAACCACACAGTCCGTACACGCGTTCGGCGGTGGTGTGCAGCACACGTTCCAGCTGAGCGGCGGGGAGATGGGCCAGTCCGAGCCGCGCCACCGCCAGCGAGTCGCCCCGGGAGCCTCGCGGCAGGCAGATCGGCCAGTCGGAGCCGATGAGGCAGCGATCCGGGCCGAAGGCGTCCACCACGTGCCGCACCAGATGCGCCACCCGGTCGGCCGGAACCCCGTGCTGCTGGGTGAGCAGGCCGGAGATCTTCACGGCCACGTGGGGCGTCGTGGCCGTGCGCTCGACGTCCCGGTACCAGTCCCCCGGATCCGCCCTGAGGTTCGGGGGGTTGCCCAGATGGTCGACGACCACGGTCAGCCCGGGATGCCGGGCGGCCACGTCGGCTGCGGCCCGCAGGGCGCCGGTGGCGAGGTTGAGTTCGAGCACCACACCCGCCTCGGCCAGCACCGGGACGAGCGCGCGGGCCGACGCCGGCGTGTCGGCCCAGGCCGGTCCGCCCAGACGCATCCCGTTGGGCCGTGTGTCGCCCAGGCCGTCCAGGAGTCCCCGGAAGCGTTCCGGGCCGGCTTTCCCGTGGACGTGCAGGTTCGCCACGTATCCGGCGACGAGATCAGGCCGTCGCAGACGCAGGTCGCGCAGGGCGAGCGTCTCGCCGGTGTCGCCGCGGGACGCCTCGACCAGGACGGTTCCGGTCAGACCGAGGCCGGCACCCGCGTCCTCCAGATCCCCGGACGAGAACGACCGATGGTGCAC
This sequence comes from Streptomyces sp. NPDC014727, assembly GCF_043083485.1. Taxonomy (NCBI): domain Bacteria; kingdom Bacillati; phylum Actinomycetota; class Actinomycetes; order Kitasatosporales; family Streptomycetaceae; genus Streptomyces; species Streptomyces sp. NPDC014727. Next base: position 59,562 of record NZ_JBIBYR010000020.1, on the reverse strand, counting down.
GGAATCCGGACGGATCCAGGGGAACCCCTCCTGCGGATTCCACAGGTGAGCATGGCAGTCGATCACCGACGGCTTCCTTTCCGGAGGCGTTGCCGAGTATTGACACGTCAGCCCCCGCCAGTGAGTCTAGCCATCGGTAATCGATGGGCGATTGTGAGGGGCCGGGTGTTCTTGATGCTCATAACCGGGCGAATCGGTGGCACGTCCGTGGCAGGAGTGGCGCACCGATGACGACCACCGCCGACGCCGCGCACGTGCCGCATGCGCGTGCGACCCGCCGTGTCACCGACGTTCCCCGGTGGGCCGCACTCGAAAGGGAACTGTTCGCCGTCCAGGACAAGGCGTGGCGCGTCTTCGCCGACCGCTACACCGAACGCGACGGCCGCCTCGTCTTCCGCGGCGCACTGGGAGAGGGTCTCGACGGCCGCGACGGCGTGGACGACTTCTACGAGCCGTTCTTCAACTGGCCGACGCTCTACCTGCTGGGCGGCAGCGCGGATCTGCTGACCGCGGCACGGCGGCACTGGCACGGGGTCTCCGAGCAGCTCACGGAGATGGGCATGCTGGAGAGCGGCCTTGAGCGCGGCTACGACTGGTTCCACCAGGGCGAGGGGCTGCTCCTCTTCTACGGCCTGTGCCTCGCCGACCCCGGCGACGCCCAACTGCGCGAAATGGCCTGCCACTTCGCCGACTTCTACCTGCCGGGCGGTCCCAACTACGACGCCGGGCACCGGGTGATCCGTGCCCCGCACAACGGCTCCGCCGGCCCGCGCTGGGGCTTCAGCGACCACGACACGTACTTTCCGTGGAGTCTCGCCCTGCGCCCCTACGGGCTGCCGCTCGACGGGATCGACGACGTCACGTCCTTCGACGAGCTGGCCGCCTCCCCCGAGCGCGCTCGCGCCTACGGCCGGGCGATGTGGGACCGCATGGGCCGCGGCGACACCCTCGTGAACCTGGCCGCGACGGGGCTCGCCACCAACGCGTACCTGCTCGGCGGGGACCAGCGCTACGCGGACTGGGTGGCCGAGTACGTCGGCGCGTGGCGGGAGCGGCTCGCCGGGCACGACGTCGTACCCGACAACGCCGGGCTGCACGGTGAGGTGGGCGAGTATCTGGACGGCCGGTGGTACGGCGGCCACTACGGCTGGTCGTGGCCGCACGGGCTCTCTCCGGTCGCCAGCGCCACCCTCGCCGGAGCGTCCAACGCCACGCTGCTGACCGGCGACCGGTCCTTCCTCGACCTCGCCCGCAACCCGCTGGACGCGGTGCTGCGCCGGGCCGAGCACCGGAGCGCCGACGAGATGGGAACCCTGGGCGAGCGCTGGGAGCCGCACCTGCGGGCGATGGCCGACGAGCGCACGCTCATGGTGCCCCAGCGGCACAACGACTCCGGCTGGTTCGACTTCACGATCATGCCCGGCCAACTACCCATGTCGCTCTGGCACTTCAGCCGCGAGGCGGTGGATCAGGAACGCATCGAGCAGCTGCGGGCCGGATCCAACTGGGACTGGACAGCGGTGCACACTCAGCGCATCAAGGACGAGGCCGGGCACGAGGAGCCGTGGTACGAGTTCCTCCAGGGCCGCAATCCGGACTTCCCCGAGCGGATGCTGCTCAGCGCCATGGCCTCCTGCGCCGAACGGACGGAGGCCATCGAGAACGACCCGGTGGATCCGGCCGTGGGCCCTGATGCCCTGGACATCCATCACTGGCAGCATCTCAATCCCGTGGTCACCGAGGCCCTGCTGCAACTGACCACCGGATCGCCGCAGGTGCTCTACAACGGCGGCCTGACCCAACTGCATCTGCGCTACCACGACGCCCTCGACCCACGGCCCGGCCTGCCCCCGGACGTCGCGGCGCTCGTGTCCGACATCCGCCCGGACCACACCGTGGTGGAGCTGGTCAACCTCGGCGGCGCCGATCGCTCGGTGGTCGTGCAGGCGGGTTCGTTCGCAGAACACCTCGTGCACACCGTCCGCGTCGACGACGGACCGGCGCAGGATGTCGGTGGGCCGTACTGCCGGGTGGACCTGCCCGGAGCCACGCGGGTACGACTGACGCTGTCGATGGCGTTGCGCGACGGCCGGCCGACGTACCGGTCCCCGTGGGAGGTGGCCCGATGACCGGCGCGTCGGCGCACGGCGCGCCTTCCCGGCTGCCCTTCGACCTGCCCCGGCTCGGGATCGGCACGGCCCCGCTGGGCGGGTTGTTCCAGGAGGTGTCGGAACAGGACGCGGCCGCCACGCTGGAGGCCGCCGCCGCGGCCGGCATCACCTACTTCGACACCGCCCCGCGCTACGGGCACGGGCAGGCCGAGGACCGTCTCGGCCGGCTGCTGCCGCCGGCCGGGATCGCCGAGCCGGTGATCTCCACGAAGACGGGGTGGCTGCTGCGGCCCGAGCCGGACGGTTCGCCGGGCACGGTGGTGACCGACTGGACGGAGCGCGGGATCCGCGCGTCGCTGGAGTCGAGTCTGACGCGGCTGCGGCGCCCGTCGGTCGACATCCTGTACCTGCACGACCCGGACGACTACCCGGACGAGATCCGGCGTACCGCCTACCCGGCGGTACGCCGCCTCAGGGACGAGGGGCTGGTCCGGGCGATCGGGTTCGGAATGAACCACGGTGATCGCCTCGCCGCGTACGTGGCGGAGTTCGAGGTGGACGTCGTCCTCATCGCCGGCCGGTTCTCCCTGCTCGACCACGAGGCGCTGACGACGCTGCTGCCGCTGTGCGCGAAAACCGGCACCGCCGTGGTCGTGGGCGGGGTCTTCAACACCGGTCTGCTCGCCGACCCGTCGGACGACGCCATGTTCAACTACCGGCCGGTGCAGGCGGAGGCGCTGACTCGCGCACAGCGGTGCCGCGAGATCTGCGCCGAGTTCGGGGTTCCGCTCGCCGCGGCCGCGATCCAGTTCCCGTACCTGCATCCCGCCGTCACGTCGGTCGTGGTCGGCTGCCGGTCGGCTGCCGAGGTCACGGCGAACGCCGCGGCATCCCGGTTCCCGATCCCGGACCGGCTGTGGCAACGGCTCGCCGCGGAGGGTTTCGTGCCTTCGCAGTTGCCGGCCGTCTAGCCGGACAGGCTCGGACCCGCCCCGGCCCGTCCGTCGGCCGGGGCGGGTCCGCCCGGGTGGAGGCGGTCGCCGGTCATGGCGATCCCGTCCGGACAGGGAACTGGCAGCAGACCTCTCCGACGCCCGAGCGCGCCCGTGGCGCCGGAGGGTTCGGGCCGCTGCCGTCCACCGACGACTCCGCCCTGCGCCACCGCGTGCACACCCTCGAAGAGGAGCCGCTTGCTCTGGGGCAGCGACGCGACCGGCTGCATGCCCGCCTCGACCTGCTCGGCCGCCTCGCCGCCGACGTGCTGCGGGAGATCGGCGAAGGCGCCGGATCCGGGGAGCGCGAACGGCCCCGCTGGGCCCGCGAACTGGACCGGGTGGACCACGAGCGTGACATGCAGGGCGAGCGACTGCGTGCCGTGGAGGCCCGGCTGGCCGCCCTCGCGGTCGAACTCGGGGAAGCCCGGCGGGCCATGGATCTCTCCGAGGAGGAGCCCGCCGAGCTGGTCGGCCACATCGAGTTGACCGTGAAGGCCGCGGTCGCCGGGCCCGTCGCACTGCGCCTGAGCCACCTCACCCCGTGTGCGCTGTGGCGCCCCGCGTACCGGGCCGCGCTCGACGGGGACTCCCTGACCCTGGAGACCGACGCGATGGTCTGGCAGCGCACCGGGGAGGACTGGTCGGATGTACGGCTGACACAGTCGACGGCCCGCTCGGCGTCGGCGACCGATCCGCCACGGCTGGACGAGGACCGGCTGACGCTCAACGACCGCTCCGCAGCGGAGCGCCGCACGGTCGACGTCGAACTGCGCGAGGAGGAGATCGGGACCCTCGGCCGTCCGTGGCGCTGCGGCACGCCGTCTCGGTCCCCATCGCCGCCTGCGCCGACCATTCCGACAGGGCTCTGCGCGTGGTTCAGCTGATTCTGCGCACCCCCGCCCTGCTCGCACGCTTCCTGGAGCGCCAGGCACAATGGCGCTCCGACCTGACGACGGAGCTGACTCACCGTCCGGGGCCGGTCGCCGACACCGATCTGTACCCGCCACTGGCCGCCGGAATGGCGCTGGCCGCCTTCGACGCCGTGCTGCGGTGGTGGAGCGACAGCAACGGCACCGAGGACCCGATGGAACTGATCGACCGGGCCTTCGCCGTGATCGCCCCGGCACTGGACGCCGCCCACATGACGGAGAAGACGCAGTGACCCCGGACCGGTGGGGGCGCGTGGAACGAGCCGGCGGGGCCTTCTGGCGCTCGGTCGATGCGCGATCCGGAGCCACCAGGAGGCCCCACGTCTCGCGCGCGCAGCACTGAAGGATCGTCGCGCCCGCTGCACACGCCGGGCCTGCCCCGAGGGAAGGCCCAGGAGCGGCTGGTACGCCCCGGGCGGTGGGAGCGAACCACCCGTGAGTGGGCGACGACCGCCCGCACCGGCGCCCCGACGACAACCGTCCCCGGCAGATGGGGCCGAAAGTCCCTGCCGCACCAGGTGCGCGCGTACCAGTGTGGGACATGTACCGCCGCAACCTGGAGGGAATCATGACCGCCACCGAGCTTCCCGTGATCGCAGCCGTCGACGGCTCGTCGCACAGCCGTGAGGCGCTCGACTGGTCCGCCCACGAAGCCGTCCGCCGGAGGCTCCCGCTGGTGATCGTGCATGCCCGCACGCCGACCCGCCACGCCGTCCCGGAAACACAGCAGCGCGAGGCGGAGGAGTTGCTCACCCGGTCCGTGCGAAGGGTGGCCGGGATCGCTCCCGATCTGCACCCGAGGACGCTCGCGCCGCTGGACTTTGCCGCGGCAGCGCTGACCTCGCTCAGCAACGAGGCCTCGCTGGTCGTCGTCGGCTCGCGCGGTCTGGGAGGTTTCCGGTCACTGTTGCTCGGCTCCAACAGCCTGGCGATCGCCTCGATGGCCAGGTGCCCCGTCGTCGTCATCCACAGCGGACCGCCCGACGAGCACGAGGAGGAGTCGAAGGAGGCCTTCCGCGACATCGTCGCGGGCGTCGCCGCCGACGAGAGCAGTGAAGCGGTGCTGGAGTTCGCCTTCTCGACGGCCGCCTCCCGGCCCGGTGCGCGACTGCGGATCGTGCACGGCTGGACGATGTTCTCCTCGATGCTGTCGGGCGGACCCGTCTTCGACCGGGACGCGGCGGCTGGTGCGGCCGAACGGAGTCTCGCCGAAGTCACCGCGGGGTGGCGGGAGAGGTACCCGCAGGTCGAGGTCGTCAGGGAACCCGTCGGCGGCTCCGCCTCACGCACCCTGGTCACCGCCTCGGCCACCGCGGCACTGACCGTGATCGGGCGGCGCAAGGGCGGTGAGTCCCTCGGGCTCGGGCTCTCCCCGGTCGCGCAGACCACGCTCACGCACGCGCTCGGCCCGGTGGCGGTGGTGCCCTGCTGACGGCATCGCCCGGCCCGCTGTGCGTGCACGCCCCTTGGCCTCGCACGCCGGCGGGCAGACACTGACCCGATGACGCAGCGCGTGGATCTCGCGACCGTGATGGACCGGTTGTCCGTCGATGCAGTGATCACCGGCTATGCGAGGGCGGTGGACGACGGCGCATGGGCGGACTACCGCGCCCTGTTCGCCGAGGACGGCCGTGCCGACTACCGCAGTGCGGGCGGTATCGAGGGGTCTGCGGCCGAGGTCGCCCGGTGGCTCGCGGAGACCATGCGGTTCTTCCCCGTACGCCAGCACCTGATCGTCAACCGTCTGGTCGCCCTCCCGGACCTGGACGGCTGTCCGGGCGACCGCGCCGAGGTGCGAGCCGACTACGTCAACCCGATGCGGCTGGAGAGCGCGGAAGGGGACGGGGGCGGCTCCGGGGCGCGGGCGGGCGCGCCGAACTTCGTCTCCGGCGGGCGGTACACCTTCACTCTGGCGCGTACGGGGAGCGGCTGGCGGATCCGTACCGTCACCGTCCACGAGAGGTGGCGCGGCACGACGGACTCGCTCCTGCCGGGCTGATCCCGCCCGTCGAGGCTTCCGCTCCCCGGCCCGGGGGAAGAACTGCGGAACGGGGGGCCAGGGGGGAGACTGCTGATCAGGCGGGACGAGGAGGCGCGGCATGCGAATTCCGGCCGGTCGGGGCGAGCAGTGGGAGCGGGTACTGCGGTCCGGCCGGTGGCGAGGCTGTCTCGCACTGCTCGCCGGTGCGCTGCCCGCGCTCGCGTTCCCCGCGCCGTCCCTGTGGTGGCTCGCCCCGGTCGCACTGGTGCCGTGGCTGCTGCTGATCCGCTCCGCCGGTACGGGGCGCAGGGCGGCGCTCGACGGCTGGCTCGGCGGGATGGGCTACCTGCTCGCCGTGCACCAATGGCTGTTGCCGAGCCTCCATGTCTTCCTCGTGATCCTGGCGGCGCTGCTCGGTCTGCTGTGGGCGCCCTGGGGCCTGCTGGTCCTCCGGGTGCTGCGCGGGCCGGTGTCCGCCGCGAACGCAGCGACTGCGGTCGTCGTGGTGCCGTGCGGTTGGCTGATGATCGAGCTGGTCCGTTCCTGGCAGGGTCTCGGCGGCCCCTGGGGGCTGCTCGGTGCCAGCCAGTGGGAGGTGACTCCCGCACTGCGGGTGGCCTCCGTCGGCGGAGTGTGGCTGGTGAGCCTTCTGCTGGTGGCGGTGAACACCGCGGTCGCCCTGCTGTTCGTGACCGCCGCCGCCCGTACGGTCGCCTTCGTAGGCCTCGCGGTGTGCGCCTTGGCCGTGGGGACGATGGCGCAGTGGGCGCCGCGGCCCGAGCAGTCGGGCGTGGCCAGGATCGCCGTCGTGCAGCCAGGTGTGATCGCGGGTCCGCGGAGCGTCGAGCGCCGACTGGCGGTCAGTGAGCGGCTGACCCGCTCTCTGGTGGGACGCGATCTCGATCTGGTGGTGTGGGGCGAGAGCAGTGTCGGTGTGGACCTCTCCCGGCACCCGGACATCACTGCCCGGATCGCGGCCCTCTCGCGCCGGCTGGGCGCGGATGTGCTGGTCAACATGGACGCCCGGCACACCGGCGGATCGAGGCGGACCGGGATCTTCAAGTCCGCCGTGCTGGTGGGCCCGGACGGGCTGACAGGGGACCGGTACGACAAGATGCGGCTGGTGCCGTTCGGTGAGTACGTCCCGGCCCGGTCGGTGCTCGGGTGGGTCACGTCCGTGGGCAGGGCCGCGGGCGAGGACCGGCTGCGGGGCACCCACTCGGTGACGATGTGGCTGCCCTCCGCGCTCGGCGGGAAAGGACTGCGCATCGGTCCGCTGATCTGCTTCGAGTCCGCGTTCCCCGACATGAGCCGGCGGCTGACCCTGGACGGCGCTCAGGTGCTGATCGACCAGTCGTCGACGTCGACGTTCCAGCACAGCTGGGCTCCCGCACAGCACGCCTCGCTCGGAGCGCTGCGCGCCGCCGAGAACGGCCGCCCGATGGTGCATGCCACGCTCACCGGCATCAGCGCGGTGTACGGCCCGCAGGGGGCCCCGGTCGGTGAACCGCTCGGTACGGACACGAGCGGCGCCGTCGTGTACGACGTACCGCTGGCGTCCGGTACGACGCTCTATGTGCGGCTGGGCGACTGGCCCGTGCAGGGGGCGGTGGCGGTGCTGGCCGTTTTCTGCGCCTTCGAGGGGGTGCGGTGGTTGCGCAGGCGTGACCGGGGCGGGCCGGTCGGGGCGAGGGCTGCGGCGGCTGCGGTGGAGACCTCGGGTCCGGTGGATTCCTCACGCTCAGGGACCGCCGGGCCGACCGGTTCGGACCAGCCCGGCCCGGGCACCGCCTCCCGCACTATCCCGGGCCGTGCACGGAGACGATGTGGCCCTGGGCGTCGACGGTGAGCGCGACGCGCTCGACCCTGTTCGTCACGGCCAGCACCAGCCACACGCCGCCCCAGAGAAAGCAGGTGAAGACCATGAGGACGGCGTGCAGCACGTGGTTCAGCGGTCGGCCACGGACCATGACGACCTGGGTCTCGGAACGGGACTCCACACGCCAGCCGCTCGCGATCCGCTGATTGACCGCCCAGTCGAGGATCAGCGCGCGCTGCATCGCGTCGGGCGGCCGCCCGTCGGCCGAGTAGTAGCCGGGCGGCGGCTGAAGCGCTCCCCAGCCCTTTGGCTCGTCGTGGGGCCTCACGAGGTCACCTCCACGGGCCGGTGGTCCATCACCCCAGCCTGCATCGGGGTGGGGCCCGACGCATCCCGGGGGCCGGTGGCCCAGGGATGGTCGGTGGGATCTCGCCTGGCTCGCATGTCTTCCGGGGGGTGAGGCAGGCGGTGGTTCCTCCGGACTCAGGCAACGTCCAGGTCGCGCAGGATGCGCTCGCACAGCTCGTGGGTGCGCAGGGCGTCCTCGGCGCTGAGCACCTTTCCGGCCCGCACGGCTCCCAGGAAGGACAGCACGCTCTGCTCGATGCCGCGCTGCCGGGCCACGGACACCCAGTCGCCGCGCCGCCGTACGCTCGGCTGCCCCTTGTGGTCGATCACTTCGGCGAGGTTGACGACCTCTCGCTTGGAGTCCTGCCCCGAGACCTCCAGCCGCTCCTCGGTCGAGCCGCTGAGCCGGTTCATCATCCCGATGGCGGTGAATCCGTCGCCGGACAGCTGCAGCACGACATGGTGCATCAGCCCGTCGCGGATCCTGGCCTGCACAGCGGTGTGCTCGACCGGCCCCGGAACCAGGAAGCGCAGGGTGTCGACGACGTGGATGAAGTCGTCGAGCACCATGGTGCGGGGGTCCTCGGGCAGGCCCACCCGGTTCTTCTGCATGAGGATCAGCTCGCGCGGGTGTTCGGCACACTGCGCGTAGCCGGGCGCGACCCTGCGGTTGAAACCGACGGCCAGGCTCACCCCGCGGTCCTCGGCAAGGCTCACCAGCCTTTCGGAATCGGCGAGTTCGTAGGCCAGCGGCTTGTCCACGTACGTGGCGACGCCCGCGTCCAGCAGCCGGGCCACGATCTCCGGGTGCACGGCCGTCGGCGCGTGGACGAAGGCGGCGTCCAGCCTCTGGTCGAGCAGCGATTCCAGATCGGTGTGGCACTGCCCGGACGGGATCCGGTAGGACTCGGCGACCTCGGTCAGGGTGGCGGGGGTACGGGTCTGCAGATGCAGTTCGACCCCGGGCCGAGTGGTCAGAACCGGCAGATACGCCTTCTTCGCGATGTCGCCGAGTCCGATGCAGCCGACCTTCACAGGGGTCTCCCTCTCACTGTCCGGCGCGGGCCCTGCGGTGCCGCCGGACGAGGGTGCCCCGTAGAGCCCTTCGGACCGATGTCTACCGCGGTGACCTGTGCGCCTCCTTCGTCCGGGCAGCATACGTGTGCTGCGGCGGCTGCCAGTCCGCGATGCCGTCGAAGGTCCGCAGGACCAGCGTGGGCCCGAGACGCGAAGTGACGGACATCAGCGCGTCGCGCAGTGCCACGGCCGGACCGCTCGTCAGGCGCATGAGCCGGGCGGCCTGCGCGGCCTTGCGGACGACGGCGGATGTACGGGGAAGCCGGTCGGCGGTGTACGCCGCCAGACCCGCGCCGAGGTCCCCCTCAGGCATCACATGGTGGGCGAGCACGATCGCGTCCTCGACGGCTTGGTTGCCGCCCTGTCCCAGGCTGGGTGCCATGGCATGCGCGGAGTCGCCGAGGAGGACGACCCGCCCGCGGTGGAAGGACGGCAGGGGGTCGATCAGTTGGTGCACGTCGTTGCGGAGCACCTGGCCGGGCTCGGCGGCGGCGATGATCGAGGGGATCGGGTCGTGCCAGCTGCCGAACCGCCGCATCAGCTCTGCCTTCTCGTCGTCGGCGGCACGTGCTCCGGCGGGGGCCACCGCGGCCCCGTAGGCGTAGATCCGGCCGTCCTTGAGCGGCTGGGTGCCCCAGAGGGCGCCACGCCCCCAGGTCTCGTGCGGGGCGAAGGGCCGCTCGGGCGCGGGGACGACGATGCGCCAGGTGGTGAATCCGGCGTACGAGGGTCCGGGGTGGGCCGGGAAGAGAGCCCCGCGCACGCCGGAGTTGATGCCGTCGGCGCCGATCACGAGGTCGGCCTCGATGTCCCCGGACGCCGTGGTGACCACGGCTCGCGCCCCGTCCGCGACGCCCGGGTCCAGCAGTTCCGCGGCGGCATCGGTACGGACGGCGGACTCGGGCAGCCGGGCCACCAGGCGGTCGACGAAGGCGGCCCGGTGCAGCAGGACGAGCGGCCCACCGAACCGCGCGGCCGCGGCGGCGCTGTTCGTGCGGGAGAGCCAGCGGCCGCTCGGGGTGCGCATGCCGCCCTCGCCCTGCCGGGCGGCGAGTGACCTGATCTCGTCGCCGAGGCCGATGACGTCCAGGGCGCGCTGTGAATTGGGGGCGAGGGCGATACCCGCACCGACGGGTTCCAGGGAGGCGGCGCGTTCCAGAACAGTGACCCGCCAACCGCACCCGTGCAGGGCCACCGCCGCGGTGAGTCCGCCGATTCCGCTGCCGATGACGACGGCATGGGGATGATCTCTTGAGACGACCCGGCGCCCGGAGCTGCGAGAGTTCTTCGACGCGACGGGACGACGGTTCCGCGAGCCGCTGTCGGCGCTGATGACCGCGGCCGGATCGGCCGAGCCCGAGCGGCACACCCTCTCCCTGGTGGCCTGGTGCGAGGGGCTGATGTTCTCGTGTGCCGCGGGATCGTTCCACCGCTCGGTACCGACCGAGGAAGAACTGCGCACCGGCTTCACCGAACTGCTGCGCGGAATGCTGGGTTCCGATTGGACGTTGCGCTGACCGGAGTCACTCGTGCGGGCCAATCAACGCTTCCCGGCTCACTCCGAACCGGGTCCGCACAGCAGAGTTACTCAGGTGCAACGAACCAGAATCACCGTGAAGCTCCTGGTCGGCGTCGCCGTCACGACGCTGTCCGGCTGTGTGTCCGTGGCCCCGCAGGCGGACGTTCCGGCCCGGCCCGGGAACAGCAGGCCCGGCCAGGACCTGGCTCCGCAGATCATGCCGCCACCCGCCCACGACAGACTGGAAGCCGTACCTGGCCCGCGGGCGTCCGTCTCCGCGTCCGCCCCGACCATCGGCACATCGCCGGACTCCCGGCGCGCCGCGCCCCACGCGCAGCGACAACGCAACCCCGCCGAAGCGGCACGGCCCCGGACGCGTCACGCCCCGCCCGCCGTGACCGCGCCCGCCCCGGCCCTGCCGGCCCCCGTCTCGGGGACGGACGTCTGCGCACTGGGGCGGGGGTACGGGCACTGGCCCGCGGGCAGCCCGCAGTCCCGCATCTGTGAGAACACCTACGGTCACTGAGCCCGGCAGGAGAGAGCCGGGTGGGTGGCCCGTCCGCCACGGACGGGCCACCCCTCACAGCTCCCGCAGCCTCAGCTCCAGCCGCGCGATCGCCGCGCGGACCCCTCCCCCGTATCCGTCGTCCACCCCGTCGTCCGCGAGGACATCGGAGGCGGCGCGCGCCCTGTCCAGATGGATCCGGGCCGCCTCGGGACGCTGGAGCTTCACATAGTCCGCCGCGAGATTGAGATGGAGCGAGGGGTAGAACGCCCGCACCGCGAGCGCGTCGGCATGTTGCGCCGCGCGCTCGTCGGTCAGGCTGTCTGCCGCGGTCAACGCCCGCAGGTCCCAGGCCAGTTCATCGCCGGGGTCGTCCTGGGTGTCGGCCATGTAGTGCGCGAGGGTACAGCGGTGCAGGGCTTCACCGTCCTCGCCGATCTCCGACCAGAGGCCGCCGAAGCGATTGCGGGCCTCTTCCCGGTCACCGCCGTGCAGCAGCATGATCGCCTGGCCGATCCTGGTCATGACGGCGTCCTTCGACGCCTCCCGCTGCTCCGTCACCGCGGCCTCCCTGTTCCTGTCCACCCGTTCCCGATCGACGCTAGCCGCAGCCGCGGTCAATCCCGCAGAGGCTCGGGCGGGCGTCCCGGGTCTGTCCTCCCGGCGCCCGCCGTCGGCGGGGTGATGACCCCGGCGTCAGCCCAGATCGGGGATGCGCCAGTCGATGGCCTGGTGCCCCTGCGCCGCCACCGCCTCGTTGATCTGTGTGAACGGACGGGAGCCGAAGAACTTCTTGGCGGAGAGCGGCGACGGGTGTGCACCCTTCACCACCACATGCCGTTCCTCGTCGATCAGCGGGAGCTTCTTCTGGGCGTAGTTGCCCCAGAGCACGAAGACCGCCGGATCGGGCCGCGAGGCGACCGCGCGGATCACCGCATCGGTGAACTTCTCCCAGCCCTTTCCCTTGTGCGAGTTGGCCTCGCCCGCGCGCACCGTCAGCACGGCGTTGAGCAGGAGCACACCCTGCTCGGCCCACGGCATCAGATATCCGTTGTCCGGGACGGGCAGGCCGAGCTCCTCCTTCATCTCCTTGTAGATGTTCCGCAGGGAGGGCGGGGTCTTCACACCCGGCCGTACCGAGAAGCACAGGCCGTGCCCCTGCCCCTCGCCGTGGTACGGGTCCTGACCGAGGACGAGGACCTTCACCTTGTCGTAGGGCGTGGCCTCCAGGGAGGCGAACACCTGGTCGCGCGGCGGATAGACCGGCCCCTTGGCCCGCTCCTCCTCGACGAACTCGGTGAGCTCCTTGAAGTAGGGCTTCTGCAGCTCTTCGCCGAGGACGCCGCGCCACGACTCGGGCAGCAGGTCGGTGTCGGTCACGTCAACAACCTCCGGTAAGTAATACGTTCTTCACCCGAGAACCTACCGGGGGCCACTGACAACGGACCCCGCGAGCCCTGCCGCCGGCCTACCAGCTGGCCTTGCGGTACAGCTCCCACATCTGCATGACCGTCTGCGGGTCCAGCGCGCGCTCCCCGCCGCCGATGTCCTCGCCGGAGGCGACATACAGCTTGCCCTGCCACAGCGGCAGCAACCGTACGTCGTCGACCAGGATCTGCTGGGCCCGTTCGAACTGCTTGCTGACCGCTCCCCGGTCGCTCTCCTTGCGGGTCTGTGGCAGCAGCTGCTGGGTGATCTCGTTCTTCACGTACGGCATCCCGGTGATGCTGTCCTTGCCCACGAAGGGGGCGATGAAGTTGTCCGGGTCCGGGAAGTCCGGGAACCAGCCGCGGCCGAAGACGGGGTACTGGCCCTTGGTGAACCCTTCCTGGAACTCCTTCCAGGGCTTGCTCCGCAGCGTGATCCGGAACAGTCCGGAGGCTTCCAGCTGACGCTTGAGCTCGTCGAACTCGGGTGCCGTGGAGGAGCCGTATCGGTCGGTCGTGAACCAGAGCGTCATCTCGACGGGCCTGGTGATACCGGCCTTGGCGAGGATCTGCTTCGCCTTGCCCTTGTCCGGTTCGCCGTAGGCGTCGAAGAAGCTGGTGGTGTGACCGGCGATGCCCTTGGGGACCATGGAGTACAGCGGCTCGGCGGTGCCCTGGTAGACCTTGGCCACCAGCGCGTCACGGTCGACGAGCTGAGCGATGGCCCGCCGTACGGCCACGTTCCCGGCAGCCGGGTCCTCGGGGTTGAAGACCAGGAATCGGATGTCCGCGCCGACCGTCTCCACGATCTGCAGATTGCTGTCCGGGTCCTTGTTGTCCTCGAGATTGACCACCTCCTCGGCGGTGAGGCCCCGGTAGATCGCGTCGATCTCCTTCTTCTTCAGTGCCGCGACCACGGGCGCCGATTCCTTGAAGTACCGGATGGTCACGGCGTCGTTCTTACGGTTGGCGAAGCCCTCGTAGTCCGGGTTCTTCACCAGATCGGCCCGATTCCCCGGCTTGTACGAATCAAGCAGGTAGGGTCCGGAACCGGTGACCTTTCCATCGCTGCGGATCTTGTGCTTGGAATAGTCACTGGGCGCCACGAGCGACATCGCGGGGGTGGCGAGGATGAAGGGGAAGGTGGCGTCCGGCTTGGTCAGATGGAAGACGACGACGTCGTCCCCCCTGGTCTCGACCCGGTCGAGCGAGCCGAGCATGCCGAAGGGTCCGCCCTTGACCTTGATGTCCCTGATCCGGTCGATGGAGTACTTCACGGCCTCGGCGTCGAGTTTGTCGCCATTGGAGAATTTCAGGCCCTCGCGGAGTTTGCACCGGTAGGCCGTGCTGCTGGTATCGGTGAACGTGCACGATTCCGCGGCATCGGGCTCGGGACTGGTGCTGCCCGTGGGAAAGCTCACCAGGGTCTGGAAGACATTCCGCATCAGCTCCCAGGAGTTGTCCCACGCCGCCGCAGGATCGAGGGTGGAGGGCTCACTGGTCGTACCGACGACGATTTTCTGTTCCTCTTTCGAGCTGCCGTCGGAGAGAAGTCCGCAGCCTGCCAGCAGAGAAAGGGAAGCAAGGACTGCAGCGGCCTGCACACTGGCCCGGTAGAACACGTGAACGCTCCTCGATCAGCCATGGGTCGGCAGACCTTACCGCAGTGCCCCGTCGGGTCAATCCGCAGGCCCGACAGGGCACTTGAGTCAATCAGGGCCAAAACCGCTCAGGCCGCGCTCAGCTCACGCCGGCATTCAGGAAGATCCCGCCGTCGACGACCAGGGTCTGTCCGGTGATCCATTCGGACTGGCTCGACGTGAGGAACGCGGCGGCGCCGCCGATGTCCTCGGGAGCGCCCAGTCGGCCGAGCGGATAGGCGGCGGCAGCCTCCGCCTCACGGCCCTCGTACAGCGCCCGGGCGAACTTCGTCTTCACCACCGCGGGAGCGATCGCGTTGACCCGGACGACCGGCGCGAACTCATGCGCCAACTGGAGGGTCAGATTGACCATGGCGGCCTTGCTCATGCCGTAGGCGCCGACGAACGGCGAGGCGGAGATCCCGGCGATCGAGGCGATGTTGACGATCGCCCCGCCGTTCTCCCTCTGCCAGGCCTTCCAGGTCTGCTGGGCGAAACCGAGCGCCGAGATCACATTGGTCTCGAACACCTTGCGGGCGACATTGAGATCGAGGTCAGCCATCGGACCGAAGACCGGATTCGTCCCCGCATTGTTGACGAGGAAGTCGACCCGGCCGAACGCCTCCATGGTGCGCTCGACGGCCGCCGCCTGGTGCGCCTCGTCGTGCGCCTTGCCCGCCACGCCGATGACCCGGTCGGAGCCGAGCCGCTCCACGGCTTCCTTGAGGGCCTCCTCGCCGCGTCCGGTGATGCACACCCGGTCACCGCGGGCCACGAGCGCCTCCGCGACGCCGTAGCCGATGCCCCGGCTCGCGCCCGTGATGAGCGCGACCTTCCCGCTGTCCTGCACAGTCATGATGTCCGTCTCCCTTCGGATCAGTTGAGCGGTCCGCCGGCGACGTACATCACCTGGCCGGAGACGAAGCCCGCCGCGTCGCCCGTGAAGAAGGCGATGGCGTTGGCGATGTCCTCGGGACGGCCGACGCGCTGCACCGGGATCTGCGTGGCGGCAGCGGCCTGGAACTCCTCGAAGCCCATGCCGATGCGGGCCGCGGTCTGCGCGGTCATCTCGGTGACGATGAAGCCGGGAGCGACGGCGTTGGCGGTGATGCCGAACTTGCCGAGCTCCTTGGCGAGGGTCTTCGTGAAGCCCTGCAGACCGGCCTTGACGGCGGAGTAGTTGGCCTGACCGCGGTTGCCGAGCGCCGAGGAGGAGGAGAGCGAGACGATGCGGCCGAACCCGGCGTCCACCATGTGCTTCTGGACGGCCTTGGCCATCAGGAACGCGCCCTTGAGGTGTACGTTCATGACGGTGTCCCAGTCGGACTCGCTCATCTTGAAGAGCAGGTTGTCGCGGAGCACGCCCGCGTTGTTGACGAGGATCGTCGGAGCCCCGAGCTCGGCGGCGACCCGCGCGACCGCGGCTTCCACCTGGGCGCTGTCCGACACATCGCAGCCGACGGCGAGGGCGGTGCCCCCGGCGGCGGTGATCTTCTCGACGGTGTCCTTGCAGGCCGCCTCGTCGAGGTCGAGTACGGCGACGGCACGGCCCTCGGCCGCCAGGCGTACCGCGGTGGCGGCGCCAATGCCCCGCGCCGCTCCGGTCACGATGGCGACGCGCTGCTCGGTGGTGGACATGCTTGGTTCTCCTCGCCCTTGGATCGCCGCTCAGCGGACGTCGGGGCACCCCCGGCACGGAATCCTCGTGTGCGCGGAACCTTCCCGATAGCTGAGCAACCGCTTAGTACCTTCAGCAGACGAGACGCTAGAAGCCCTGGCACCCGGTGTCAACGGCCCACGGCCACAGGGGTGCATGTCACACCCGACGGCGCCGCCGCCTCGGTGGTCAGGTGCGGCGCCGCGGGGCAGGAGGATCAGCGGACGAGCAGGTCGAGCAGCCGCGTGACCTCGGCCTCCGGGTCGTTCGTGAGGCCGCTGTGCACGGGGCTCGGCTGGATGACGGTGGAGCGCGGCGCGATCAGCCAGCGGAAGCGGCGGCCGGCATCGTCACGGGCCGCCTGGCCCGCGTCCGTACCACCGCGGCAGACTCCCTCCACCGCATGCAGGGCTGCCCGTACACCGACCACGTCGGCGTTCGGGTCCAGCGCCTTCAGCTTGGCCTCGTCGAGATGGGTGCGGGCGGCGACGAACCCCCGCGCGCGGCAGTAGACGACCACGCCCGCGTTGAAGAACTCGCCACGCTGCACCCGCGGCACCACGCGCAGCAGCGCGTACTCGAAGACATCGCGCTCACTCACCGCTGGCCGCCCTTGTCGTTCTTCTTGGTGGGGTGCGGCCACGGGGTGAGGTGCTCGGTGAGCCAGCCGGGGGCCTGGGAGGGCTTGGGTTCGGTGGGGGCCTCCATCGTGATCCGCTCATGGATGGTCGCGGCGCGCGGCAGCAGCGCCTCCACGTAGGCGCGGCGCAGCTCGTCCGTGGAATCGAAGCCGGGCTCGTCCACCAGCCATTCGTCGGGGACGTCGGCCGTGACCTCGGTGAGCAGTTCCTCCGTGACCAGCGGAGCGAGCTCGGCGGCGGCCGCCGCGACATCGGGGGCGAAGGGGGCGAGCGCGTGGTCCGAGGCGTTGTACGGCTTGGCGGCTGAGGTCTGGGCTCCGGGCCAGTTGTGATGCCAGATCATGGTGGCACCGTGATCGATGAGCCACAGGTCGCCGTGCCAGATCAACATGTTCGGATTGCGCCAGGAACGGTCCACGTTGTTGATCAGGGCGTCGAACCAGACGACCCGTCCGGCTTCCCGGGAGTCCACCTGGTAAGCGAGCGAGTCGAAGCCGATCGATCCCGGCAGGAAGTCCATCCCCAGGTTGAGCCCACCGCTGGCCTTCAGGAGTTCCTGCACCTCCTGGTCGGGCTCGGCGAGCCCGATGACCGGGTCGAGCTGGATCTGCACGAGATCGGGGACGCGGAGACCGAGCCGGCGGCCGAGCTGTCCGCAGATGACCTCCGCGACCAGGGTCTTGCGCCCCTGTCCGGCGCCGGTGAATTTCATGACATAGGTGCCGAGGTCGTCGGCCTCGACGATTCCTGGCAACGATCCACCCTCCCGCAAGGGCGTGACGTAGCGGGTCGCTGTGACTTCGGTGAGCATTTTCCCAGGCTATACGGCTCAGATCCCTGGAGATCCACGGACCGAGGTCAGGGCCGTACAGCCTGGGGAAACACCCGGATCAGCCCTGGGGAGGATCCGGGGAGTTCTGGCCCGCGACCCGCTTTCCGAGGAAACCGTCGATCACAGCCCGGCCCCGCTTCCCGGCCTCCGGCATGAGGTGCGCGCAGTAACCGAGCGGAATCGGCGATGAGTACCCCCAACCGCTGGGCCAGGGTGACGACAGACTCGCCTGCCTCCAACAGGATCGAGGCATAGGTGTGTCGCAGCACGTGGAAACGCCCTTTGGAGCTGCAGCCCACTGCCAGGGCTTGACTCCCTTCGGGCCGCTCGCGGTGCCGAGGTGCGAGCCGTACTCCGGGACCGGACGGCCGTCGACGCTGAAGTACCCACTCCTGCCCGGTCGGTGAAGGAGTCGGTCATCGCGGCGGGCCGCAAAGCCGCACGGCCGGCCCAGTGGCGGGAGGGCTCCCGGCCCGGCACTGACTGCTCCGGCCGCAAGCGGATGTACTCCCGCTTCGTGGCCTTGCGGATCCGGCCCACCGGACACGAGGTCCGGCAGGCCACCGACGGCCCGGAACTGCCCGTGTGCTGGCTGCCGGCAGAGTGGTCGGCCGACGAGAGCGAGCCGGTCCAGTTCTGGCTGTCCGACCTTCCCGCCGACACTCCGCTGACCACGCTGGTCCGGATCGCCAAACTCCGGTGGCGCATCGAGCACGACTACCGCGCGATGAAACAGGCCCTGGGCCTGGCCCACTTCGAGGGCCGGACCTGGAACGGACGGCACCACCACGTCACGCTCGTCTCCGTCGCCCACGCCTTCTGCACCCTGCAACGACTGGCCCGTGCCCCAAAAGACGCGGCGGCGGCCTGAGCCTCTACCGAGTCGTCCGCGAGCTACGGACCCTCCTCGCGATCCGGACCGGCGTGTCTGCCCCACGTGCCACTGCGACATATCCACCCCGCTACGCACCTGACCAAGCACTACTGGCCCTGTGCGACGACCCCGGTGGGCGATACCGCTTCGCGCCGACTCATCCCTTGACTACTCCCAGCGGCACCAGACGGGCAACCAGCCGGGCGAGCCCGGCACCCTCGGTGACTGCGGCGACCGCGTCGACGTCCTTGTACGCCTCCGGCGCCTCCTCAGCGAGACCACGCCATGAGGAGGGCCGCACGGCGATGCCCCGGGCCTCCAGCTCGCCGCGAAGCTGCTCCCCACGTACCATGCGCAGCGCGTGGTGGCGGCTCCAGACCCGGCCGGCGCCGTGGCAGGCTGAGTGGAAGGCGTCGTTTCCGGGCAGGCCGACCATCACGTACGAGGCGGTGCCCATCGTCCCGGGCACCAGTACCGGCTGGCCCGCCCGGACGAGGTCCTCGGGCAGGCTCGGGTCGCCGGGCGGCAGCGCCCGTGTCGCGCCCTTGCGGTGGACGCACAGGGGACGTGCCACTCCGTCCACTTCGTGCGTCTCGAGTTTGGCGGTGTTGTGCGAGATGTCGTAGACCAGCTCCAGACCGACTCCCGCAGCGGCCGCGAAGGCATGACGGGTGGCTTCCGACAGCAACTGGCGGTTGGCCCGGCCGTAGTTGGCGGCCGCCGCCATCGCCCCGAGGTAGGCACGGCCCCGCGGCGAGTCAACCGGCGTGCAGGCCAGCTGCCGGTCCGGGACCTGAATACGGTGCCGGTGCAGTTCCTGGTCCATCACGCGGACGTGGTCGGTGCACACCTGGTGCCCCAGGCCCCGCGAGCCGCAGTGGATCATGACGCACACCTGGCCCACCCGCAGCCCGAAGGCCGTTGCGGTGGCCTGGTCGTAGACCTGGTCCACCGCCTGGACCTCCAGGAAGTGGTTGCCCGAGCCGAGGCTTCCCACCTGGTGGAGGCCGCGTTCGACGGCGCGCGCGCTCACCTGTCCCGGGGTCGCACCGTCCAGGACGCCGTAGTCCTCGCAGCGCGTGAGGTCACGCGGCACACCGTGGCCGTGCTCGACCGCGTACCGAGCGCCGCCGACCAGCAGCTCGTCCATCTCCCCGGGGCCGGACAACTTCCACAGTCCGCCGCGCCCCATACCGCGCGGGATGGTCCTGTCGAGGATGTCCATCAGCCGCCGAGTCCGGTCGTGGTCGAGCGCCTCGCGGTCGATGCCGGCGGCCAGCAACCGTACGCCGCAGGAGATGTCGAACCCCACGCCGCCGGGCGAGATGACCCCGCCGTGGGAGATGTCGGTGGCGGCGACCCCGCCGATGGGGAAGCCGTAGCCCCAGTGGACGTCGGGCATGGCGAAGGAGGCGCGGACGATGCCGGGCAGTGTCGCCACGTTCGCCACCTGCTCCAGCGCCTTGTCCCCCGCCGCCTGCGGCAACAGCGCCCGCGAGGCGAACACGACCCCGGGGACGCGCATCGGCTCCCGCTGCTCGATCCGGAAGCGGTACGAGCTGCTCTCCAGCAGTGCGATCTCCACGTCCCTCACCTCCAGTCGACCGTCAGCCATCCCTTCCGGTCGGTGACGGCAGTTCCGAACTCGGCGCAGGCGGTGGCGAGCCGGTCACGGATCCACTCCCGCTCCTCGCCGCGCGCCTGGCGGGTGTGGCAGGAGTCCAGGTCAGCGTCCCCGCCCTCACCCGGGTGGGAACCAGGTGCGCCCTGACCAGCAGGGGTCGGGTGTCGGCCATGGCATCGAACCCATGGTCCAGGGCGTGGTTGTTGGCGAGCGTCACACAGTTCACCCCCAGTTCTGCCGGCACCGTCGCGGCGACGGAGGACGCGCGGAAGAAGAAGGCCTTTCGCGGGTCGGGCCAGCGGTGCCCGCGGTCGGAGACACAGCACTCCAGATCGAGCACGAACCGATCGGCCACCGCGAGCGCCTTCCTGACCCCCGTGGAGACCGGCGTCTCCGGCACCGGCGAGCGGCGCAGTTCTTTGGCAACATTGCGCCCGAGCATGGTGTCGCCTGCCAGGGCCACCGTGAACGCCATCGTCCTGTCCCTTCCCCGCCCCCTCAGACATCGAGGGTCACCCGGCAGGTCCAGCCGCCCGGGCCGCACCGCAGTTGCAGGTCGTGCAGCGAAACGGCCTTCGGCACCGCACCGACCGGGACAACGGTGGCGGTGTCGGCCATTCGGAAGCGGACCGACAGGCCCCGGCCGTCCCCCACCGACCGGATCTCCCCCACGTCAACATCGAGCGGGATCTCGCCGCCGGCATCCATCCGGTAGACGACCTGCTCCAGGACGGACACCAGCAGATCCTCATCGGATGCCGCCGTAATCGCAAATTCGCGGTCTCCGACGACTGCGGCCCCGGACGTGTCGGCGAAACCCTCCACCACCGCGCGCACAGCCTCGCCCATACAGCCCGCGACTGTCGGCGACCACGCCTCCACTTGCATGTCCGCGGTGTGGGGCACGGCCCAGTGGCCACTCGCGCCAGGCTGCCTCCCCATGGGTTCCCGACCGTCCACAGTCGGCGCCTCTCCGTAGTCTCCGTACGCACAGCCTGAGGTCGAGGTCCCCGAGCCGCGGGCTGTGTCTCCTCCAGCGTCGTCCCGTACACCGCTCCAGGGCAACCGTCACGAGGCGCGGCCGCCCGCGGGCGCTCTCCCGACCATCCGAGGAACGGGCCCACACCGTGCGCAGCCGCCTCGGGTAGGTGCGAGATTTCCTCAGCGGTCTGGGTCCAGATGAACGGTGTTGGATTTTCGTTCCACTCCTTGACCCACGCACGGATGTCGGCTTCCAGGGAACGCACGCTTTCGTGGGAGCCGCGGCGGATCTTCTGATCGGCGAGGAAGCCGAACCACTCTCTACCTGGTTCATCCAGGACGAACCGGTGGGCGTGAAGTGCAGGTGGAATCGGAGGTGTCCGGCCAGCCATGCCTTGATGACCGGCGTCTTGTGGGTGCCATAGCTGTCGCAGATCAGGTGGACCTGGATGTGCCCATGAATTTCGAGGGCCCTGGTGATCGTCACCGACAAGCTCCGCTCCTACGGCGCGGCCCACCGCGAGCTCACGCCCTGCGTCGAGCACCGTTCCCCCAAGGGCCTGAACAATCGGGCCGACACCGACACGCCGTCAGGCACTCACACACTCAACAACGTGACAGCGCCCTCGCGAAGTATGCGGTCGGCCACTGGGGCGAGAAGCCGCCCGTCCCCTTATTCCGGCGCTTGTAAGAACTGAGCGGATCGCCGCGGCCCATGACGCGCTCGATCCCGACCGCGGCGATCTCGACGTGCCTGCCCGGTCGACGGCCCGGTGCCGTGCTCGGCCGGTGGGCGGGTGAACTGCCATGGAGGGCAGCGGCGCGCATCGCACGCGCTGCCGACCATGTCGGAGCACCGCCGACCAGCCGGACAAACCTCGCGGCGGGCAAGATCATCGCATCGAGCTAATGTCAACGGCTTCTCAGGCCCGATTGGGTGCACCGGCCTTTACTGTTTCCCGGGATCTGGACGGATTCCCAGATGTTTGCCCCCACTTTTCCTCTTTCCCGGTGACGCGCACGCACGCCGACCACAGCCCTTACGAAGGAGAGCCCGCCCGATGTCTGTTGACACCAGCCCGGAAGCACCGCTGGAGACGCCGCAGTCCAGCCTGAGCACGGCGGCTGCCCGCAATCTCGCCACCACGACCAAGTCCGCCCCGCAGATGCAGGAGATCACCTCACGCTGGCTGCTGCGGACGCTCCCCTGGGTGGAGGCCAAGGGTGGCGCCTACCGCGTGAACCGTCGGCTGAGCTACACCGTCGGCGACGGCCGCGTGGAGTTCGTTCAGGACGGTGCCGACGTCCGGGTGATCCCCCGCGAGCTCGGCGAACTGGCCTTGCTGCGCGGCTTCGAGGACGTGGAGGTGCTGACGGCGATCGCCGGCCGATGCGTCCAGCGCGACTTCCGCGCCGGCGAAACACTGGTCGAGCGCGGTACGCCCGCCGAGCAGATCCACCTGATCGCCCACGGCCGCATCAGCCAGACCTCCGTCGGCAAGTACGGCGACGAGGTCGCCGTCGCCGTACTCGCCGACGGCGACCGGTTCGGTGAGAACGCCCTGCTGGACGCGGACGCCCGGTGGGACTACACGGCCACCGCCGATACCGCCGGCACCCTGCTCACCCTGTCCCGCGGCGACTTCGCCGCCGTGCTGTCCACAGCACCGAGCCTCCAGGCCCATATCCAGCAGTTCAGCTCACTGCCCCTCCAGCGGCAGAACCGTCACGGCGAGGCCGAGATCGCCATGTCGGCCGACCACACCGGCGAGCCCGAACTGCCCGGCGCGTTCGTCGACTACGAACTGAAGCCGCGCGAGTACGAGCTCTCCGTCGCGCAGACCATTCTGCGGGTCCACACGAGGGTCGCCGACCTCTACAACGGGCCGATGAACCAGACCGAGGAGCAACTCCGGCTGACCATCGAGGCGTTGCGCGAGCGCCAGGAGCACGAGCTGATCAACAACCGGGAGTTCGGCCTGCTCCACAACGCCGACTTCAAACAGCGCATCCAGACCCACTCCGGCCCGCCCACCCCGGACGACCTCGACGAGCTGCTCTGCCGCCGCCGCGGTTCCAAGCTCTTCCTCGCCCATCCCAGGACGATCGCCGCGATCGGGCGTGAGTTCAACTCCCGCGGGCTCTACCCGGACCACGTCGACCTCGGCGGGCAACAGGTCCCGGCCTGGCGCGGGGTGCCGATCCTGCCCTGCAACAAGATCCCCATCACCAAGGAGAACACCAGCTCGATCCTTGTCATGCGTACCGGCGAGGACAACCAAGGCGTCATCGGTCTGCACCAGACCGGTCTGCCCGAGGAGTACGAACCGGGCCTGTCGGTGCGCTTCATGGGCATCGACGAACGGTCGATCATCTCCTACCTCGTCACCACCTACTACTCCGCCGCCGTCCTCGTGCCGGACGCGCTCGGTGTGTTGGAGAACGTGCAGATCGCCCGCAAGCACGACTAGACGATCCGCCCTGCCCGGCGGCTACGACCGTCCGGACCGTCCGGGCCGGCCGAGCATGCCTGGATCCGGGGCAGCCGCCCATCCCACCAAGGAGCCATGGATGCCCGCCCCTGAGCCTTCCCCCGCGCAGTCGAGTCTGCCCGCGTCCGCTTCCCACTTCGGGACGTACGTTCTCGCCAACGCCGCCCGTGCCTGCGACCTCGGGGCCGCTACCGGCGACCGACCCGTTCTGCCTTCCCTGCCGACTCCGTCTCCTGCCGATGCCCCTGCCGCCGAGGTGCGGACACCGAACCCCGACCTTGAACGGATCCTTCGTGGTCCCAGTGGCCTGGGTACTGCGAGTCTGCACCTCGCCCGTCGCGAAGATCCGTCGACGCCGCCGGAGCCACCGACGGCTCCGGTGGAGGGCAACCCGATCCCGGGCCTCTATCACCACCCGGTACCGGAGCCCCACCCCGGACGAGTGGAGGAGGTCAGCCGCAGGATCAAGGCCTGGGCGCTGGACGAGGTCGATCTGTACCCCGAGGACTGGGAGGACCAGTTCGACGGTTTCTCCGTGGGACGGTACATGGTCGCCTGCCATCCGGACGCTCCCACCGTCGACCATCTGATGCTCGCCACGCGCCTGATGGTCGCCGAGAACGCGGTGGACGACTGCTACTGCGAGGACCACGGCGGCTCCCCCGTCGGCCTCGGTGAACGCCTCCTGCTGGCTCACACCGCCCTCGACCCCCTGCACACGACGAAGGAGTACCAGCCGCAGTGGGCAAAGTCGCTCCATTCGGACGCGCCTCGACGCGCCTACCGCTCCGCCATGGAGTACTTCCTCCAGCTGGCCGGCCCCTCCCAGGCCGACCGGTTCCGGCACGACATGGCCCGTCTGCACATGGGGTACCTCGCCGAGGCCGCGTGGGCCCAGGCGGACCACGTCCCCGAGGTGTGGGAGTACCTGGCGATGCGCCAGTTCAACAACTTTCGCCCCTGCCCCACCATCACCGACACCGTCGGCGGCTACGAACTGCCGGCTGACCTGCACGCTCAACCCGCCATGCAGCGGGTCATCGCGCTCGCGGGCAACGCCACCACCATCGTGAACGACCTCTACTCGTACACCAAGGAGCTCGCCTCCCCCGGCCGGCACCTGAACCTGCCCGTGGTGATCGCCGAACGTGAGGGCGTCTCCGACCGTGAGGCCTACCTGAAGGCGGTCGAGGTCCACAACGGCCTCATGCACGACTTCGAGGCCGAGGCCGCAGCCCTGGCCGCCGCCTGCCCCGTCCCGGGCGTGCAGCGCTTCCTCCGGGGCGTGGCCGTCTGGGTCGACGGCAACCACTACTGGCACCAGACCAATACCTATCGCTACAGCCTGCCCGATTTCTGGTAAGAAGAATGGATTTATCTGTGACCCGTAACGAGCTCACCACCGTCGCCACCTCCACCACCACCCCCGTGTTCATCCCCTCCCCGGCGACGCCGTACCAGGGGGACATCGCCCGCTACTGGGACGGTGAGGCCAGGCCCGTGAACCTCCGTCTCGGCGATGTCGACGGCCTTTACCACCACCACTACGGCATCGGCGACGTCGACCACGCCGCCCTCGGCGACGCCGACGACAGCGAACACGAGAAGAAGCTGATCACCGAACTCCATCGCCTGGAGTCCGCGCAGGCCGAGCTCCTCCTCGACCACCTCGGCCCGATTGGGCGCGACGACCTGGTCGTGGACGCCGGCTGCGGCCGCGGCGGCTCGATGGTCATGGCCCACCAGCGCTTCGGGTGCAGGGCCGAGGGCGTCACACTGTCGGCCAAGCAGGCCGACTTCGCCAACCAGCGCGCCCGCGAACTCGGCATCGAGGACCACGTCCACGCCCGCGTGTGCAACATGCTCGGTATGCCCTTCGAGACCGGGCAGGCCGCGGCCTCGTGGAACAACGAGTCGAGCATGTACGTCGACCTGCACGACCTCTTTGCCGAGCACTCCCGCATCCTCGCGGTCGGCGGCCGCTACGTGACCATCACCGGCTGCTGGAACCCGCGTTACGGTCAGCCCTCGAAGTGGGTCTCTCAGATCAACGCCCACTTCGAGTGCAACATCCACTCCCGCCGGGAGTACCTGCGCGCCATGGCGGACAATCGCCTCGTACCGCAGGCCGTCATCGACCTCACGCCCGCAACCCTGCCCTACTGGGAGCTGCGGGCCACGTCCTCGCTGGTGACAGGCATTGAAGAAGCGTTCATCAACTCCTACAAGGACGACTCCTTCCAGTACCTCCTGATCGCAGCCGACCGCATCTGACCGCCTGCCGGCTGAAGAAGTCGGGTCGGTCACCGACGGACGCAGTTGGTCAATACGGTTCCTGACGTGGCGTCGGCCCTCAAGACCTGGTGGTGGTCTTGAGGGCTGACGTTGTCGTACGGGGAGGGTGTCGTGCCATGGGTCTCGACGCGTCCGGCTGCCGTCGGACCGACGTATGGAGATCGTCGACGCGGCTGCCGCCATTGCACTGACCGAAAGCCTGGAGGGCATCACGCTGCGCCGGATCGGCGAGCAACTCGGTGTTCGACCAGGCCTCATCAGCCACTACTTCCCCGCGGTCGAGGATCTTTCGGCCTTCCCTCGATGGAGGGCGGGCCGCTGCCCATCGACATTGCGGTCGTCCGCCGGTAGCCGAGGCGATGCGCGCCACGGCGTCCCAGGGGAACGCAGCACTGCCAGGACCCGGCCGCGGAGCAGCTCGTACTCCTCACGGAGCCGCACGATCTGCGCCGGCCGTTCGATCACGTCGCCGCCGACGACCATCTCGTCGGGGCCGAACTGCTCGCGCGTGAGGTCGACTTCTATCCCCATGCCCAGACGGTTCCACCAGTGGTAGTCCACTCGCTCACCGTTGACATGGACCTCGCCACGGATCAGCACCCCGCCCAACAGATCGTGCACCACCAGGGCAGTGACACCGCACTGGTCGCGCGCCGGGTTGTCCACTGTCCAGTTCGGTCGGTGCTCGGGTGTCGTGGTGTCCGCGCCCCAGGCACCGCGAATGGCCTGCTCAAGATCGTTCAGGTTGCTCGGCCTCATGCGTCTCAGCCTCGCAGACGCCTCTGACAATCACCCGCGACGCATCGTCTCCGCCGAGCCGGGCCGTCGTCGCCCCGGGCCGGTGAACGCCCCCATGGTCTCGGCACTCCGTCTGGTCGCGGCACTCCGTGGCGTGGAGAAAGAGGCCTCGAAGAAGTCGGCCTACGGGGTATGACTGACGGCCGTGCCGGAGGACCGGATCGACGCGCCGCGGGCAGTCGTCGCCCGGCCTCCCGCCCTGGACCCGACGCGGGTCGCGATACGCAGCCGGTCGTTCGACGGGTATCTCGCGACGGCCGCTGTGCCGCGTCATCGGGAGTGTTCCAAGCGGCAGTGGCCGGTGGCGCACCGACCGGCCGACGGCTCCACGACACCCATTGGGAGGAACGGTTCCTCGGCCACCCGGAGGCAATTCCGGAGAACCACGGGCTCCGAGGCAGCCCACCCGGTCACCCGGGAGGAGACGGCGAACAATCTGCTGCTGCTGGAGAGGGACTTCCTCAAGAAGTCCCTCGGACGGGTATGCGGGGAAGTCGACGCGCGCACTCCGGTCGAGCACAGAAGGCGTGAAGACCGCAATCATGAACAAATGAGTCATGAGTGCCGAAGTCGGGAACTCCGGCATCGTGCAGATCGACGTCATGAACATCACGGAAGGGAAGCCGGCATGAGCGCTTCACAGGACCAGGAGATCCGTCCCGGGCGTAGGGCCGTGGTCGCAGCAGCCGGAGCCGCCTCGGTGGCTGCCGTACTCACCGCGTGCGGCAGCCAGAAGGACTCCGGCGGTTCGGGTACCGTCAAGCCGGCCGATGACGGAACGGACGGCGGCGGCGCACTGGCGAGGACCGCCGACATCCCGGAGGGCGGCGGGAAGATCTTCGCCGACCGGGATGTCGTGGTGACACAGCCTGAGACCGGCGAGTTCAAGGCCTTCTCGTCGAAGTGCACCCACCAGGGCTGTGCGGTGTCGAGCGTGTCGGACGGCACCATCAACTGCCCTTGTCACGGCAGCAAGTTCGACCTTTCGACGGGCGACGTGGCGGCAGGTCCGGCCAGTAGGCCCCTGCCCGCCAAATCGATCACGGTGAAGGACGGCTCGATCACGCTCGCGCCCTAGTTCTCCCCCGGCTCCGCCAGCAGCCGAGCACATCCTCGGTGGTCGTGACGGTGGCGACGAGGGACAGGGTGTTGCGGATCACCGCGGGCGTGTAGTCGGCCGGCACTCCCGCGATGGCATCGGACGGCACCACCGCCGTGTATCCGAGGTTCACCGCGTCGAACACGGCGTTGGGGACGGCGACATTGGCCGAGACTCCGGTGACGACGAGCGTCCGGCAACCGAGGTTGCGCAGCAGCGCGTCCACATCCGTACCCGCGATGGGCGAGAGGCCGTGGAGCCTGCGCACGACGAGGTCCTCGTCCGCCACCTCGATGGGCTCGGCGATCCGCACGGCCGTGGTACCCGAGTGCTGCTGTACGGGCAACCGTCCGGCAACCCGGAAGAGGCGGGCGTTGTGGTTGGCGCCGCGCCCGTCGGGGCGGCGTTCGGCCACCGCGTGCAGTACCTGGACCCCGGCCTCGTGGGCGGCCGCGACCAGCCGGGCGACACGATGGAGCGCCCCGGAGGACCTGGCCTCGGCCGCAAGTTCCGGCAGCGCGCTGTCGGCGCCCACCACACCTTGCTGGCATTCGACCGTCAACAGCACGGTGGTGGCCGGATCGAGTTGCTCGGCGAGTTGTTCCTTCGACGGCACAGCAGCCCCTTTCGGCGGCGGATCGGGCGCGCGAGGCTAATCGCCATTGCGTGGCGACGGAAGAGGCCCCATGATTTCTGACACATAGTCAGCTATTGGGAGGGGCGCCCCATGGCCGCCATTCAGCGACGGGGCCGTCGGATCATGATGACGGACACCGAACGCGACAGCTATCTCGCCGAGCAGCGCACCTGCCGCGTCGCCACCGTGTCCGCCGACGGCCGCCCGCACGTCGGTGCCCTGTGGTTCGCCTGGGACGGCTCCTCGCTCTGGCTGTACTCGATCACTCGCAGCCTGCGCTGGTCCCAGCTGCGAGAGGACCCGAGGGTCGCGGTGGTCGTGGACGACGGGGTGGAGTACACGGATCTGCGCGGCGTAGAACTCTCCGGCCGGGCCGTCACCGTCGGCGAAGCGCCCCGCATCGGCGATTCGTGCCCCGAACTCGACTCGCCGGAAAGGCTGTTCGCGGCGAAGTACTTCGGGATGGACACCATGCCGCACGACGGCCGACACGCCTGGCTCCGACTCACTCCGGAGGCCATCACGTCCTGGGACTTCCGCAAGCTGTCAGGACCGTCCGCGGCCTGAGCAGACCCCTCCCGGCCTATGTCAAGGGCGTGCCCATCTCCCGACCGACCGCCCGGAGCGCCGCCACCGCCGCCCTGACGGACGGGCGCCGATCCGCGTCGGTACGCCACACAGCGTGGACATGCCGTCGCATCTTCTGCCGTACAGGGACGAGCCGCACCCCGTCGGGCACCGGTCCGCGCCCCAGCCGGGGCGCCACGCAAACGCCCAGCCCGGCGGCGATCAGGGCGAGTTGGGTGTGGTGCTCGCCCGCCAGATGCGCGATGCGCGGTTCGATGCCCTTGGAACGCAGGGTGAACATCAGCCAGTCGTAGCAGAACTCGCCTTCGGGCCAGGACACCCAGTCGTCTTCGGCGAATTCCTCCAGGTCCACCTCCGCGCGGTCCGAGAGTCGGTGGCCGGCCGGCATCGCGATGTCCGGTGCGTCGTCCAGGAGCTCGGCCACGGCCAGGCCGCCGGGGACGGGCAACCGCTTGTTGCTCCAGTCCAGCACCACTGCCAGGTCGATGTCGCCCCTGATGACTGCACGGATTCCGTCCTCGGGTTCCAGTTCCCGTGTGAACACGCGCAGTTCCGGGTGGTCGGCGTGCAGTGCGGCGAGCGCCGCGGGGAAGAGCCCGCGCGCCGCGGTCGGAAAGGCGGAGAGCCGGATCTCGCCCACCACCTCACCGCGCTGCGCCTCGATGTCGGCCTGGGCGAGCTCGACCTGGGACAGGATCCGGGCGGCATGGTCGGCGAGCAGCCGGCCGGCGTCGGTGAGCCGGACCCCGCGACCGTTCTTGGCGAGGAGTTGCTGACCCACCTCCCGCTCCAGCTTCG
Source organism: Streptomyces sp. NPDC014727 (assembly GCF_043083485.1). Classification (NCBI taxonomy): domain Bacteria; kingdom Bacillati; phylum Actinomycetota; class Actinomycetes; order Kitasatosporales; family Streptomycetaceae; genus Streptomyces; species Streptomyces sp. NPDC014727. The sequence continues at coordinate 29,895 of NZ_JBIBYR010000020.1, read as the reverse complement.
ACATCTGCTGGGAGACCGCCGAAGTGGTGACATGCAGCCCCTCGGCGGCTCCGCTGACCGAACCGTGCCTCGCGAGGGCGTCCAGGGTGCGCAGGCGCTCCAGATTCAACATGTAAGCAATGCTACGCGGATCGCCATACAAAATCTCACTTGTCCTACTTGATTCTCTTGGTCATCGTGGACTCCATGAGCGCGCCCGCGACATCGAGAAACACCCCATCGACCACCACTCCTCCCGCCCCCACCCTGCCGGGCGGGGCGACCACTCCACATTCGCCCCCCGACCCGGTGTCCACCGCGCGCCCGAGGCTGGACTGGCGGATCCGATTCGGGGCCCTCTCGCTCATCTGGGGCTTCAGCTTCCTTCTGATCAAGGTCGGCACCGAGGGATACGCACCGTTCCAGGTCACGCTGGGCCGCCTGCTGTCGGGCACGGCGGTGCTGGCCGTCGCGATGGCAGTACGGCGGGAACGGCTGCCGCGCGGCGCCCGGACCTGGGGACATCTGGCCGTCGCCGCGTTCCTCCTGAACGCGCTGCCGTTCTCGCTCTTCGCCTACGCCGAGCTGAGCGTCCCGTCGACGCTGGCCGGCATCTGCAATGCGACCTCACCCCTCTGGGGCATGGCACTGTCGCTCGTCGCGCTCTCCGAGGACCGGCCGACCCGTCGCCGGGTAGCCGGACTCGGGCTCGGCTTTCTCGGCGTACTCACCGTCCTGGGAGCCTGGCAGGGCTTCTCCGGGCTGGACTTCAGCGGCACGGCCATGGCCCTGCTCGCCTCCCTCAGCTATCCGATCGGCTGGATATACGTCCGCAGAACGCTGGCGCACAGCAATTCGTCCACACTCTCCCTGACAGGCGGCCAGCTCTTCCTCGGCACGGTGCAGATCGCTCTGGTCACCCCGGTGTTCACCTCGGTCCCCGGCGGCTTCCCGCTGCTCCCGACCCTGGCCGTGGTCGCCCTGGGGGCGCTCGGCACGGGCTTCGCGGTGCTGGTGCAGTACGGGCTGGTGGCCGAGGTCGGGCCGACGACCGCGCAGATGGTCACCTATTTCATCCCGGTCATCGCCACCACGGCCGGCGTCGTCGTGCTCGGTGAGCAGCTGAACTGGAACACTCCGGTCGGCGCGCTCGTGGTCCTGGCCGGTGCCGCTCTCACCCAGAGCAGGGGGCACAGCACCAAGTCCAGATCCGGGGCTCAGCCGTAGTTCAGCGGCTTCGCCGGCCCCGCCGCCCCCGCGACCGCGTCGGCCAGTGGCCCGATGTCGGCCGCGGTGAGCGGCGAGACGGTGAGCCGGATCCCCTGGGGCGCGGCCATCCGGAACCGCGCCCCGGGCGCCACCGCCCAGCCCGCGTGCAGCAGCCGCGCCACGGCCCAGGTCTCGTCGCTGACCGGCACCCACACGTTCATGCCACTGCGGCCGTGCGCCTCCACTCCCCGCTCCCCCAAAGCCCGCACGAGTGCGTCTCGCCGCCGCGCGTACGCCTGCGCCACTTCTGCCGGGTCGACCGCGTCCGACGTCCACAAATACGCCACGGCTCGTTGCAGCAGCCTGCTGACCCAGCCGGGGCCGAGCAGCTGCCGGCCCGAGACCCGGTCGACCGTGACCGGGTCGCCGGTCAGCACGGCGACCCGCAGATCCGGCCCGTACGCCTTGGCCACGGACCGCACGAACGCCCACCGGTCCGTGGCACCCGCCAGCGGGTACAGCGGCAGATCGACGATGCCGTGCCCGTGGTCGTCCTCTATCAGGAGGACGCCCCGGTGCCCGGCGAGGACGCCCCGCAGCTCGAAGGCACGCCCGCCGGTGATCGCGGCGCCGGTCGGATTCTGCGCCCGGTCCGTGACCACGAGGGCGCGGGCACCGGCGTTCAGCGCGCGCTCGACGGCATCGGGCAGCGGTCCCTCGTCGTCGAGCGCCACGGGCACGGGACGCAGCCCCAACGCCGGTACGAGATCCAGCAAGCTGCCCCACCCTGGGTCCTCGACGGCCACCGCGTCACCCGGTTTGAGATGTGCGACCAGTACCCGCTCGATCGCGTCCAGCGATCCGGAGGTCGCCACCACCGCGCCGGCCGGCACCCCGTCGGCGTCCAGCGCGGCACGCGCGAGTGCGGCGAACTCCGGGTCCACCGGCGCCTGCCCGTACATCCCGGGCTGTTGCGCGTACTCGCCCGTGACCGCCGCGAACGCCTCTCCCAACGAGGGCAGCAGGGCCGGATCGGGATTCCCCTCACCCAGATTCCGCACTCCGGGCGGGGCCTCGACCCGGAGCGAACCGCGCGCCGTGCTCGCGGGGCGCGGCCGGACTCTGCTGCCCCGACGCCCCGCCGTCTCGATCACCCCGCGCTCCCGGAGCGTGCGGTAGGCGGCCGCCACCGTATTGGGGTTCACCCCCAGATGATCCGCCAACTCCCGCATGGGTGGCAGCACTTGTCCAGGCGCGAGGCCACCCGAACCGACCCCGAGCTCCACACTGGCGGCAATCTCCGATGCACGCCGCCCGACGATCCGATACTCTCCTAGCACAAACGAGATTATGCACTAGTGCAATGGAGTACGCAATGTCGGACACCGCATCGTCACAGACCACGGGCCCGGACGCCGCGACCGCATACCAGCCGACCGGGCGCACCGTCCCGACCCGTTCCCGCGACCGCGCGGCGTACGACCGGGAACTGGTCCACTCGATACTCGACGAGGCATATGTCTGCCATCTCGGTTTCGTCCGTGACGGTGCGCCGGTCGTCCTGCCGACGCTCTTCGGACGGATCGGCGAGCGTCTCTACGTACACGGCTCGACCGGCTCCCGTCCGCTGCGGGAGTCCGGCCGGACCGACCCCGGACTGCCCGTCTGTCTGACGGTGACGCATGTCGACGGACTGGTGCTGGCGCGCTCCGCCTTCCACCACTCGATCAACTACCGCTCCGTGGTGGTCCACGGCATCGCGCGCGCGGTGACGGACCCCCAGGAGCGGCGGACCGCTCTCGACGCGATCGTCGACCACGTGGTGCCGGGCCGGTCCGCCGACTCCCGGCCCGCCGACGACAAGGAACTCGCCGCGACCGCGGTGATCCGGCTGGACCTCCAGGAGGTCTCCGCCAAGATCCGCACCGGCGGCCCCAACGACGAGCCCGGCGACCTCGGACTCCCCCACTGGGCGGGCGTCGTCCCGCTCGCCCACGGCTATGCGACGCCGCTCCCTTCGGACGACCTCGACCCCGCCATCGCGCTGCCGGACTACATCACCGCGCTGTGAGCCGCCTCGGGGTGGACGGGCCCGCCGCCGGGGACGCGGGCCACGTCCACCCCGGCGGTCAGGCCGGTGCCGCCGCCCGGCGGCGCGCGTGCGCGGCGCCGCGCGCCTCGGCGAACGCCAGCCCCGCCACGGCCACGAGGAGCAGCAGTGTCCCGACGACGGTGGCTGCGGTCAGCCGCTCACGGAGCAGCACGACGGCGATGACCGCCGCGCTGACCGGTTCGAGCAGCATGATCACGGACACCGTCGCGGCACGCACCGCGGCGGCGCCCGCGAAGTAGAGCGCATAGGCGAGCGCGGTCGGCACCGCCGCCACATACACCAGGAGCGTCACCACCTGCGCCGGCTGAGCGGTGTGGGGTACGAGCCCTTCGGCCGCGGCCATCGGCAGCAGTCCGACGGCACCGATCCCGAAGGCCCAGGCGCTGGTGGCGAGGGAGTCGGTGGCGCCGCCGTCCCGGCCGAGCCATCGGGTCAGCAGGGTGATCGTCGCGTAGCCGGCCGCGGAGAGCAGCGCCAGGGCGACTCCGGCGGGCCGTACCGTCGCCCCGTCGCCGCCGAGCACCAGCACGGCGAGCCCGGCCAGCGCACCCGTCACAGCGGCCGACCCGCCGCGCCCCAGCCGTTCCCCCATGGTCAGCCGCGCGCCGACCGCGATGAGCACCGGTCCCGCCCCGAGCGTGACAACGGTCCCGACCGCCAGTCCGGTCGCCTCGACGGCCGCGAAGTACGCGCTCTGGAAGACGGTGAGGCCCGCGCCGGTACCGAGGACGCGCAGCGTCCGACGGCCGCGTGGTTCGGCCGGGGCTGCTGCGCGTCGGGGCCGCAGCGCCAGAGCGGCGAGCAGGAGTACAAGGCCGCCCGCACAGCGCCAGAAGGACAGGGCGAGCGGCCCCAGGTCGCTGACCTCGAAGATCAGCGAAGCGGCGGCCCCGGCAGTACCCCAGGCCACACCGGCGACGATCAGATAGATGAGGCTCCGCCCGACGGACAGGCCGGAAGCAGGGTTCGACATATGACTTCTCCGGATGAAGACGCAACGGTGGTCGCTCGGCTCCGCACGGGCAGCGACGATCCGCTCGGGAACTGCCCGAGCCCGGTCTTCGTCAGGAGTGGCCGCCCGCGCTAGGCGGCGGGCGGCGAAAGCACGGTCGAATTCATGATCAGCAGGCTACGTCGCAGTGCGGCCCGCGGACAACTCCCCTTCGGCCGCGTCCGGCCTCTCACCACGCGCTTCGCCCGCCCCCGAGGCAACGGGGCCGGAGGGCGTCCTCGGCGTCGCCGACTGGGCGATGAAGGCACCGATCAGCACCATGCAACCGCCGATGAGTTGCGGCGCCGACAGATGCTCGCCGAGCAGCACCCAGGCGAGCACGGTCGCGATGACCGCCTCCAGGCAAGCGACGACGCCCGCGACCGCGGGAGAGAGCAGCCGCACCGAGATCACCCCGGTGACATAGGCGACCACCGTCGCCATCAGCACGATCCAGACGATCAGCAGCCAGGCAGGCACGTCCGTGCCGTCCATGAACGCGCTGCCGCCCAGGACCGTCCAGTCCATCTTCCAGGGCCTTGCGACCAGGGTGAGGACGACCGTACCGATCAGCAGTCCGTACGCGATGACACCGACCGGATGGGGCGGTTCGACGCCTTCCGCCCGGTCCGCGCTCCCCTGGTCCGACAGGACGAAGTAGCCGACCTGACAGCAGGCGGCACCGAGCGCGAGCAGCAGCCCGACCACGTCGAAGCTCAGCCCGGACCAGACCTCGACCACACAGGCGAGTCCCGCGACGGCGAGCACCACACCCACCGCGGCGCCCCGAGTGACCGGACGGCGCTGGACGAAGCGGACCCAGCCGAGGACGAGCGCGGGCGCCAGATACTCGACGAGGAGCGCGACACCGACGGGTACACGGGAGATCGCGGCGAAGTAGCAGGCCTGCACACCTGCGACGGCGAGCAACCCGAACCCCAGCAGCAGGACCGGCCGACTGCGGACGAGGTCCCTGTGACGCCAGGCGACAGGCAGCATGACGAGGGCGGCACCCGCCACCCGTAGCCACACCACATGAAGCGGATCGAGCCCCGCCTCGATGAGCGGTTTGGCCGCCACTCCTGAACCACCGAATGCGAACGCCGAGGCCAGGGCGAGTCCCAGGCCGGCGCTTCTCCCCTGAGACGCGTGCATCGGCACATCATGACAGCTGCGGTCAGGAGCGTCACCCTGGTGACCACTGACGCACCTCCCCGGGATGACGCCGACCAAGTCGACGACGACGCGGGGCTGCCAGCAGCACGGGGCGGTCGATTCCCGACAGCGCCGCGGTGGGTCCAGGGCGGGGGCGTACGGGCGCGATCGGCCGCGACCGGACACCGTTGTGCCGGGCGCTCAGCCCCCGGCCCCGCGCCACCCCTGGTCGGAGGCCCCCATGATCCGGGCGGCGAGTTGCTCGGCGTCGACGCCGGCCCGCTCCAGCACCTCGACGGCCCTGCACTCGTGATCCATGGCCAGCGCCGCGAGCAGGTCGAGCCCTCCGGCCCGTGCATCGCCGCGCAGCGCCGCCCGCTCGTGGGCTCCGGCCATGGCCGAAGCGGCCGAGGGCGACCAGCCCTCCACTCCCGCGTCCCGCGCGGCGGAATCCGGATCCCTGACGACGGGGACAGCGCCGGAGTCCTCCACCGCACCCTGCCATCGGAGCCCGTATCCGATACTGCGCTGGACGAGATAGCCGAGCACCTTCGCCAGCTGAGGTCCGCCTTCGAAGGCCGACCTCACCTCGGGGTCCGATTCGATGAGGGAGTGCAACAAATGCGCCGTATCGATCTGCCGGTCGCCGTCCCGCAGTGCGCGCCTGCGGGCGCCCGTCACCACCACGGCCAGCTCCACAGTGAGTCTGGCGTCGAACTCAGCACGGTTCGGTGCGGGCTGCTGAGGGATCCGCGGCGTCCGGTTTTGCACACCTCTTACCCCATCAGTCCCACAGCCCCGGGGCATCGCCGGAGGGGCCCATTTAGGCATCCCACGCAAGTTGGGCACATCAGAGCCCCCTCTCCTCCTTACGGATGAGATCTCGCCATTCCGGAACCCGATCCGGAAAGACGGCGCGCGCCGCCTTGCGTCGCGCTCCCGGAGCAACCGGGGACCGCCCCCCGTACGTCCCACACGCCACACCATCCATACGGCAGCCGGAAGGGAGTGCGCGGACGTGTCCTGGTTGGTCGCCCTGCCGGCGCTGGACGGACAGGAATACGTGTACCTGGTCCACGCACCGGCAGACGCCCTGCTCGCCGATCTCTTCTGGGCCGCGTTCCACTGCCATGACGGCGGCCCGCACCCGCGCGCCTGCGACCGTTTCGACGCGGCTCTGATCTGGCGGACGGGAGCGGAGGGAAAGGAGCGGGATCCGAAAGCCTGACGGTTCATCAGTATTGAATGTTCACGTCGGTGCGACTACGTTCCGCGACACCGTAACCCGCCGAGAAGGGGTGGTCGCATGGCCGAAGTCAGTGCAGAGGCTCGCATCGCAGCACCGGCCGAGAAGGTCTGGGCCCAGCTGACGGACTTCACCGCGTACGACCAGTGGAACGCCACCCACACCAGCTTCCCCAAGGGCGGCCCGGCAGCACTCGAAATCGCGGCCACCTACGAGGAGAACATGAAGCTCATGGGCTTCCCGGCCGAGGTGACCTGGACGGTGACGGAGCTGGAGACCGCACGCCTGCTGACCACCAGGGGCAAGGGACCGATGGGCGTCAACCTCGCCATGCGCTACTCGCTGACACCCGACGGGGGTGCGACCACGGTACGCATCGACGGGGAATTCACCGGCGCCGCGGTCTCCTTGATGGCGGGCAAGCTCAAGGACTCCGCGACCGCCGCCCTGGTCGAGTCGCTGCGCAAGCTGGGCGGGCTCGTCGCCGCCTGAGACCACCGGAACGACGGAAAGGGCCTCGCGGCTCGGCCGCGAGGCCCTCGGCGTCCCACCCACGGGTCAGTGCTCGTCGGCAAGGATCAGATAGAGCTTCTTCCGGGCGTCGTTGATGACCGTGAGCGCCTTCTGGCGCTGATCGGCCGAGCCGGTCTTCCAGACCTGACCGAACGCCTCCATCAGGCCGAAGCCGGCCTGCCTGATCTCGTTGACGCTCTCCCAGTCGACCCCACGCCCAGCTTCCTCCCAGGGTGCGTCGGGACCGGACTCGACCTCGGCGCGACCGGCGTCGGTGAGTGTGAACAGCTTCTTGCCGCCCTCGCTCGCGCTGACGATCAGGCCCTCGTCCTCCAGCAGCTGAAGAGTCGGGTAGACCGAACCCGGACTGGGCCGCCAGGCCCCGCCGCTGCGGTCGCCGATCTCCTGGATCATCTCGTACCCATGCATCGGCCGGTCCTTCAGCAGCGCCAGGATCGACGCACGCACGTCACCGCGGCGCGCCCTCCCTCGGCCGCCGCCCCGGCCACGCCCGCCACCGAAGGGGCCACCACCGAACGGCGGACCGAACGGCCCGAAGGCGGCCCGACGCCCCTCGAAGTCACCCCGACCCGGATGACCGGGCCCGCAATGCCCATGCCCGTGCTCATGCTCGTGTCCACGTGAACGCATCGTTGCATTCCTTTCATCTTTGATCTGTCGCGATGCGTCAACGATATATCGGAACCGATCGGGATGCGGCCCCGGCCTGGTCACGGCCCATTTGGCCGGCCCGGAAGTGTCCGCGTTCGGCGTCAGCCTGTCCCCGAAGTTGATCGAGCTCGCCCGGCAGGCCCATCCGAACCTGGACTTCGCAGTAAGGTCGATGACCGCGCCGGCAGTCCCGGACGACAAGCTCGGTGTGGCATCCTGGCCTACTATCGTCGCGCTTGTTGAGCCGGGCCGGGCTCGCCGTCACCGCCCGACTCACCCAGGAGCCGGGCAATGGAGCGAAACGGACGGTCGCCACGCTGCTGGCCCGGAAGCCCCCACTGCCGTGATCACAGACGCGTCTCCGGACGGCCGGGACGAGGCATGGCTCGGACCCCCGACAAGGGCCTCCGGAGCTCCGACCGGGCGCCGTGGCTCAGCGTCACCGGCCCTGCGCAACGAATCGAAGCACGACTGGCATCCACCACGGATCGAAGAGCGCTGTCAGACCAGACAGAACTCGTTTCCTTCCGGGTCGGCCATCAGCACGTGATCGGGCCTGCCCTGCAGCTCGTACTCACGGACCACGGTCGCCCCCGCGGCGGTCAGCTGCTCGACCGCCCGGACCACACGGGGCCACCTGACCTCCCAGGGAGTGTCACGACCGCCGCCGACCTGCACGTCCAGGTGCAAGCGGTTCTTCACCACCTTCGACTCCGGCACCTGCAGGAAGGACAGCGTGGGGCCCTCCCCGTCCGGATCGGAGAGGTACGCGCCCTGGTCCCACTCGTGCGGCGGGACCTCGTGATGAGAGAACCATTCCTCCCAGCTCTCGAACCCCGCGGGCGGGGGCTTGGGCGTGTAGGCCAGCGCCAGCGCCCAGAACTCGGCCAGCTTCGCCGGGTGCGCGCAGTCGATCGTCAAAGTCCACTTGGTCGCCATGCGGCTCTCCTCGGTCCGGTCCACGGACCGTACCGTGTGCCACTGACACCCTCCGGTCCGCCCTTTCACACGCGGCTCTCGACGTCCTGCGCTCAGAACGCCACCGGGGCCGTCAGCACATGGTCGAGACACTGCCGCCCGCCGGACCTTTCGGTCCAGCGACACGGAATTGGCCTTGGTCTGCCGCTCCGCACCGCACGTACGGTCGCGTCATGAGGATCCGAATCGTCGATACGTTCACCGACCGTCCCTTCACCGGCAACCCGGCAGGAGTCCTGCTGCTGGAATCCGGCGCCTTTCCCGACGGCGCGCAACTCCAGCGAATCGCCATGGAACTGAACCTCTCCGAGACCGCCTTCGCCCACCCGCTGCCGCCGGGCGGCGAGGCGGACTGGGCGCTGCGCTGGTTCACGCCGACCACCGAGGTCGACATGTGCGGGCACGCCACACTCGCCACGGCGCACATCCTGCACACCACCCGGACGGCGAGCGGCACAGTGCGCTTCGCGGCGCGCTGCGGAATCCTCAGCGCGACCGCGCACGAGGACGGCACGATCACGCTCGACTTCCCCACAGCCCCGTTGACACCCGAGACCGCCCCGGCCGCCCTGGCCGCCGCTCTGGGCGCGGAGCCGCTCTCCGTCCACGACACCGGTCCGCACATCGGCGACCTGATCGTCGAACTGGCCGACGAGACGACGGTGCGAGGGCTGACCCCGGACCTCGCCGCAGTGGCCCGCCTCTCGCGGCGGGGCGTCATCGCCACGGCCGCCGCGGAGGACCCCGTCCGCGGCTACGACTTCGTCTCCCGCTGCTTCTTCCCACGCGTCGGGATCGACGAGGACCCGGTGACCGGCAGCGCCCACGCCGCACTGGCCCCCTTCTGGTCGGCGCGTTTCGACCGTGCCGAACTGACCGGACTCCAGGTCTCCGCCCGTTCCGGTCTGGTCCGCACGTCGCTGCGCGGCGACCGTACCCTGCTGACCGGCAACGCCGTCACGGTCATCGACGGCGATCTGCTCGCGGCACTCTGAGCCTTCCGACGACGCCGTCGAGGGCGTACGGGAGCACTCCGTACGCCCTCAGCACCGAATCAGCCGGGCTTCACCACCCCGCTCCGGCACGTCCAGGCACGACTCCGACACGCCTCGGACCCAACCACGGACCACCAGGCGCATCTCCACGGGCCGTCCACCGGCCATCGGCCGCGCCACGGCGCTCACGGCGTGGGCAACCAACCCACCTTCCCAGCCAGCAGGGCGTATCCGACGAACGCCCCGATGTCGAGCAGTGCGTGTGCCGCCACCAGCGGACCGACCCGCCCCCAACGCCGGTACAGAATCACGAAGACCACGCCCATGACCATATTGCCGATGAAGCCGCCGACCCCCTGATACAGGTGGTACGAGCCGCGCAGCACCGAACTCGCCACCAGAGCGGCCATCGGTGTCCATCCCAACTGCCCGAGTCTGCGCAGCAGATAGCCGACGACGATCACTTCCTCCACCACGGAGTTCTGCAGCGCGGACAGGATCAGGACCGGGTATTTCCACCACACGTCGGGCAACGACTCCGGGACCACGGTCAGGTTGAATCCGGCAGCCCGCGCCACCAGATAGAAGGCGAGCCCGGCGCTTCCGATTCCAGCCGCCACCATCACGCCGCGCCCCAGATCCGGCCACGGCCTGGTCCGGTCGAAGCCGATGGCGCGCAGGCCGGAGCCCTCCCTGATCAGCAGATGTGCGACAAGGGCGACGGGCACCAGAGCCGTCGCGATACCGAAGAGCTGCCAGGCGAGATCCAGCCATGGGCGCCCCGGTGCGTGCGAGGCATTGAGTATCGCGGCCTGTTCCTTCAAACCCCCTGGTTTGGTCAGTGATCCGACAAAACTGATCAGGGCAGACACACCGCTGGCCCCCAACGAGAGAGCCAGTACCAACACCGTTTCGGACCGCAGGATCCGTCGCGACACAGCCTCTTGAGGGAAAGAACCAGCCACGTACCCCGCCTCCATCTGTACACCTGCCTTGAGTTGTGCATTCACGCCCCATACCGCGCCCCGTCCCGCTAGGGTCTCGAATGCAGGTACGAAGATCATGCGCGACAGGCCGGGGGACGACCACCATTGGCAATGGTGTGGTCCCCCTTTTCCTTGTTCATCCTCAAGGAGGGGCACCACCGACATGGGACGTCACAGCTTGCCCGACGACCACGCGACCGATGGCAGCGGGGACGGTCGCCCGCCGCGACGTCGGCGCACCGTCGCGATCGCGACCATGCTCGTGCTCGCCGTGGCGGCGGGCACGGCGGTCGCGGCGCAGGGTGGACTGCTGTCGTTCTCGAAGTCCTGCGAGGACTCCGCCGTACGCCTCTCCATGGTGGCGTCACCGGACATCGCCCCCGCCATGCGTGCGGTCGCCGACAAGGCACGCAAGGACGACGTCAGATCCGACGGCCGCTGCCTGTACGTACAGGTGGTCGCCCGCGATTCCTACAAGGTCGCCGGTGCCCTCTCCTCCGGGACCGGTACCCCTGACTACCAGATCTGGGTGCCCGACTCCGATCTCTGGCTCGACCGGGCCAAGGGGTCCGGTGACGGCATCCCGATCACACCGGGCGATTCCATCGCCTCCTCCCCCGTCACCCTGGCCATGGTGCCGTCGGCGGCCAAGAGGCTCGGCTGGCCGAAGAAGAAGTACACCTGGGCCGAATTGACGGCCGCGGCCATGGACTCGGACGAGGTGCGCCTGGGTTCGGCCGATCCGGCGCGCAGTGCCACCGGTCTGCTGGCACTCTCCAGCATCGGCGCGTCCTCCGAGAAGCAGGACGGCGACAGCGACACCCGGGTCGCGGCGACCGCCAAACTGCTCGCGCAGCGCATGTCCGACGGTGACACCCAGGTGCTGGATACGCTGGCGCAGAACGATTCGGGCGCGGAGCAGGGCAATCCGGCACACAACCAGGCGGTGCTCCTCTCCGAGCAGGCCGCGTTCGCGCACAATGCGGAGTCGACCGGCGGCGGGCGGCTCGATCTCTTCTATCCCAAAGACGGCACCCCGCTGCTCAACTACCCCTACACGCTGGTCGACGAGACAAAGATGAGTACGTCCGAGGGCCGGGCGGCGCTCCGGTTCATGACACTGCTCAACGAGCCCGGTGCGCAGTCCACCCTGCGGAAGTACGGCTTCCGGAACGTCGACGGGACGGCCGAGGATTCCGTGGTCACACCGGCGGGCGGCAGGAAACCTCAGCCCTACGCCACCGCGGCCGCCGCCGCACCGTCCGCTGAGGAACTCCAGCAGACGCTCGGCATGTGGACCATCACGGTGCAGAGCGCGCGGCTGACGACGGTCGTCGACGCCTCGGGTTCGATGGCCACGATCGTGCCGGGGCGCAACCAGTCCCGGATGGACGTCACCAAGGCGTCCCTCATCCAAGCGCTCGACCAGTTCACGCCGAACGACGAGATCGGGCTATGGGAGTTCGCCACCACGCTCGACGGTGACAAGGACTACCGCAGGCTGGTGCCGACGGGTCGGCTCGGCGCCCCGGCCAAGGGCGGCGGTACGCATCGCGAGAAGCTCGCCGCCGCCTTCGCCGCGCTGCAGCCGGTGCCGGGCGGTGCGACCGGTCTGTACGACACTGCTCTGGCCGCGTACAAGGACGCCCAGGCGACCTATGTGAAGGGCAAGTTCAACGCTGTGGTGCTCCTCACGGACGGCTCCAACCAGGACAACCACTCCCTCTCGCGCAGCGCCCTGATCGCGGAGCTGAAGCGGATCGCCGACCCGGAGCGTCCGGTGCCGCTCCTCGCCATCGCGGTCGGTCCCGAGGCCGACCGTGAGGAGGTCGACGAGATGGCGAAGGTGACCGGCGGCGGGGGCTACCAGGTCACCGACCCTGCCGACATCCAGGCCGTGATCCTGCAGGCCGTCATGACGGCCGGGCAGAGCAACCACACCGCCCAGGAGTAGCGCTCCGCCCGGTGACGGGAGACGACAGCACCTGCCTGCGCTGGCCACGCAACGGTCGCGGCCCGAGGACGATGCCGGGCGTCGGCGCCCGCGACAACGGGGTCGCGGGTCGCGGCGTAGGACGCAGCGGACATCGGTACCCGCCACGACGAAGTCCCACCACGCGGAAACAAGACGGACGCCCGCCACGACGGGGTCACGGCGCGGGGGCACCCGTCGGCCAGCTGTGCACGGGTTCACCACTGTGCATCAGTTCCGCGTACCGGCGGGTCGTCGCGGCCAGTGCCGCCCGCCGTCCGAGCCCGGCCTCCCGGGCCCGGTGATAGGTGTCCACCTGCCAGGACGCTCCGTTCACCCGCCGCCTGCAACGCTCCTCGATGACCCCGAGGTAGCGGTCACGGTCCGCAGGCTCGATGTTCCAGGCATCGAGCCCCGCTGCCGCCAGCGGCAGCAGCTCGTCCCGTACGAGCTTGACGGCCGGCACCCGGGTCAGCCCGCCCGATCGACCCGGCCGGGGCCAGATCAGCTCCGCGTCGATGCCGTGTCGGCAGGCGGTGTCGAAATTCTCCGCCGCGGCGGAGAACGGGAGCCTGGTCCACACCGGCCGGGACTCCTCGGCGAGCGCCCGTACGAGCCCGTAGTAGAGCGCGGCATTGGCGATCACATCGGTGACGGTGGGACCGGCGGGCAGGACCCGGTTCTCCACCCGTAGGTGGGGTACGCCATCGGCCAGCCCGTACACGGGACGGTTCCAGCGGTAGACCGTACCGTTGTGGAGCACGAGCTCCTGCAGCCCCGGCACCCCTCCCTCGTCGAGTACGCGCAGCGGTTCCTCTTCTTCACAGATCGGCAGGAGCGGCGGGAAGTAGCGCAGGTTCTCCTCGAAGAGTTCGTACGCCGATCCGACCCATCGCTCGCCGAACCAGGTCCTGGGCCGCACCCCCTGGTTCTGCAGTTCGGGCGGTCTGGTGTCCGTGGCCTGCTGGAAGAGCGGCGGCCTCGATTCCCTCCACAGCTCCTTGCCGAACAGGAAGGGCGAGTTGGCGCCGAGGGCGATCTGAACCCCGGCAACGGCCTGGGCCGCGTTCCATACGGCCGCGAATCGCGCCGGTGTCACCTGCAGATGCAGCTGGACCGAGGTGCAGGCGGCCTCGGGAGTGATCGACGAAGAGGTGGAGACCATCCGCTCCACCCCTTGGATATCAAGGGAGAAATCCTCGCCGCGCGCAGCCACCATTTGATCGTTCAGCAGTGTGTAGCGGTCCGCATCCGAGAGGTTCGCGGCAACAAGGTCCGCATGGCCCAGAGTGGGAAGAATTCCGATCATCATGATCCCGGCATCGACCTCGCTCGCCTTCCGATGGGCATATCCGAGGCCGGTCCTGAGCTCTTCGGCCAGTTGATCGAAAACGCGTCCGTCCAGACGGTGCGGGACTATGTTCACTTCCAAATTGAACATCCCGAGTTCGGTCTGGAAATCACGGCTCGCGATGCGCGGGAGCACCTCGCCATTCATCATCTTCGGCATGCCGTCGACGCCGGCCAGATTCAGCTCGATCTCCATGCCCATGAGATTGCGCGGTCGGTCGAACCTCCGCTCCGCCAGAAGCCTCTCCAGCCCCTCCAGGCACTGATGAAGCTTCCTCCGGTACCTCTGCCGATCGGACAGGTCAAAGGCGCCCGACACGACCTTCTCCCCCATCGAAGCGTCCCTCCCTCAAGTGGGCGGCCCGCGGCCCAGGCCGCTCGCGTCACGATCGATAATGCCCAGGCCGGGTGATCCATAACGCCCCCGTGAACGCCGCACACCCAGTAATCTGAACGCGGCCGCCCGGGGCACATTCCCTCGGCATGAAGCAGTTTGCAGTTTCGCTCGGCCGACAGGCTGCGAAAACTCCGATGCGTTTCGGCCGACCGCGCCCGGGGAAAAATCCCTGGCGGCGGCTGCGCCACTGACGCCGAATCAGCAGAATCTCCGCATAATAAAGTCTTGATACCGCCTTGTCGGCGACACCTGCGACGGCTAGTGGAATCACTGAGTGAACACGTGTCGTATAAACTTCGCGGACGAGGCAGAGAGTTGACGCACCGGCCCAGTCACCGGCCTCCTCTGGCCCCGCATGCCGACAGCGCCGTCTGCACCCGCCCACGCACCACCGTGTCTCCGAAGTGAGAGGCGACCCACTATGCCGCTGCATGTTCCCCCGGCCCCCGCGCCCGCTCTGCGCAGCGTTCTCGCGGCACTCGGTTCACCCACCGCAGTCCGCGAGGCCCGCACACCTGCTCTTCGATCGGCGCAGGGACTGCTGAGCCCCGAACTCCCGCTCCCGGTCCATGTACTGGACCGGATCGGACCGGACGGGCTGGCACCCGCCACCCGGCTCGCCGCGTGGCGGTTCCTGATCCGCACCTCGGAACAGGCAGTCGCCGCGGCGGACACCATGCTCACTCCGGACGGCTGGACCTTCTCGCACTTCTTCGAGGGCCCCTACATCGCCTCGACCGAACTCGCCCTGCGCCAGGCCGAGACGGTGACACCGCACTACCAGCCGCGGCTGCTGTCCATTCCGGAGCTGTACATGCTGGCACTGTGGCTGCATGCCGACCCCGACGCCGACGCGTCCGGCGGGGCACTCGCCCCCGCCGATCTGCTGGTACCGCTGGCACCCGCGCCACCCGGCATCGCGGCCCATCGCCCGCACCGGGTCGCCGACCTGCTCCGCGTGATGACGCTGCGCATCACCCCGGGCCCCGGCCCCCTGCTCGGGTCACCGGCCTGACGACGGAGCATCCCGCGCATCACCGCACTGTGCCCCGCCACCGCTCCGGGTGGCGGGGCACAGTACTGCGGGCGCACTCTGCGCCCATCCGGACTAGCCCGGTCCGACCACCCCGAACCACCCGAAGGGACAGTGCAGTTGCGGTGAACCGTCCGGCCGGGTGACGCGTCATCGGAGTAAGGAGAAGTGCTGCTGCGAAATCCCTGCGGATTGACGCCCGTAGGGCAACACTGGGACCGGACCGATCGATACGGGGGGCGGCCATGAACACCTCGTCAAGCCGCAGGACATTCACTACAACGCAGCGAAAGAACCCTTCCATGTGCCAGCACCAGCCACCATGCCCGACCGCCGACTCAGCCGACCGGGAGGCCGCCCGCCTTACGGCTCACCATCCGGAACAGGGCTGGAGCCTGCTGTGCAACGGCGTCCTGCTCTTCGAGGACACCGGTGAGCTGCTCCCGGACGGGCAGATCATCGCCCCGCACCGGCCCCTGGAAACGGGCCGGGCCGTGAAGGCCGCCTGACCCCGGCCGGTACGAACGGGGGCCGGCCCGGAGAATGCTCCGCACCGGCCCCGACGCATGTCCGCGTCACATCGTGTCGCTCATGCCTCAGTTGTCGTACTCGTCCAGCGGCGGGCAGGAGCAGACGAGGTTGCGGTCACCGAAAGCACCGTCGATCCGGCGCACCGGCGGCCAGTACTTGTCGGCTGCCGAGACTCCGGCCGGGAAGACCGCCACCTCACGGCTGTAGTCGTGCTTCCACTCCCCGCCCAGCATCGCCGCGGTGTGCGGAGCGTTCTTCAGCGGGTTGTCGTCCGCGCCCCACTCGCCCGAAGCCACCTTCTCGACCTCGCCGCGTATGGCGATCATCGTGTCGCAGAAGCGGTCGAGCTCCGCGAGGTTCTCGCTCTCCGTCGGCTCGATCATCAGCGTTCCGGCGACCGGGAACGACATGGTCGGAGAGTGGAAGCCGTAGTCGATCAGACGCTTGGCGATGTCGTCGACGCTGACGCCGGTGGACTTGGAGATCGGCCGCAGGTCCACGATGCATTCGTGTGCGACCAGCCCGGCCGGGCCGTTGTACAGGATCGGGTAGTGCGGTTCGAGACGCTTGGCGATGTAGTTGGCGGCGAGTACGGCGACCTGCGTCGCGCGCTTCAGCCCCTCCCCGCCCATCAGACGCACGTACGCCCAGGAGATGGGAAGAATGCCGGCCGAACCCCACGGAGCGGCCGAGATCGGTCCGACGCCGGTCTCGGGACCCGCCGCGGGCTGCAGCGGGTGGTTCGGAAGGTACGGCGCGAGGTGCGCACGCACGCCGACCGGGCCGACGCCGGGGCCACCGCCGCCGTGCGGGATGCAGAAGGTCTTGTGCAGGTTCAGGTGCGAGACGTCGCCGCCGAAGCGGCCGGGCTTCGCGAGGCCGACCAGGGCGTTGAGGTTGGCGCCGTCGACGTACACCTGTCCGCCGGCGTCGTGCACCTCGGCGCAGATGTCCGCGACGTGCTCCTCGAACACACCGTGCGTCGACGGGTACGTGATCATGAGCACCGCGAGCTCGTCGCGGTGCTTCTCGATCTTGGCGCGGAGGTCCTCGATGTCGACCTCGCCGTCGTCGGCGGTCTTCACCACCACGACCTTCATGCCGGCCATGACGGCGCTGGCCGCGTTGGTGCCGTGCGCGGAGGACGGGATGAGGCAGACGGTCCGCTGGTCGTCGCCATTGGCCCGGTGGTACGCGCGCACCGCCAGGAGGCCTGCGAACTCGCCCTGCGATCCGGCGTTCGGCTGGATCGAGACCGCGTCGTACCCGGTGACCTCGGCGAGGCGCTCCTCCAGCTCACGGATGAGGGTGAGGAAGCCCTGTGCCTGCTCGGCCGGCGCGAAGGGATGCAGCGCGCCGAACTCGGGCCAGGTGATCGACTCCATCTCGGTGGTCGCGTTCAGTTTCATGGTGCAGGAGCCGAGCGGGATCATGCCCCGGTCCAGGGCGTAGTCCCGGTCGGCGAGCTTGCGCAGATAGCGCAGCATCGCCGTCTCGGAACGGTGCTGGTGGAAGACCGGGTGGTTGAGGATCTCGTCGGTGCGCAGCAGGGACTTGGGCAGTGCGTCTGCGGCCGCCGCGTCCAGCGCCTCGATGTCCCCGTCGGCACCGAAGGCGGCCCAGACTGCGGCGATCTGCGTACGGGTGGTCGTCTCGTCGCAGGCGAGGGAAACCAGGTCGGCATCCACGAGCCGGAGGTTGACACCTCGGTCGCGAGCCGCGGCCACGATGTCGGCGGCCTTCCCCGGAACACGCACGGTGAGGGTGTCGAAGTAGGCGCCCGTCACCACCTCGACACCCGAGGCGCGCAGCCCCTCGGCCAGGATCGTCGCGTAGCGGTGGGTGCGCTGAGCGATCGTCCGCAGCCCGTCCGGGCCGTGGTAAACGGCGTACATCCCGGCCATGACGGCAAGCAGCACCTGAGCCGTACAGATGTTGCTGGTGGCCTTCTCACGACGGATGTGCTGCTCGCGGGTCTGCAGGGCCAGCCGGTAGGCCTTGGTGCCGTCCGCGTCGACGGAGACGCCGACGAGGCGGCCGGGCAGGCTGCGTGCGAACTGCTCGCGTACGGCCATGAACCCGGCGTGAGGTCCGCCGAAGCCCATCGGCACACCGAAACGCTGCGTGGTGCCGACCGCGATGTCCGCGCCCAGGTCACCCGGGGAGGTGAGCAGGGTCAGGGCCAGCAGGTCGGCGGCGACCGTGACGATCGCACCGAGGTCGTGGGCCTGCTCGATGACGGGCTGGATGTTGCGCACCGCGCCGGAGGCACCGGGGTACTGCACCAGGACGCCGAAGACACCGCGCTCGGCGATCTCCGCCGGGATGCCGTCGGCGAGGTCGGCGACGACGACCTCGACGCCGGTCGGCTCGGCGCGGGTCTCGATGACGGCGATCGTCTGCGGCAGGGCATCGGCGTCGACCAGGAAGACGCCGTTCTTGACCTTGCCGACGCGCCGCGAGAGCGCCATGGCCTCGGCGGCCGCGGTGCCCTCGTCGAGCAGGGAGGCGCCGGAGGTGGGCAGCCCGGTCAGCTCGGCGACCATCGTCTGGAAGTTGAGGAGCGCCTCCAGGCGGCCCTGCGAGA
Organism: Streptomyces sp. NPDC014727; assembly: GCF_043083485.1. Classification (NCBI taxonomy): domain Bacteria; kingdom Bacillati; phylum Actinomycetota; class Actinomycetes; order Kitasatosporales; family Streptomycetaceae; genus Streptomyces; species Streptomyces sp. NPDC014727. The sequence continues at coordinate 11,188 of NZ_JBIBYR010000020.1, read as the reverse complement.
TCTCCGGCTGGTACGGCGTGTAGGCCGTGTACCAGGCGGGGTTCTCCATGACGTTGCGGAGGATCACCGGCGGAGTGAAGGTGCCGTAGTAGCCGAGCCCGATCATCGGGGCCAGCACCTGGTTGCGGTCGGCGAGGGCGCGCAGCTCCGCGAGGACCTCGGCCTCGGTGCGAGCGGTCGGCAGCCGGAGTGCCTCCGCGCTCTTGATGACATCGGGCACGGCTGCCGCGGTGAGCTCGTCCAGCGAGCCGTAGCCGACCTGGGCGAGCATCTTCGACTGTGCCTCGGCATCGGGACCGATGTGGCGCTGCTCGAACGGAATGCCCTGCTCCAGCTGGGAGAGCGGAGTGCGGCGGGGGGTCATGGTGGAGGCCTCCTGGTCTGTCACGACCTGCGAGGGGCACCACGGCGCGGGTGCCCGAACGGCCTCCCCCTCTGTCATCTCGACCTGAGAGCTTCACCGGCGCACCCTGCGGCGCACCGGCTTTCACCGTCGGTGAGGGAAGGAGCCGCATCGGCACTCGGCCGCGCGGAACCCGCCCTGCTTTCCAGAGTGACCTCGTCCGTGCGGTACGGGGGCCTGAGAGATTCCGGGGAGGATTTGCTCCTTCGGCGCCTTCGGATCAGCTCCGGAGGACTCTCCCGCACGGGGTCAGCGGCCAGTACCAGCCTACCAGCGGGGTCAGTGGCGCCATTCTCGAGTGGCCAACCCCCCGGATCTGCACTTTTGTAGTGCTTGTGGAGTAGCCGCGACCAGTGGGAGGGACCGTGCAGACCGACATAGATCCGCGCAGCCTGATCGGCCGCAAGGCGTTCGACCGCAAGGGCACCAAGATCGGAACCGTGGACGAGGTGTACCTCGACGACGCGACCGGTGTCCCCGAGTGGGCGGCCGTACGCACCGGACTCTTCAGCCGGGACGCGTTCGTCCCGCTGGAACCCAGCGAATTCGTGGAGGACTCGCTCCGCGTCCCCTTCGACCGTGCGCTGATCAAGGACGCACCGGACTTCGGCGTCGGCCGCCATCTCTCGCCCGAACAGGAGCTCCAGCTCTACCGGCACTACGGCCTGGACTCCCCGTTCGAGGAGACCGGCCCGGACAGGGACTTCGGCAGACTCGCCGGCCAGGACGAGTAGTCCACCGGGTTCCGGACCAATGGCAACGGCTCGGCCGGCTGCAGGGCCGGATCGTCGATCCGGAACGTCCGCACCCGGCCGGGCGCCGACTCAGGTTCCTCGAACCGCACCGTCACCCGGCCGATGCCGCTGCCCTGCACCCAGCCATGCCCGTATGTGTCATGGCGTACGTCGTGTCCGGCGGTCCAGCGCCGTGCCGCCGACTGCTCTGCGCTCCCTGGGGGCTCCTCCGGCGCACCGCTCACCGTTTCCTCCCCACGGCCTCCCGCCGTCCTATCCTCCTCGGCCGCTTCCCCGCTCGCGGCCCGCTCACCGGCGGCCTGTGCGAAGAGATCCTCCTGGGTGTAATCGGCGAGCCCCGTGACGCCCACACCGAGGAGCCGTACCCCTCCGGTGGTGTCCACAGCCTCCAGGAGCCGCGCGGCGGCCTCCCGGACCACCGTGGGGTCGTCCGTGGGCCCACGCAGCGTCTCCGACCGTGTGAGCGTGGAGAAGTCGTACCGGCGCACCTTCAGCACCACCGTCCGACCGGACCGCCCCGCCCCCCGCAGCCGCTGGACACATCGGTCGGCCAACCGCTCCACCTCCGTCCTGACCCGCACCCGGTCGTGCAGGTCCGCGTCGAAGGTGTCCTCCACCGACACCGATTTGGCGTCCCGCTCCGCGACCACGGGCCGGTCGTCGTACCCGAGCGCCATGCGATGGAGCGAGCCCCCGTGCGCCCTCCCCAGCAGGCGTACGAGCTCCGCCTCACCCGCCTCGACGAGGTCGTCCACCGTCGTCATCCCGGCGCGGCGCAGATGGTCCGCCGTCGCGGGTCCGACGCCGGGGAGGATCCGTACCGGCATGGGTGCGAGCAGCTCCCGCTCCGTGCCCGGTTCGATGAGCAGCAGCCCGTTCGGCTTCGCCTCCTCCGAAGCGATCTTGGCAAGCATCTTGGAACCGGCGAGCCCGACCGAACCGGTGAGCCCGGTGACCGCTTTGATGGCCGTACGCAGCTGCTCTCCGACCTCCCGCGCGGAAGCCGAGTCGTCGGCCGCCCCGCCTGCCTCCAGGTCCACGAAGGCCTCGTCGAGACTGAGCGGCTCCACCAGCGGGGAGAGCCGCCCCAGCAGCTCCATCACCTGGTCGCTGACCGTCCGGTACAGAAGGAAGCGCGGCACCAGATAGGCCGCGTTGGGGGCCAGCCTCCGCGCCTGCGCCATGGGCATCGCCGAGTGCACCCCGAAGCGCCGGGCCTCGTACGAGGCGGTGGCGACGACCCCGCGGGGCCCCAGCCCACCCACCACGACAGGTTTGCCGCGCAGGCTGGGCTTCGACGCCTGCTCGGCGGAGGCGTAGAAGGCATCCATGTCGAGATGCAGGATGGTGGGCGCGGCTCTCACATCAATCGATGCTGCCCTACGGCACTGACAATCGCCGCGCCCGATTCCGGTACGGGGTCAGCCGGCGCGATTGCGTCGCCGCGCGAGTTCATCGGTGGGATTGTTCCCGATCAGTGTCTCGCCGGTGTCCACCCGCTCACCGTGCAGTTGTGACAGCGCCGCATCCACGTCCTGCCACACCACGCCCACAGCGATACCGAAGACCCCCTGGCCGCCCTGGAGCAGACTGACGACCTCGTCCGGCGAAGAGCACTCGTATACCGTCGCGCCGTCGCTCATCAGCGTCATCCGCTCAAGATCCTGGAATCCGCGGGCCCGCAGGTGTTGAACCGTGGTGCGGATGTTCTGAAGGGCGACGCCCGTGTCCAGGAAACGCTTCACGATCTTCAGCAGGACGACGTCCCGGAAGCTGTAGAGCCGCTGCGTGCCCGAGCCGTATGCGGGGCGCACGCTCGGCTCGACCAGCCCCGTACGGGCCCAGTAGTCGAGCTGCCGATAGGTGATCCCCGCAGCCGCGCAAGCCGTCGGCCCGCGATAACCGATGTCGTTGGCCGATGCCACGCCGCCCCCCGCCACCGCCGCCGGTTGAACCGGTTGCCTGATGGTGCGGCCGGCTGTACTCCCCTGCTGCGGATACGGCCCACCCGCTGCCGTACCGTCGCCGCTGCTTCTCACGCCGACCTCCGTCCTTGTCCTGCCATCTCGAAGGTAGGCAGTCACTCGGGGTGCGTCAACGATCGCCACACTCGGCACGCCGAGTGATAATCACCCTGAGGGTGGTTTCACGTGACATGCGAGCGGGAAAGGCTTGTCGGATGCGCTGACGGCGGCCCCGCAGAACGGTCACTGACTGTTGGTCCCGAAGTCCTCCGGTGAGATCTGGTCGAGGAACTCGCGGAACTTCTCCACTTCGTCCTCCTGCTCGTCCGGGATGGCGATACCCGCGTCGTCCAGCACCCCGTCACTGCCGTAGATCGGCGTTCCGGTGCGCAGGGCGAGCGCTATGGCGTCGGACGGCCGCGCGCTCACCTCGACCCCGCTGGCGAAGACCAGCTCCGCGTAGAAGACCCCTTCCCGCAGGTCCGTGATTCGGACCTCGGTCAGCTCCTGGCCGACGGCCTCGAGCACATCCTTGAAGAGATCATGGGTCAGCGGCCTGGCCGGTGCCATGCCCTGCTGGGCAAAGGCGATCGCGGTCGCCTCACCAGGACCGATCCAAATGGGGAGGTACCGGTCGCCTCCCACTTCACGCAGGAGCACGATCGGTTGGTTGGAGGGCATTTCCACCCGGACACCCACAACGTCGAGCTCGTTCACACAGCAACCCTAGGACGTGCTCGGCAGGTTTGGGTAGTCGGGCACCGACGTGATCAGTGGAACCGGACCCGCAGAGCCGCCTGCACCAGGGCCGAATGAAGCCGTACGGACAGCTCTCCGAGCTCCCGCGCGGTGGCCTCCGCGTGTGCCCTGGTCTGCGGATTCCGGTGTCGACGCAGGGGCGCGACCACCTGCTCGACGAGTCCGGCCTCACGGTCCGCGGCCGCTCGCATGGCGCGCAGGTGACGCGGTTCCAGACCGAATCGACCCAGATCCGCCACAAGCTTGGCCACCGTGACCATCTCGGCGTCGTATCCACCCTCGGAGGTCGGAACGACCAGGCCGTACGACTCCCACTCGGCAAGGTCACTCTCGGTGACTTCGGCGGCCGCGAGCAGCTCGGCTCTGCCGATCCGGGCTGCGGTAGCCCGTCCGGGCTCCGCCTCCCAGCCGCCGTCGGCCAGATCCCGGGGACCGCCTCCGGACGGCAGGGCGGACTTCTCACCGCGGGTGAGGGCGTCCAGATGTTCCCGGATGACCTTCAGCGGCAGATAGTGGTCCCGCTGCATACGCAGCACCTGAGCCAGCCGCTCCACGTCGGCCTCACGGAACTTGCGGTAGCCGGAGGGGGTCCGCTGCGGCTCGACGAGCCCTTCGGCCTCCAGAAAGCGGATCTTGGAGATCGTCACCTCGGGAAACTCGTCCCGCAGCTGCAGGAGCACCGTGCCGATGCTCATCGGGCGGTCGTCGGCGGTGGCGGTGCCGTTACCGGCACCGCCCGTCGGTGTTCTCAGCATGGACCTTCCCTGACGGGTCAGATGCCCCGCTGGCTCGCGTAGAAGACCAGCCGGTACTTGCCGATCTGCACTTCGTCGCCGTTGGACAGTGCGACGGAGTCGATGCGCTCGCGGTTGACATAGGTGCCGTTCAGGCTGCCGACGTCCCCGACCGTGAAGCTGCCGTCAGGCATCCTGTGGAACTCCACATGCCGCCGCGACACCGTCACGTCGTCGAGGAAGATGTCGCTCTGCGGGTGGCGGCCGGCCGTGGTCAGCTCCCCGTCGAGCAGGAAACGGCTGCCGGAGTTCGGACCACGTCGCACCACCAGGAGCGCCGAGCCGAGCGGAAGAGCGTCGACAGCTGCCTGTGCCTCGGGCGAGAGGGAAGGTACGGGCGTCTGCCCGGTGGCCTCCGCCTCGTACGCCTCCAGGCCGGAGATGGAGATGGTCGAGGTCGTCTCCGAGGCACGCTCGGGAATTCCGCCCTTCAGCGGCGCACCACAGTTGGAGCAGAAACGACTGGCCTCGGCGTTGCGATGCCCGCACCTCGTACAGACCGGCATGGACGAACCCTCCTGCCCCGGGCTGAACCCTCCACCCGTACTTGAGGTTGACGGTTCCCCGAAACCTATGCGGCCGGCACCGGCAGGGTCAACGGACGACGCGCCGGAAACTCCCGAATTGTCACCACTCGAACCGGATACCTGATCGCGGTAGAGCGGGCGCTCCGAGCCCTGCTCATCCACCTGGCCATGGCGTGGTGCGCGATGGCGGGCAGCCTCATCGCGAGCGCTCTTGCCGAACAACTTCCCAAACAACTTCACGGGCGATTCCCCTTGACCGAAATAGACCCGCCCGTGGGGCAGGACGAACCCTGAATGAATACACCTGCCGACCCGGACATCTTCACAACGTCCGTATCCACTCGACAGTTTCCACCACGCACCACCTTTACGATGCGCCGACCCCCCGCAACCTCCCGCCCGTGTCCTTCGACCCCTCCGTGCCGCCGCCTCATCGGGTCGACGACCGAGCGTAGTCAGGCCGCTTCGCCGGTCGCAAGACATCCACGACGATGTCGTCGGCCTGCTCCACATGCACGGTGGCCTGCTCCTTCTCCAGTGTCTGCACCACACCCCCGGGGATGTTCAGAGCCGGCTCCAGATCCTGGGGCTTGCCGATCACCTTGAACACATACGGCGCGGTGATCTTACGATCGTCCACCTTGACATGGCCGCCGTCACCAGAAAAGTAGGTATTGGCCACCACCCTCACCCCGTTGACCTCGATCGCCTCGGCGCCCGCCGCGCGCAACTCCTGGAGCGCATCGAGCAGCATGTCCGCCTTGACCCCGTCCCCGGGGTCATTGACCGTGAGCGTGATCCCGGGACCGTGTGCTGCGACGGTGCCCGCGAGGATACCGAGTTGCCGCTCCTTCTCGACCGTCTGCTTGCGCGCCTCCTCGGCCTGGTCGGAGCTGTTCTCCAACTCCGTGCGCTGGGCATCGAGGCGCTGCTTCTCGTCCTCCAGACGCTGTGTACGGTCGTCCAGCTCGTCGAGGATGCGGACCAGGTCCTCCTGACGGGCACCACGCAGAGCGCTGTTGTCGCTGTTCGAGCGCACCTGAATGGCCAGCCCGAGACCGAGGACGAACAGCAGCAGCGCGACGATGAGTTGGGCCCGTGTCGCCCGTGGCGGCCACAGCCCGGCGATCAGCCGCTGACGCCCGGTGAGCTCCTTTGCGGCACCGGCCGACTGCTCGCCGGTGCGCTCCTTGTCGCTGGGAAGTTCATCGTTGCTCATCGGCCTCAAGCCCGGAAGACGTGCCGTCGGATGGCCGCGGCGTTGGAGAAGATCCGGATCCCGAGCACGACCACTACACCGGTCGAGAGCTGCGCTCCGACGCCCAGCTTGTCGCCCAGGAAGACGATCAGCGCGGCCACCACGACGTTCGACAGGAACGAGACGACGAAGACCTTGTCGACAAAGATTCCGTCGAGCATGGCCCGCAGACCACCGAAGACTGCGTCCAGGGCAGCCACGACGGCGATCGGAAGATACGGCTCGACCACCGCCGGCACCTCGGGCCGGACCAACAGTCCGACCACGACTCCCACGACGAGGCCCAGTACGGCGATCACGATGTGCCCTTCCTTGTGTCTGCCGCACCACTGCCGGTGTCTGCGGCCTTATAAGGCTCTGCTGTTCGTACGATCAGGCTCGGCGCGACCGGGAGACTCACCTTCTGCTGCACGGACATGCTCGTCCGGATGTCGAAGGTGTCCTTGAGCGCCTGCAGATACTGGCCGTCGGCACTGGCCTGGAATGCGCTGCTGAGCGGCTTTCCGTCCCCCGCCGCCAGCACCGTGTACGGCGGCACGAGCGGTCTGTTGTCGACCAGTATGGCGTCGCCGGCCGCGCGGATCGCCGACAGTGCCGTGAGCCGCTGCCCATTGATCGAAATCGCTTCCGCGCCGGACTGCCACAGGCCGTTGACGACCCGCTGCAGGTCCCGGTCGCGAACCCGACCGGTGTCGGTGAATCCGCTGGTCTCTCGGGGCCCGCCGCCACCTTGATCGGTGCCCTCGGCATCGTCGACCACGAGCTTCACGCCGGGCCCTGCCACCGGCGTCGCCCCGGCGAGCAGCGCCACCAGCTCTCCCTGGTCCCCGCCGTGCTTTTCCAGGGCCTTGCGCTGACGTCTGCCCACATCGTCGCGGAGCTTGTCGACCTGCGCCTCAAGGGTGTCGGCCGCCGCCGTCTCTCCGTCGATACGGTCGATCAGTTCCTCGCGTTCCTTGGCGAGGACCGGCGCGGAGACACGTGCCTGCGCAGCCCCGAGTGTGACGACGAGAGCAGCGAGAACCAGACAAGCCGCGAGACCGAGTTTCGACTTGAGCGTGCGGGGCAAACCCGCGCTTCCGTCGGCCTTGCGACGTGCCGACGCCTCGGCGTATCCGTCGTCCAGGCTGTGGTCCATCACGTTGGTCAGCAGCGACATGGACGCGTCGGGGCGCGCTCGTGGCGGGGCGGTACTCCGATCGGGGGTCTGCTGCGACATGCCGCACATCGTCGCACGTCGCCACCGCTACCGCCGAATGGCCCCACCGGTGAGCCCGGAGACGCCGCAGAGCGCCACCGGGCTCACCGATGAAACCGTCACTGACCTGCGCTGTCCACGACTCCAGCCCATTCGTCCAGCAATGCCTGCGCGGAGGCGTCGTCCGGGCCCTCGGCCCACAAATGGGTGACAGCCTCGGCCGGGTCCGGCAGCACCATCACCCATCGCCCGTCGGCCTCGACGACCCGCACACCGTCGGTCGTGTCGACGCTGCGGTCCCCGGCAGCCTCGACGACCCGTCGCATGACCATGCCCTTCACCGCCCAGGGTGTGGCCAGATCACGGCGCAGTACGTGGGCACGGGGAATACGGGCATCGATCTGGCTCAGGGTGAGCTGGGTCCTGGCGACGAGCCCGAGAAGCCTCACGAAGGCGGCGCATCCGTCGAAGACACTGCTGAATTCCGGAACGATGAAGCCGCCGCGGCCGTCTCCACCGAAGATGGTGCCTTCCTCGCGTCCCACGCGCGTCAGGTCGTCGGGCGACGTCGTCGTCCATGCGACCTGCGTGCCGTGGTACGCCGCGACCTGCTCGGCGACCCGGGTCGTGGTCACGGGCAGCGCCACCCGCCCGCTGCGCCGCTCGGCCGCGACGAGGTCCAGCATCACCAGGAGCGCCCGGTCGTCCTCCACGATCCTGCCTCGCTCGTCGACCAGGGAGAGCCGCTCGCCGACCGGATCGAAGCGCACACCGAACGCGGCTCGCGCCGAGGAGACGATCTCGCCGAGCCGCACCAGCCCCGACCGTCGGGTTTCGGCGGACTCGGTGGGCCGTGATTCGTCGAGCCCTGGGTTGATCGTCAACGAGTCCACACCGAGCCGTCCCAGCAGGCTGGGCAGAACAAGGCCCGCACTGCCGTTGGAGGCGTCGACGACCACCTTGAGACCCGCGTCGGCGATCCCGACGGTGTCCACGTTGCGCAGCAGCGATCCCGTGTACGAGTCGAAGACGCTGGACGGGAAGTGCAGATCCCCGATCTCTCCGGGGAAGGCCCTGCGGTACTCCTGACGCGCATACACCCGGTCCAGCTTCCGCTGCCGTGCCTGGGAGAGATCGGCGCCCCGCTCGTCGAAGAACATGATGTCGACCGAATCGGGCACACCGGGAGACGTACGGATCATGATGCCGCCGGCGCTGCCCCGCGCCGTCTGCTGGCGCGCGACGGGCATCGGTACGTTCTCCAGATCTCGTACGTCGATGGCACTGGCCTGAAGTGCAGAGATCACCGCTCTCTTCAGCGCACGCGCACCACGGGAGTGGTCACGTGCGGTGGTGACCGTCGAACCCTTCTTCAGGGTCGTGGCATACGCTCCCGCAAGCCGGACCGCCAGCTCCGGCGTGATCTCGACGTTCAGAATCCCGGACACACCGCGGGCTCCGAAGAGATGGGCCTGTCCACGCGATTCCCAGATCACCGAGGTGTTGACGAACGCTCCGGCCTCGATGGTCTTGAACGGGTACACGCGAACATTTCCCTGAATGATCGATTCCTCACCGATCAGACACTCGTCCCCGATGACCGCCCCGTCCTCGATGCGGGCGGCCCGCATGACGTCGGTGTTCTTACCGATCACGCATCCGCGCAGATTGCTGTGCTGGCCGATGTAGACGTTGTCGTGCACCACGGCTTTATGCAGGAAGGCGCCACTCTTGACGACCACATTCGACCCGATGACCGTGTGCTCACGAATCTCCACCCCGGCTTCGACTTTCGCGTAGTCCCCGATGTACAGGGGACCCCGCAATACCGCGTCGGGATGCACCTCCGCCCCTTCTGCAACCCATACACCCGGCGAGATCTCGAAGCCGTCGATCTCGACGTCGACTTTCCGCTCAAGGACGTCGGCCTGGGCCTTCACATAGCTCTCGTGGGTGCCGACATCCTCCCAGTAGCCCTCGGCAACATAGCCGTAGATCGGTTTGCCTTCCTTCATGAGCTGCGGGAAGACATCACCGGACCAGTCCACCGAGACATCGGCTTCGACGTAGTCGAACACCTCGGGTTCCATCACATAGATGCCCGTGTTGACCGTGTCCGAGAAAACCTGACCCCAGGTGGGCTTCTCCAGGAAGCGCTCGACCTGGCCCGCCTCGTCCACGATGGTGATGCCGAATTCCAGAGGATTCGGCACGCGGGTCAGGCACACCGTCACCAGACCGCCTTTTTCCTTGTGGAAGGCGATGAGGTCGGTGAGATCGAAGTCGGTGAGCGCGTCGCCCGAAATAACGAGGAAGGTGTCGTCCTTCAGTGCTTCCTCGGCATTCTTCACGCTCCCCGCGGTGCCGAGCGGCTTCTCCTCGTTGGCGTAACTGAGCTCCATCCCGAGCTCTTCGCCGTCCCCGAAGTAGTTCTTGACCAGCGAGGCGAGAAATTGGACCGTCACGACGGTCTCATTGAGCCCGTGCCGCTTCAGCAGCCGAAGCACATGCTCCATGATCGGCCGATTGGCGACGGGCAGAAGCGGCTTGGGCATGCTTGAGGTCATGGGGCGAAGACGAGTGCCTTCGCCACCAGCCATCACGACGGCCTTCATGTCGGAAACGTCCTCCTTGAAGAGACGACGGTCAAGCCGACTTCGCCCGTCGGGGCGCCATCCGGGTCATCAGCGGCGGGTCGGCCACACTGCGCGACACCGCGTCAACGAGCTCAATCGGCTACTGCATCCGCCTTGACGAGTCGGCGGACCTGAACCACGTAGAGGATCCCTGCCCACCAATAGAGCGTTGTACCCCAACCAGCGAACGCCCATCCGAAAATGGCAGCCAGCGATGCAAGCCAACCACTTCCGTCACTGAGCAGCAACAAGGGGAACGCGTACATCAGGTTGAACGTGGCAGCCTTCCCCAGGAAGTTCACCTGGGGCGGCGGATAGCCGTGCCGTCGGAGAATTCCCACCATCACGAGGAGCATGAGTTCGCGCGCCAGAAGGGCGGCGGTGAGCCACAGCGGCAGAATCTCCCGCCAGGTCAGCCCGACGAGGGTGGAAAGGATGTAGAGGCGGTCCGCAGCAGGGTCCAGAAGCCGGCCGAGGCTGCTGATCTGGTTCCACCGGCGGGCGAGCTTACCGTCGAGGTAGTCGCTGATACCGCTCAGCATCAGGACCAACAGGGCCCAGCCATCGCTTTTCGGCCCACCGAACTCGGGGCGAAGAATCAACCACAGGAAGAGCGGAACCCCGACAAGGCGCGCCATGCTGAGGATGTTGGGGATGGTGAGTACCCGGTCCGTCTGAACCCGAGTCTCCTGGACCTCCACCCGGGGGCCTCCTGTGTGAAGAACGTGCCAATGATGCCCCCTGACCCTACCGTCAGCCGCCATCAGCAGACACACGGGGGTAACGCAAGCATCTCGTGAACGCAGAGAAGCCCCGTGCCACAAGGGCACGGGGCTTCTCCGTAAAAGGAGTTCGGCGGCGTCCTACTCTCCCACAGGGTCCCCCCTGCAGTAC